>NZ_JANPCD010000026.1:0-1517 GCF_031430775.1 Sandarakinorhabdus sp. | reverse complement strand
GTGCTGCTGTTCGACGACAGCATCGAACATGAAGCGTGGAACGACAGCGATGCCCCGCGACCATGGCGGCGCTGGCGGCGGCGCCCATGCCCCATATTGCCGGGCGATCACCGATGGCGCTGTTTTCCATCCTGCAGCCCCGCACCCATATTCCGCCGCACAATGGCATGCTCAACACGCGGCTGATCTGCCATCTGCCGCTGATCGTGCCCGACAATTGCCGGCTGCGCGTCGGCGGAGAAACACGCGCCGTTCGCGCCGGCGAGGTGCTGCTGTTCGACGACAGCATCGAACATGAAGCGTGGAACGACAGCGATGCCCCGCGTGCGATCTTGCTGTTCGAAGTCTGGCGGCCCGAGCTGACGGACGCCGAGCGCCATGCGCTGAAGGTGATGTTCGAGAGCGTGACGCAGTACGCAACAGATCAAGGGTAAGGGGTTCACCCCCAGAGCTGCGCCTCCGGCGGCCAGACATCGGAATGTTCGAAGCGCAGCCCGTCCGCCCGGTCCTCGATCAACAGCGGCCCGTCCAGATCGGCATATTGTCCCTGCATCGCCACATGAAAGGCCGGCGCGATGCCGAGCGAGGTGCACAACATGCAGCCCGTCATGACGCCCAGGCCGCGCATCCGGGCGGCATGGACCAGCGCCAGTGCCTCGGTCAGACCACCGGCCTTGTCGAGCTTGATGTTGATATGGCTGTAGCGGCCGACAATTTCGTCAAGCGAGGCGCGGGTCTGGCAGCTTTCGTCCGCCGCCAAAGGCACGGCGCTGCGCACGCCGTCCAGCACTGCGTCCTGCCCGGCCGGCACCGGCTGTTCGATCAGTTCGACGCCAAGCAGCGCCAGTGCGGCGGCGGTGCGGGCAATGTCGGCGGCACCCCAGGCTTCATTGGCATCGACGATCAGCCGGGCATCGGGCGCGGCCATGCGAACGGCCTTCATGCGCTCGATGTCGCCATCGGTGCCGTCGCTGCCGCCCAGCTTGACCTTGAGGAGCTCGCGGCCCCGCGCACCATGAGCCGCAGTCGCCATGGCCGAGGCATCGCCCAGGCTGATGGTAAAGGCGGTCAGCATCGGCTGCGGCCTTGGAAGCCCGAGCATCTGCCAGACGCGCCGGCCGGCCTGCTTGGCTTCCAGATCCCATAGCGCCGCATCCAGCGCGTTGCGGGCGGCACCCGCCGGCATCAGGCCAAGCAGGTCGGGCCGGGCGGCGCCGGCTGCAATCGCGCCGCGCTGCGCCAGAATCGCGGCCAGCGCCAGTTCGGCGGTGTCACCGTGATAATAGATGGCGGTGCCTTCGCCGCGGCCGATGTGCCGGCCATCGCTGACTTGCGCCAACACCACATCGACATGGGTCTTGGCGCCGCGCGCGATGGTGAAGGCGCCGCGCACGGCAAAGCGTTCGATGGAAGCGTCAAGGGAAATGGCCATGGCCCTGTGTGCCTGCCTGCGCAAAGTGCGGCAAGCGGGGTTTCAACCGGTGGAAGCCGCGATAGACTGCTGCCATGGATGAAAA
>NZ_JANPCD010000025.1:0-11643 GCF_031430775.1 Sandarakinorhabdus sp. | reverse complement strand
CGGGAAGCGCGGCGGCCACTGGCTCCGCGGCGTTTGGGGTATCATCGTCGGTCACAAATCTCTCCATCGGCACTGCCTGGGCGCGCCGTTCAGGCAACTTTCTATGCCGCAAGCTTTGGGAATGTGCAGCCGCAGCGATGTCGCAGGGCAGGGCGGCGACAGCAACCCCTTCGGGTCCGAGCCACGCGCGTCCATGTGGCGGACACAAGAAAAAGGGCGGGGAGTGACCCCCGCCCTTTCCTGAATTCGCGATGTGCCGGATAAATCAGGCGGCAATCATCTTGCGGCGACGGCGGGCGGCGAAGCCAACCATGCCGAAGCCGGCGAGCATCATCGCCCAGCTGGTTGGCTCCGGAACCGAAAGCGAAACCGAGTCGAGGTACATGTAGAACGACTGCTGGCCGGTGTGGCGCATCGTGAACGAAACGATCGTCGAAGCGCTCGTCGCGAAGAACGGCAGCGTGAAATCGGTCCAGCCGTAAGGTGCGGTGTTGCCGAGCGAGAAAGTGCCGGTACCAGCCGTGACATTTACGGACTCGGTGGCGTTCTGACCCTGGTTCAGCATTGAGAAGCGCAGGATGTACGCCTGACCGGTGTTCGTCGCGACCGTCTGGGCCAGCGTCCAAGTGTTTGCCGGCGACACGCCGCTGCGGATCCGCAGGGCGTTGCGGCCGCTGTCAGCAGCCGGAAAAGACGGGATGTAATTGGCGGGAACCACGAACAAGGCGCCGGTACGGCCGCCCGTCGCAGTAACACGCCAACCGAGAGGGTTGAGACCCAGGCTGGATTCAAAGCTGCCGTTCAGGATGGACGCGGCGCTGGATGGCGCTGCGATTGCCATTGCCAGTGCGGCTGCGGCGAGAACCTTACGCATTGTGTCGAACCCCTTAACTTAACAAACTTGATTGCAAGCGATGTAAACAGTTATGCAACTTGCGTGCCAATTGACAAAAGCCAACAACCAATTGAATTTATTGAATTAATAAGTGTAAATAATGCATTAATGTAAGGCTGGCATTACGCTTCGTCAGCAAGTATGGTAAACAAAGTCTTGACGCGTCTTGAGCGAACAAAAAGGCCCGGGAGCAACAGCTTCCGGGCCTTTTTGTTTTTCGGTCGACTGCCCCCTTCAGCTGGCGGCGCGCGCGCGGCTGGCCTTCTTGCGCTCGTTGGGATCGAGATGGATCTTGCGCAGGCGGATGAAGTTGGGCGTGACTTCGACCAGCTCGTCTTCGTCGATATAGGCAATGGCCTGTTCAAGTGTCAGCCGCTTTGGCGGGGACAACACGATGGCATCGTCCTTGCCGCTGGCGCGGAAGTTGGTCAGCGCCTTTGACTTGAGCGGGTTGACTTCCAGGTCATCGTCACGGGCGTTTTCGCCGATGACCATGCCCTGGTAAACGGATTCGCCGGGCTGGATCATCAAGGTGCCGCGCGGCTGCAGATAGCCAAGCGCATAGGCCACGGCATCGCCGCTTTCGGTGGAGATCAGCACGCCGTTGGCGCGGCCGGAAATCGCGCCCTTGTGGGGACCATATTTCTCGAACAGGCGGTTCATGATGCCGGTGCCGCGCGTGTCGGACAGGAACTCGCCATGATAACCGATGAGGCCGCGCGACGGCGCCGAGAACGTCAGGCGCGTCTTGCCGCCGCCCGATGGCCGCATGTCGGTCATCTCGGCCTTGCGCCCCGCCATCTTCTCGACAACGGTGCCCGAATATTGCTCGTCCACATCAATGACGACAACTTCGTACGGCTCGGTGCGCTTGCCCTTGTCGTCGGTGCCGAAAATCACGCGTGGGCGCGAAATCGACAGCTCGAAGCCTTCGCGGCGCATCGTCTCGATCAGCACGCCAAGCTGAAGCTCGCCGCGGCCAGCCACTTCGAATGCGTCCTTGGAGGCGCTTTCGGTAACCTTGATGGCGACATTGCCTTCGGCTTCGCGAACCAGACGGTCGGCGATCATGCGGCTGGTCACCTTGCTGCCGTCACGGCCGGCATAGGGCGAATCATTGACGCTGAAGGTCATCGACAGGGTCGGCGGATCGATCGGCTGCGCATGCAGCGGTTCGGTAACGCTGATGTCGGCGATGGTGTCGGCGACCGTGGTCTTGGTCAGGCCGGCCAGAGCGATGATATCGCCGGCACGGGCTTCCTCGACGGGCACGCGCTCAAGACCCTGAAAGGCAAAGATCTTGGAGGCGCGGCCTTCCTCGGCCACCTTGCCATCGGGGTTGAGCGAACGAATCGGCGTGTTGACCTTGAGCGTGCCCGACATCACCCGGCCGGTGAGGATGCGGCCGACGAACGAATCGCGGTCGAGCAGCGACACCAGCATCTTGAAGGGACCATCGGGATCGCCCGCCGGTTCCGGCACATGCGACACGATTGTTTCGAACAACGGATTGAGATCACCGGAACGCACGTCGCTGTCGCGGCCGGCATAACCATTGCGACCCGACGCGAAGATGACCGGGAAATCCAGCTGCGCATCATTGGCTTCGAGCGTCACGAACAGGTCGAACACTTCGTCCAGCACTTCTTGGGCGCGGGCATCGGGACGATCGATCTTGTTGACGACGACGATGGGACGCAAACCCAGCGCCAGCGCCTTGCCGGTCACGAACTTGGTCTGCGGCATCGGGCCTTCGGCGGCATCGACGAGCAGCACCACACCATCGACCATCGACAGGATGCGCTCCACCTCGCCGCCGAAATCGGCGTGGCCGGGCGTGTCGACGATGTTGATGTGGGTGCCGTGCCATTCCACCGACGTGCACTTCGCCAGAATGGTGATGCCACGTTCTTTTTCCAGGTCGTTGGAATCCATGGCGCGTTCGGCAACGCGCTGGTTGTCGCGGAACGTGCCGGACTGACGGAAAAGCTGGTCGACGAGCGTGGTCTTGCCATGATCGACGTGCGCGATGATCGCGATGTTGCGGAGCGGCATCGTGGGGTCCTGAAATGGCGCCTGAAAAAACAGGGGGGAAAAGCCGGGAAGGTGCCTGCAATGAAGCAGGCGGGCGCGGCCCCATAACCGGTTTGCCCCCTCGTGCGCAAGTTGTGTGCGAGTTTCCTGGCAAAAATGGTGCAGTGCAGCGTCAGCGCCCTCCGTCGCACACCGGCGTGCGACTGCCGCGCCGTGCGGCGCGCTCCATTGACTCGGGTCGCCTTGAGCGGCACCTAGATACAAAGCGGGAGGGTCGCCCGATGGCAGAACCGCACCATGAAGCGGAAGGTATTGGCGTGTCGTTGAGCAGCGGATCGATGACCGGTCTGGGCCGGGAAACGGTAGGCAGCCTGTTGGCCGCCGCCCGCGAGGCCATGGGATCGAGCCTTGAAGAGATCGCCCATGAAACAAGGGTGCCGTTGCGCCATCTCCTGGCCCTGGAAAATGACCGTCATGACGCGCTGCCGGCGCTGCCTTATGCCATCGGGTTCGTGAAGGCCTTTGCCCGGACGGTAAAGCTGGACCCCGAAACCATGGCGACTCGTTTCAAGAGCGAAACCCAGCTGACCCCGCACGTGCCGACCGCCATGAAGGACGAGCCGATGGACGAACGGCGCATGCCGTCGCGCCAGCTTGTCCTTGCCAGCGTGGCGGTGATTGTCGCGCTGGTCGTGGCGATCGGCCTGTATGGCGCCGGCGCCTTTGATCCTGAAATTCCCGTGGTGGCACAGGCGCCGGCCACAGAAGCGCCGCAGATGGTGGACCCGGCAGCGGCAACCATCGATTCCGCGCCGCTGGCAGGCCCGGGCGCCGCACTGCCGGCGCCGGCAGTGTCACCAGCGACAGCAATGGCCATGCCGCCTCTTGCCGGTGAGGTCGTGCTCACGGCGCGCGAGGATGTCTGGGTCAAGATTTATGACCGTGATACCCGCGCTGTTGCCCGGATGGGCATCATGACGCCGGGCGAGCGCTTTGTTGTGCCGGCCGGCCAGGACACGCTGCTGCTGCGCACCGGCAAGGCGGGCGCGTTGACGATCACTGTGGGCGGCCGTGCGTTGCCTGCACTTGGCGGCCCGGTGGAAACCATCGACCGGGTTGGCCTGAACGCGGCGTCATTGGCAGCGCGGTTCACCCCAGCTCAGCCGGCGCCCGCGCAAGCGCCGACGACGCCGGTACAGACGCCAACAGGGGCCTGATATGTCCTTACGGTTTGCCATGCTTGCCTTGTTGCTGTCTGTGCCAGCGACTGCACAGGTGGCCGATGACGGCCGCATCGACAAACGCGTCGGCAAGCTGGAGAGCGAAATGCGCGCCGTGCAGCGCAAGGTGTTCCCAGGCGGCGACCCGCGATTCTTCGAGCCGGAGATTCGCGCCCCGGTCGCAGCGCCCGCCGAACCCGGCGGCAATCCGGCATCGGCGCCGATTGCCGATCTGTCGGCGCGCGTCGATGCCCTTGAGGGCCAGTTGCGCAGCCTGACCGGCCAGATCGAGGCCCAGCAATTCAAGTTGCGCCAGCTGGAGGACGCGCAAACCCGGATGAAGGGCGATATCGAGTTTCGGCTGGGCGCGCTGGAGAAGCCGACTGGAACAGCCATGGTGCCCCCAGCCGAACCCGCGCAGGAGATGGCGAGGCCCGTCTCAGGCCCCGTGCCTTCCAAAACCGGCGCTGCTGCCATCAAGCCGTCAGCCGTTGCCGTGCCCGCGGCTGCGGGTAAGCCGATAGCAACAGCTATCAAGCCAGCCACCGCTGGCCCTGCCACCGTGGACAGTGACTGGAAGGCTGGACAGGCGCTGATCGCCGCCAAGAACTGGCCGGGCGTCGAAACCGCCATGACCGCATTCATCGCCGCCTGGCCGAAATCGCCGCGTATCCCGCAGGCCAAGCTCAATCTTGGCCGCAGCCAGGCGGCGCGCGGCCAGCACGCGCCGGCGGCCAAGACTTTTCTCGACCTGTACCAGTCGGCGCCCCGCACCATTCAGGCCCCCGAAGGCCTGCTCGGACTGGCAGCGGCATTGCATGGCCTCGCCAAGCCCGAACAGGCATGCCGCGTTCTGGACGAACTGAGCAGCGTTTATGGCGCCACGCTCAAGCCCGCCCAGCAAACAGCCGCGGCCGCACAGCGCTTGAAGGCCAGATGTGCGGCGTGACACGCCGGGGTTTGATCTTGCCGCACTGACTGCGGCGGCCGCCGGACGGCCCCTGACACCAGCTTGCCGTATCGCCATCGCCGTTTCTGGTGGGCCGGACAGCACCGCGTTGCTGGCGTTGGCTGCACAGGCATTTGCGGGGCAGATCACGGCGCTGACGGTCGATCATGGCCTGGCCGAAGGGTCCGCGAATGTCTGTGCCAGCGTGGCCCGGCAGTGCGCGGCGCGCGGCATACCCCACGCCCTGCTGACATGGACGGGGGACAAACCGACGGCCAATATCCAGGCACTGGCTCGCGCCGCGCGATACCGGCTGATGGGCGGGTGGTGCGCGGCCCATGGCCATGGCCTGCTGCTGACCGCGCATCATGCCGATGACCAGGCCGAAACCCTGCTGATGCGCATGGCGCGCGGCAGTGGCAGCGGCGGGCTGGCCGGCATCCGCAGCCGCCGGACGTTGGCTGATGACGTGGTGCTGGTGCGGCCGCTGCTGGCGCTGCGCCGTGCCGAACTGGACAGATTCGCATCCGGTTGGCAGGTGTTTGCCGATCCGGCCAACCGCAGCGCGCGTTTTGATCGCACCGCCGCCAGGCAATTGCTGGCCGCCACGCCCTGGCTGTCGGCCCCGCACATCGCGGATGCCGCAGCGCATCTTTCGCAGGCCGCCGCCGCGCTGGACTGGGCCGAGGATCGCGCCTGGGCCGGCGCCGCGCGGCGGGAGCGTGAGGCGCTCCTGCTCGATGTCGCGGGCCTGCCGGCCGAGCTTGTCCACCGATTGCTGCGCCGCGCGATCACGGCCATGGCACCCGGCAGCGTTGCTCGAGGTAGCGACATCGCCCGGCTGGCAGCGCGACTCGGGACCGGCCTCAGTGGCACTGTGGCGGGGGTCAAGGCGATGCCCGGACCCCCGTGGCGCTTCATTTTGGCGCCTGCGCGCCGCAATTCGGCCCGGAATGCCCCGTAATCGGGACAGAACAGCACAGGCTGATTGCAACGGCGGCGATGTCGCCTATCTTGGCAAGACCAGTATCGACAGGAAACAGCATGTCCGAAGGACCAAGCAAGCGCCCGCCCAGCCCCTGGATGAAGAATATCGGCCTGTGGTTCGTCATTCTTCTGGGCCTGGTTGTGGTTGTAAATGTGATGCAGGGGCCGTCGCGCTCCAGCACCGGCACGGCCATGGCCTATTCGGACTTCCTGACGCGCGTTGATGAAGGCGCGATCAAGACCGCCGAAATTCGCGGCGAGGAAATCATCGGCAAAACAGGCAGTGACGAGGAATATCGCACCTTCAACCCCGGCGATCTTCAGTTGATCGAGCGGCTGCGCGCCAAGGGCGTGCGCTTCGATGCCAAGCCTGCCGAGGAACGCGGCCTGTTCGCCAGCATCCTGATCAACATGCTGCCGTTTGTGCTGATGATCGGCATCTGGATTTTCGTGATGCGCCAGATGCAGAATGGCGCCGGCCGCGGTGCCATGGGATTTGGCAAGTCGCGCGCCAAGCTGCTTGTGCAAAAGGAAGGGCGCGTGACTTTTGACGATGTCGCAGGCATCGACGAAGCACGCGAGGAATTGCAGGAAATCGTCGACTTCCTCAAGGATCCGGGTCGTTTTCACCGCCTTGGCGGCAAGATTCCCAAGGGCGCGCTGCTCGTTGGCCCGCCGGGTACCGGCAAGACGCTGCTGGCTCGCGCCATCGCAGGCGAAGCCAATGTGCCGTTCTTCTCGATCTCGGGCTCGGATTTCGTCGAAATGTTCGTCGGTGTCGGCGCCAGTCGTGTCCGCGACATGTTCGAACAGGGCAAGAAGTCGGCACCCTGCATCATCTTCATCGATGAAATCGACGCGGTCGGCCGCTCGCGCGGTGCCGGCCTTGGCGGCGGCAACGATGAACGCGAGCAGACGCTGAACCAGTTGCTTGTCGAAATGGACGGTTTCGATGCCAACGAAGGTATCATCATCGTCGCCGCCACCAACCGGCCCGACGTGCTCGACCCAGCCCTGCTGCGTCCCGGCCGTTTCGACCGGCAGGTCGTGGTCGGCCGCCCCGACATCGAAGGGCGCGAAAAAATCCTGGTCGTGCACATGAAGAAGGTGCCTTTGGCGCCCGACGTCGATGCCCGCACCATCGCGCGCGGCACGCCGGGCTTTTCCGGTGCCGATCTCGCCAACCTGGTCAACGAAGCGGCCTTGCTGGCGGCGCGCCGCAACAAGCGCCTGGTCGGCATGCGCGATTTCGAAGACGCCAAGGACAAGGTCCTGATGGGCGTCGAACGCAAGACCATGGTCATGACCGATGATGAAAAGAAGATGACCGCCTATCACGAGGCCGGCCATGCCATCGTCTCGGTGCATGAGGACGCATCTGACCCGATCCACAAGGCCACCATCATCCCGCGCGGCCGCGCGCTCGGCATGGTCATGCGCCTTCCGGAACGCGACCAGTACAGCTATCACCGCGACAAGATGTACGCCAATTTGGCCGTGTCGATGGGCGGCCGCGTCGCAGAAGAACTGATCTTCGGCTATGACAAGGTGTCGTCCGGCGCTTCGTCCGACATCAGCTATGCCACCGATCTGGCCCGCTCGATGGTCACGCAATGGGGGATGAGCGACAAGCTCGGCCCGCTGAAATACGCCGACAACCAGGACGAAGTGTTCCTGGGCCACAGCGTCACCCGCACCCAGAATGTCAGCGAGCAGACCTCGCAGCTGATCGACAGCGAAGTGCGCGCCATCGTCACCAAGGGCTATGACCGTGCCAAGCAGCTGCTGACCGACCATATCGGCGAACTGCACGCCTTGTCAGCTGCCCTGCTCGAGTATGAAACGCTGACCGGTGACGAGATCAAGAAGATCATCGCCGGCGAAGCCATCGACCGCAACACCGGCACCGGCACCCCGGTGTCGCGCGGCACGGCCGGCGTGTCGGCGATTCCCAAGACCGGTCGCCGCGGCGGCTTTGGCGAGCCCGCCCCTCAGGTTTGAGCCTGTCGGCAGGATGCAAAACAGGGGCGGTCGGGGTGTGAACCCTGGCCGCCCTTTCTCTTGTGACGGCAAGACGCGCAGCGCGCAGCTGGCACCCCCGAACGGGCTATTCGAAATGCTCGCCAGGTTCGGCACCCAATTGCTTACTGCTCAGCGCATAAAGGCAAAGCAGCGCCAGCGCACCGGCGCCCAGCCAATAGGGCAGCACGCCGCCGATCTGGTACAGGCCGATGCCGATGGCCGGCGCGAGAACGAAGCACGAGCCGTTGACCGATGTGACCGCGCCGGCGACACCGCCCTGCTCATCCTGCCCAACCGCAAGGCTGGCACCGGCCGTGAAGCCGGGGCGCGCCAGGCCATAGCCCAGGCTCATGAAGGCAAAGGCGATGACCATGGTGTAGAAATCCGGCGCCATCGCAATGCCGGCGGTACCGAACACGGCGATGGCGGTGCCCCAGCGCATCAATGACGGCGGTGTCAGCCGGAACATCGGGATCAGCCCCCATTGCGCCAGCAGCGTTGCGCCGGCACCCGCCATGAAGGCAATGGCGATCGCATGCTGCGCCTCCAGTGCGTTACCGCCCATGGTGTCGATGATCAGAAAGCCCAGCGCCTGGCCAGTCGCCGCCTGGATGGAACCGGAAAAAAAGCCGAAGATCATGAACGGCAGCAAGCGTTTGTCGCGCCATGACAGATTGGGCGGTCGGCCATGGGCGGCGGCGGCGACGCTGGCGCCGGTGGCGGCGCCGCTGACCATAGGTTCGCTCGAGGGCGCGCCGCCGCCGGCGACATAATGGGTGGGGTCATCGTCGGGCAACCAGCGCGTGACACCGACCAGCACGACAGCGGCAATGGCGGCAAAGGCGAACATCGGCCCCGACAGCCCGACCACGCCGATGATGAACAGCGGTGCCAGCGCAGGCCCGATGATGGTGCCCAGCCCATAGGCCGAGGACAGGCTGGACAGCGCCGCCGTGCGGTCGGCCTCGCTGGTGCGTGCTGCGACATAGGCCTGGGCCGCCGGATTGGACGCCGAGCCGAAGATGCCGAACAATGACCGCAGCGTCGCAAACAGCGCAAAGGTTGCAATCGGCACCAGCAGGCCATTGAGGCCGGCGAGGATGACGACGCCGCAGCCCAGCATCGACACCATGAAGCCGATGACGCCAAGCTGCATCAGCCGGCGTCGGCCGCGCACATCGGACTGGCGCGCCCAATAGGGGGCGCTGAACGTCCATAGCAGCGCCGAAAAGGAAAAGATGATCGCCACCAGCATGTCGGGGATCTGGATGACCCGCGCGATTGCCGGCAAAACGGTCTGCAAGGCGGTATTGCCCGCCGCCACGGTCAGCAGCACGGCAAACAGCACGGCAAATTCGCGGCGCGGCAGCGGGTTCATTCGGGTTGCATGGGCGAGCAGCGCGCAATTGCCAAGGCCGGACCGGTGTTTTTATGGCAAGACTGTCGCTTTGCAGGGTCTTGCCGCTCAGCCAAGGTTCGGGTCAGGTTCTGCGGTGCGTAGCAATGGAGACACGACATGGACAGCAAGGGCATCGTTCTCGTCACCGGCGCCTCGGGCTATATCGCCGGGTTCATCCTTCAGCAGCTGTCGCGCGAAGGCTGGACGGTGCGCGGCACCGTTCGCAATCTCGCGCGCGCAGACGAGGTGCGCTCCGCGCTGGGCCTGCCCGATCTCCAGCTGTTCCAGGCCGATCTGACAAGCGATGCCGGCTGGGCCGAAGCGGTGGCGGGCTGCGATTATGTCCAGCATATTGCTTCGCCGATTCCCGATGCAGAACCCAAGGACGAGAACGACCTCATCGTGCCGGCCCGTGAAGGCGCGCTGCGGGCGCTGCGCTTTGCGCATGGCGCCGGCGTCAAGCGCGTGGTGATGACCAGCTCGATGGCCGCCATCGCCTATGGCCATCCCGAACCGCGCCCGGTCTTCACCGAACAGCATTGGACCGACCCCGCCAATCCCGACACCTATGCCTATATCCGGTCCAAGACCTATTCCGAACGCGCCGCGCGCGACTGGATGGCGGCCAGCGGTGCCGGCATGGAATATGTCAGCGTCAATCCGGCCGCCGTTCTGGGACCGGTGCTGGGCAAGGATTTTTCCACCAGCCTCGAAATCATCAAGCGGCTGCTGGATGGCGCCTTGCCCGGCCTGCCCAACATCGGTTTCGGCATCGTCGATGTCCGCGATGTCGCCGACCTGCACGTCCGCGTCATGACGGCGCCGGGCATGGACGGCGAACGCTTCATCGCCTGCGGCAAGTTCCTGTGGTTCCGCGAGGTTGCCGATGTGCTCAAGGCCCGGCTCGGCACCAGGGCGCGGCGCGTGCCGACCCGCCGCCTGCCCGACTGGCTGCTGCGCATCGTCTCGCGTTTCGACGCCACCATCCGCATGGTGACACCCGAACTCGGCAAGGTCCGCGAGGCCAGCTCGGCCCATGCGATGACCACGCTGGGCTGGACGATGCGGCCCGAGGAGCAGACGATCGTGGATTGCGCCAACAGCCTGATCGAAAAGGGTTTGGTCAAGAGTTGAGTGCGGACGACACAAAACAGGTTGCGCTGATGGCATGGACAGCCATGCCACAGAGCAATGAACGTGTTGGCATTGAGTATTTCTGCGGTTAATGTTTCCTGTCGTCACAGGGGAAGCAACAATGTCCGCCCGAAAAGCAACAGATGCTGTTTCAAGAATCAGCAAGAACTCGGTTGATTCTGCGATTCTTGCCGCCGAACGTGTTGATGAAGTGACATTTTATAGAAATGTAGGTATGCGCAATCCTTCACGAACGCGTTTCTTGTTAGCCAAGGGAAAATCGTACTCAATAAAGGCGATATTTGTACACGCACTCCGTGACGAGGGCTGCATTTTCTGCTCCACAGACTTCCATGGTGCGGATGCATTGAAACGAGCGCATCAATTGGGCTTCTCGGTGTTTCACCGGAAGCCCTAAGTTATCTTGCTTCAGCCTAGCGTCGCCTCATGCTGGGGCGTTGGAATGTTAAGCACACCAGTGGATGTCGATGTCCATTTCCAGATCGGCAAGCAGCCGCCCGATGGGCAATGGGCTGGCGGCGCCTTGCTTGAGGGCTTTTTCCACCAGCTTGCGCTTTTCGGTGCCGGTCAGCACCAGCGTGACGGTGCGGGCCGACACCAGCGCCGATTTGGTCAGCGTGACGCGGTTGACCGGCATGTCGGCGGGCATCGGGTCGGGACGGACACCCATGGCACGGCGGATCTTGGGGCCGTTCAATGCCCCGTCGAAATCCGGGCCGGGAAAGATCGACGCGACATGGCCGTCGAGCCCGACACCAAGCCAGGCCAGATCGAGCGGCCATTCGAGGTCGGCAATACGCGCGTCGGCGGCGCGGCCAGCGGCCTGCGGATCGGTTTCCCCGGCGCACAGCGGCACGACACGCGCCTTTTTGGGCATGAACATACGCGCCAGCATGCCGACATTGGAACGCGGATCGGTTGGCGGCACCAGCCGGTCATCGGTGGGCAGGATGGTCACATCAGCCCATTCGATCTTCATGTC
>NZ_JANPCD010000024.1:0-18432 GCF_031430775.1 Sandarakinorhabdus sp. | reverse complement strand
CATCGCGCAGCGTCACCGACAGGCTGCCGGCGCTGGCGGTCTCGCCCGGCCGCATGACCGTTATGCTGGAGGCCTCGAACACGCTCATGGCCGATATGCCTGCGGTGGTCACGCCCAGACCTGAATGTGCCAGCGCCAGACCGATGACAGCGGCCGGCGTCGTGCGGACCAGCCGCCAAGAAAGCCTGCCGAGCCCGCCCGTCCCGCGCCAGCGCCGCGCCAGCACCAGCACGCCGCCCAGCAGTAACCAGAACCCCAGCGCCATGCCGAACGCCGCCGCCGCGCGCGACGGCCCGGCAAACACTACAAGACCGGCAAAGACCAGCAAAGCAAGCGCCAACGGCCAGCCAAGCTTGGGGCCTAGCGCCGTCATGCTGTCACGCTTCCATGACAGCATCGGTCCGACGGTGACCAGCAGCAGCAGCGGCACCGACAGCGGCACGAACACCAGATTGTAATAAGGCGGCCCGACCGAAATCTTGTCAGTCGAAAACGCCTCCATTATGACAGGGTAGAAGGTGCCCAGAAACACAACGGTGGTCAGCGCGATCAGGAACAGATTGTTGAGCGTCAGGCCCGCTTCACGGCTGACGCCGCTGAACAACGCCCCGGATTTCAGCTGCGGCGCCCGCCAGGCGAACAGTGCCAGCGCGCCGCCGGTGGCGCCGATGATCATGGCGAGGATGAACACCCCGCGCGCCGGATCGACAGCAAAGGCATGGACAGACGTCAGAATACCCGAGCGCACCAGGAACGTGCCGACAAGGCTGAGCGAAAACGCCAATATCGCCAGCAGGATCGTCCAGCCAGCCAGCGCCGCGCGTTTTTCCGTGACGATCGCGGAATGGAGCAGCGCGGTTCCGAGCAGCCACGGCATCAGGCTGGCGTTCTCCACCGGGTCCCAAAACCACCAGCCGCCCCAGCCCAGTTCATAATAGGCCCAGAACGACCCTAGCGTGATGCCGCAGGTCAGCGGCACCCAGGCCGCTAGCACCCAGGGCCGCATCCAGCGCGCCCATGCCGGATCTGCCCGTCCTTCGAGCAAGGCGGCGACGGCGAAACTGAACGTGACCGAAAAGCCGACATAGCCCAGATACAGCAGGGGCGGATGGAAAACGAGGCCGGGGTCCTGCAACAGCGGGTTCAACTCGGACCCATCGAGCAGCGCCGGCGATAGCCGCGCGAACGGATTGGAGGTGAACAGCGAAAAGGCCAGAAAGGCTACAGAGATCATCGCCTGTACCGCCAGCGTTCGCGCCGCAAGGCTGGCACGCAGGTTATCGCCATAGCGCGCGATCCCGGCACCATATATTGCCAGCACCAGCACCCAAAGCAGCATCGAGCCTTCATGGTTGCCCCAGGTCGCAGCTAGCCGATAGGGCAAGGGCTGCGACAGCGAACTATGGGATGCGACCAGCGCCACCGAAAAATCCGACATGCCGAAAAGCGTCATCAGCGCACCAAAGGCGATGATGATGAGCACGGCCTGCAATTGCGCCGCGCTGCGGCCAAAGGCCATCAGGGCCACATCGCCGCGCGCCGCGCCGATCATCGGCAACACCGCCTGCAACGCAGCGGTCAGCAATGCAAGTATCAAGGCAAAATGGCCGATTTCGGCAATCATGGCGGCGCAACTACTCTTGGTGGCGGACCGGGCAGGATCCTGGACAGGTAATCATACTCTAGCCGAGACGCGTCAGGATGGTAGAGTGTTATAAGTCGCACGGGCAAGCGTTTGGGGGCTTTTTTCGTTGGGGGAGGTCTATCGCATCGCCATTGTCGGGTCCGGCCCGGCTGGACTGAGCGCCGCCGCCCATGCGGCGAAGCTCGGCCTGTCACATGTGCTGCTCGAAAAGACCGACCATCTGTCCGACACCATCTTCAAATACCAGAAAGGCAAGCATGTGATGGCGACGCCGTCACAACTGGTGCTGCGCGCGCCGCTCGATTTCGACGCTGGCAAGCGCGAAACGGTGCTGGGCACCTGGAACGACCAGACTGCGGCGGCAGGCGTGCATGTCCGCCATAATGCCGAAGTGAAGGCGATTGTCGGCACCGGCGCTCCCATCCCCGGCAGCATCATGAAACTTGTGACCCGAAAAAGGGACGGCAGCAGCGAGACCCGCGAAATCCAGCGCCTGGCGCCGCCATATCGGCTCACCCTCGCCAATGGCGAGGACATCATTGCCGACACCGTCATTCTGGCCATCGGGACCCAGGGCAATCCCAATCTGATGGCCTGTCCCGGCGGCGACGGCGCCCATGTCCAGTATCAGCTGGACGATCCGGCCATGTACAATGACGAGCATATCTTCGTTATCGGCGGCGGCGATGCCGGTATCGAAAACGCACTCGGGCTCGCTGCCGATGCTGCCCAGAACAACGCGGTGACACTCGTCAACCGCGGTGCCGAATTCGCCACCGCCAAGGATGCGAACGTCAAGGCGCTGATGGCCGCGCAGAACGCCGGCCGCATCGCCGTGATGACCGAATCATCGGCGCGCAGTATCGAGCCCGGCTGGATCACGCTCGATACGCGCGACGGCGAAGTGCGCGTCCGTTGCGACCGGGTCATCGCCCGCATGGGGTCGGCCCCGCCGCGCGGTTTCATCGAAAGCTGCGGCGTCGAATTTGCCTCGTCCGACCGGCTGGCCTTTCCCCGACTGTCCGCCACTTTTGAATCGACGGCACCCGGCATTTACGTCGTGGGCGCGCTCGCCGGCTACCCGCTGATCAAGCATTGCATGAACCAGGGCAATGACGTGACCGAATTCATCAATGGCAATAGCGGCCTGAAACCGGCGGACGAGCCGATATTGGAGGCAAAATTTGCCGACCTGCCGGGCAATGACAGTGTTGCCACATGGCTGGAACGCCTGCGGTCCAGCATCTCGATCCTGTCGGGCATGGGCACGCTGCAGATGCGGGAATTCATGCTGGACTCGGCGGTCAGCCTGGTCCGTGCCGGCGCGGTAATCTTCGAACGCGGCGCCACCGGCTCGTCGCTGTTCGGACTGGCCCAGGGAACGGTATTGGTCGAGGTCGATCCCGCAAATCCGGCCATCACGGTGCCGCTGCACCAAGGCACGATTTTTGGCGAGGTCGGGCTGATTTCCGGCCGGCGGCGCGGCGCAACGGTGCGTGCTGGCACCGATTGCATCATCGTTGAAATCAGTCGCGGCGCCGCCCTGAAGCTGATGAGCCAGGTGCCGGCCGCTGCGCGCGAGATCACCCGCATCACAACGGAGCGCAGCCTGCTCCAGATCTTCAAGTCCGGCCTGACACCGGCCGATCTTACCGAATTGATAGCCGGCGCCAAGGTTGAAACCATACGGGCCGGCGAGGTCATCCTGCACGAAGGCGATACCGGCGACGATATTTTCATCATCCGTTCGGGCTCGATGGTCGTGGAGAAATCCATCGGCGGCAAATCCGTCTTCCTGTCGTATGTGCCGGCGGGCAGCTATGTCGGTGAAATGGGCGTCATCGATGGCGGCCCGCGCACCGCCACGGTGCGGGCCGCGATCAAGAGCGATGTCATCCGACTGGCCGGGGCGCCGTTCCGCGCGCTGTTGGCGGCAAAGCCCGAACTGCTGGTGCGGCTGCGCGCCGAAATGACGACACGCAGCCGGATCAACAGCTATGTCGAATCGCAGAAGGACGGTTTTACCGGCGTGGTCGACATGTACACTGGTGTTGCCAATTTCCTTGTCGACCAGGGCCTTGGCGAGGCCACCGATGTGCTGCTCATCGATGAAAAGCTCTGCGTGGGCTGCGACAATTGCGAAAAGGCATGCGCCGACAGCCATGATGGCCTGTCGCGGCTGGACCGGGAGGCGGGTCGCACCTATGCACATCTCCACGTCCCGACTTCGTGCCGGCACTGCGAACACCCGCATTGCATGGCCGACTGCCCGCCAAACGCCATCCATCGTGGCCCGACTGGCGAAGTCTATATCGACGACACCTGCATCGGCTGCGGCAATTGCCAGCGTGGCTGCCCCTATGGCGTGATCCGCATGGACAAGGTGCCGCCGAAGAAACCGTGGCTGTTTTCCTGGCTGTTGTTCGGCGCCGGCCCCGGCCCCGGCGAGCCCGGCGCCAAATGGTCAAAAAAGGCCGACAAGGCCTATGCCGAAAAGCCCAAGAAGGCGATCAAATGCGACATGTGCGCCGGCCAGGAAGGCGGGCCAGCCTGTGTTCGGGCATGTCCGACGGGCGCTGCCATCCGTGTCTCGCCCGAACAGTTTCTGTCGGTGTCGCTCATGGAACGCGGCCAGTCCTGATGTGCCGGGGCAAGTCCTGATGGCAACCCGCGCCATCTTGCGGGGCAAGGCCGTGCACGGCGCAGCGCGCGATACTGCCCATGAAGGCTTTCTGGGTCACAGGCACGCCCGCTGGGCCAAGGTGGCCGCCGCCATCAGCCTGATCGCCATCTTGGCCTATGCGCTCCATGATCCGCTCCCGCGCCCGAACGGCGGGACCTGGCTTGGCTATGGCCTGGGCAGCGTCGCCCTGCTGCTCATCATCTGGCTCTCGCTGATAGGTCTCAGAAAACGCATCGTCACGCCGCGCCCCTACAGCCTCAAGGCCTGGACCAGCGCGCATGTCTGGCTCGGGCTGTCGTTGATCGTCATCGGCACGTTGCACACCGGTTTCCAGCTAGGCTGGAACGTCCACACCCTTGCCTGGACGTTGATGATGATCGTCATCCTTTCGGGACTATGGGGCGTAAGCGCTTACACGGCCCTGCCGCAGCAAATGTCTGCCAATCGCGGCGAGATGACCCAGCCGCAGATGCTTGAGGCGATCCGCGCCATTGATCGGCAACTCGACAGCGCTGCGCAGCCACTGGGGCGCGAAGATGCCGGGATCGTGCGCCTCAGCCTGGAACAATGCGATATCGCCGGCTCCCTGTGGCAGCGATTGACGGCGCGGCAACCGGCCTGCGGCAACCGCCGGGCGCTGGATAGTATCGCCGCGCGCGTCCATGCCCAGAAGCAATACGGCCGGCCCGACGCTCGCCTGCAACAAATACAGTTCCTGCTGGAACGCAAGGACGCCGCGCTGTCCCAGGCGCGGCGCCACATCCGCATGAAAACACTGTTGGAGTTGTGGCTGTACATCCATGTACCGATGACCTTCGCGCTGATCGCGGCGCTGGCAGCGCATGTCCTTTCCGTGTTCCTGTACTGGTGATGGGGGGCAGCGCATGAGCTTTGTCATCCGCCAGATTGCCAAGCGCGCCGACGGCGGCGACATCATCCGCACCCGCGCATTGCCGGGCAGCGAGATCACAGTTGGACGCGGCACCGATTGCGACATCCAGATCGCCGATCTGGGCATCATGCTGCGCCATGTCAGGCTGGTCCAATTGCCGGGTGGGCGGGTCGCGGTCGAGGCGCTGGGCGGCGTGCCCGTCGCGATTGACGGCAAATTCGTCAGCCGTGCCGATCTGGCCGTGGTCGACAATCCGGCAATCGATCTGGCCAGCCACCGGCTTTTGCTGTCACCCCACGAAGATGGCAGCATCGCAGTAACCGCCGAGCGCGTGATTGCCCCGGTGGATGCCGCCGACGCGGCGCTGGAAACCGGCATTTTTTCGCTCGGCGAAGCCATGCCGAGCAAGCGGGCAATGGCCTGGATTGGTGCGCTGCTTGTGCTTCTCGGGCTGCTCGGTTGGCCATTGCTGCACTTCATGGGCGAGCAGACCGTGCTGCCGGGCGCTATGATCACGGCGGCCACGCAGCCGGGCAAAAGCCCTGTGGCCGTGGCTGGCACGGGCCTTGTGGCTGCAGCCGACAAGGCCGCCTTCACGCCCGACATGGTCTGGTCCACGGGCGGCCTATCGAGCGTTCATGCCAGCCTGTCGAACAATTGCGGCGCCTGCCACCAAAAGGCGTTCGTGTCGGTCACGGACGGCGCCTGCCAGGCCTGTCACAAGCCGGATGCCCTGCCGGAACATGCAGCGCCCGACCGGCTTGCGCGCGGGCAATTGCCCGAAACCGGCGTCATTGGTGCTGCCCACCGCCAGTTCGGCCTCCCGGCTGGCCGCTGCGCAAGTTGCCACCGCGAGCATGAAGGCCCAGCCAGCGTCACCACAGTCGCCGAGCAATATTGCACCGATTGCCACGCCGGGCTGAACAATCGCCTGCCGGACACCAGCCTGACCAATGTGCCGGACTGGGCCGGGCACCCACAGTTCCGGCCCCGGCTCGTGGCACAGCCATCGGCGACGACCCCGTTGTTCCGCCGCGCCGTGCTGGAATCGACGGCGCGCGAAAATTCCGGGCTGGTCTATCCGCACGACCTGCACCAGTTGCCGCGCGGCGCCGTGGCCAACATGGCGCAGAAACAGGGCCTGAAGGTCGGGCCCGGAGGCGCGCTCGGCTGTGGATCCTGCCACGAACCGGATGCAGACGGCATCCGCTTCCGCCCCATAAGCATGGAGAAGGACTGCGGCGCCTGCCATGATCTGGCGTTTGCGCGGGACGGCGGCACCCTGCGCACGCTGCCGCATGGCAAGCCCGCACAAGTCGCCGGCATCATCCGGGATTTCTATCTGTCACGCAGCCTGGCGCCGCATGTCGACAGGTCGATGCCGGGCTTGCAGCCAATCGCTTTTGCCCGCCGCGCACCGGGCCGGCTCGCAGAAGCAGAAGCGATTGATCTTGGCCTGGTCAGCCCGGCGCAGGCACGCGGGCGGGCCGAAGCCGCGGTCGCGGCCGTCTTTGGCGCCAAGGGCCTGTGCAGCGAATGCCATGCCATAAGCAGCGCAAGTGGCCGTCCTGTCGTCGCGCCGGTGACCCTGGGCGACCATTATCTGACCCGGGCACGCTTCGGGCACAAGCAGCACCGCATCTTTGACCGCAAGACCGGCGATGCCGCCTGCGTCGCCTGCCACACCAGCACGACGGCGTCGAAACTGGCCAGCGACGTGCTGCTGCCGCCGATCGCGACCTGCCGGCAATGCCATGGCGCGCCAGCCGCGCGCCTGTCAGGCGGAAGCAAGGTCTCTGCCGATTGCAACAGCTGCCACAGCTTCCACCAGCTACTCGAACCGCCGTCATTGCCGCCGCGCCGCGCCGCATTCGCTGCCGTGCATCGCCGGGCCGGATTTGAAGGATGAGCAGCGGGCAGGCTCCGATTGCAGTTGCTTGCGGCTTGCGTCAGTCTTTGTTGCCAATGCGTATCTTTTTGGCGCTGACACCTTGGCCATCGTGGCCGAGTGTCACCTTGGGAATGCTGGGCCGATGCTGATTGCACAGGTCACCGACATCCATCTCGGTTTCCAGCCGGACGACCCGGAGGAAATGAACCGAAAGCGGCTCGACGCAGTCGTTGAAACCCTGCTGGCCATGTCGCCACGCCCCGATGCGCTTCTGGCGACGGGCGACCTTTCCGAGACGGGCAGCGTCGCGTCCTATCAAACGCTCAAGGCGATTTGTGACGCGCTACCGTTTCCGACCTATCTGGCGATTGGCAACCACGACAATCGCGACAATTTCTGCCGCATCTTTCCAGACGTGCCGCGGGGCGCTGCCGGGCATGTGCGCTATTCGGCACCGCTTGGCCCACTAAGGCTGGTGGTGCTCGATACTTTGGAACATGGCCGGCATGGCGGCAGCCTTGATGAAGAACAGGCGGCGTGGCTGGACGAAACCCTGTCCGCGTCGAAGCTGCCAACCATCCTCGTCCTGCATCATCCGCCGATCGAGACCGGCAACGGCTGGATGACCGAAGACAGTGACGCCCCCTGGGTCCTGAGATTGCGATCGGTGCTGGAGCGCCATGGCCATGTCATCCGGATCATCACCGGCCATCTGCACCGGGCCATTGTAACCGGCTGGGCCGGCACAACCTTGACGGTTTGCCCGTCCACCGCACCGCAAGTGGCGCTGGATTTCCGCAGTCTCGACCCCGATCACCCCGATGGCCGCGACATGGTCGTCGCGGAGCCGCCCGGTTTTGCCCTGCATTACTGGACGGGCCGCGAACTGGTCACGCATTTCGGGGCCGGCGGCGAGCATCCGGTGCTGGCCCGCTACAACGCCCGCATGCAGCCGACGGTGAAGCATATTCTGGCAGAACATGCCGGCGAGCATGGGGAATGAACGTGCAGGAACGGCTTTCGGACTGACGGGAAATCGCTTCGGGTCCAGCCGGGCGCGCCGCTTTGGCGCTGCCCGTCCAGCCAAGCATCACACACGCATCGGCATCAGCACATAAAGCGCAGCCGAATCATCGCTTTCACGGATCAAGGTCGGGGCCGCAGCATCGGAAAGATGCACATCGACCTGATCGCTGCCAACCTGCGCAAGAATATCGAGCAGATAGCGATAGTTGAAGCCAACCTCGAACTCGGCGGCATTATAATCCGCCGGCACTTCCTCGGCAGCCGTGCCATTTTCCGGGCTGGTCACTGACAGCGTCACCTTGTCCCGGCCCAGCGCCAGCTTGACGGCGCGGGTTTTCTCCGTTGTGGCGATGGCTGCGACGCGGTCGACGCCCTCGGACAGGCTTTTCGCATCGATTTTGAGCAGCTTGTCATTCGCCGTCGGGATCACGCGGCTGTAATCCGGAAACGTGCCATCGATCAGCTTGGACGTCAGCGTCGCATCGGTTGAGAATTTGAACCGGATCTTGCTCGGCGACATGGACAGCTCGACAGGGGCGTCAGCAGCATATTCATCGATCAGCTTGCGCACTTCGGCGACGCATTTGCGCGGCACGATGACGCCCGGCATGTCGGCGGCACCTTCGGGCAGGTCGATCTCGATCCGCGCCAGACGATGGCCATCGGTAGCCACGGCACGCAGCTTTGCCGGCGGGCCGGGCATGGCATGGAGATATATACCATTCAGATAATAACGCGTCTCTTCGGTCGAGATGGCAAATCGCGTGCTGTCGATGATGTCCTTGAGCTGGCCGGCAGTCAGCGTGAAGCGCGTCGGCAGGTCGGTTTCGGCGATGACCGGGAAATCGTCGCGCTTGAGGGTTGCCAGGCTGAACCGCGAGCGGCCGGCAATGATGCTCATCTTCTCGCCTGCCACGGCAAGTTCCACCTGGCTACCTTCGGGCAGCTTGCGCACGATATCGAACAGCGTGTGGGCGCTGACCGTCGTGGCGCCATTGAGGTCGATGGCGGCCGCAATGGTTTCCACGACCTGCAAATCGAGATCCGTCGCCATCAGCCGAAGCCCGTCGCTGCGTGCCTCGATCAGCACGTTCGACAGGATCGGAATGGTGTTGCGGCGCTCGACGACTGACTGGATATGACCCAGACATTTCAGCAGTGTCGCGCGTTCAACCGTCGCCTTCATCTAACGTCCCTGTTGCTCGAATGCATGAATATTGCGGCGACTATAGCGGTTCATGCGCGCGGCGGTAGTGGCGAAGTGCAGCGAAATGGGCCAGAACCGCCAACATGGACATCATCCTCGCTCGTCACGCCGAAACCGTCTTCAATGCCGCCCACCGCATGCAGGGCAATACCGCCCATACGCCGCTGACCCGAACGGGCATGATGCAGGCCGATGCCATGGGCGCGGCGCTTTGCGATGCGCTCGGGACTGCGCCTGACCGCGATTTCTGGGTCAGCCCGTCGGGCCGAACCCAGCAGACCGCTGCCATCGTCGGCGATCATCTCGGCATCCCCTTCTTCGATTGGCGACACGATCCGCGCCTGCTGGAAATCGATGTCGGCGCCTGGGAAGGGCGCTATTACGCCGATATCGTCGCCGAACATGGCGAAGCGATTGTGGATACGGCACGCGGCCTGTTCAGCGTGGCGCCGCCGCAGGGTGAATGGTTTCCCGCCATCGCAGCGCGGCTGTCGGACTGGATCAAAGGCCTGGATCCGGCCCGGCCGGTTCTGGCGATCAGCCATGGCATCACAGCGCGCGTGCTGCGCGGGCTGCTGGTCGGCGGAGAGGACTGGCACGGCGTCAAGGTCGCTCCCAATGCCCCGCAGGGCACCGTGTTTCACATCAAGGACGGCGTGGAAACGGTGCTTCATACCGGCTCCGGCGCCCATAGCGGCCGGGCGGCCTGACCCCCCCATCCGGCCCATGGGAAAAGCCCGCCAAGCTGCTACGCTTGCTGCACAATGCTGACAGGGGCTGGCCATGGCGCATAATTTCCAGATCGAACGCACCGGCAACAATTTCTTCGCGCGCGGCGATGACAATGCGCGATTCTTCGTCGGGCGGCGCGTGCCCTATGGCGGCAATATCGGGCTGTACAATATCTTCGGTGGCAGCCCGCTGACCCCCTTGTTCTATGCCGCCGCCGACTACGCCGGCGCCCAGGGGTTCTGGGCCGATTTCATCGAACCCACAGCGATCTGCGAGGGCCGCAGTTTCCTGACATTGAACAGCTATGACAGCGCCGCGTTCACCTTCGGCTTCGGACAATTTGCAGCGCATGTGCCTGACGGCGATTTCATCAAGATGTTCCGCGCCCTGCTGGCCCGGCCGGAGGCAGAGGACTATTTCCCCCACCTTGCACTGTCCGGCGGCCGCATCATGCGCGAAGAGGCCGGCGGGCTGGTGCCGCTGGAGACCGCCACATCAACGGCGGCCATGATGAAGTATCTCAACCCCGGTCTCGACGAAGTCGAAGACGCCGAGGTCATCGCCGCAGCCAAGCTCATCCACTGGACCACCGCCCACCCCGAAGCGCGCGCTATTCAAGTCGCCACCATGGTCGCCAGTTACCGCAGTTTCATGGCCCGCGCCGACAAACGCGTCGGCATCGATGGCCGCACTGCCGACCAGTGTCTGGTGATCGCCGATATTCTCCACCATGGCCGCGGCGGCAAGATGACCTGGCCGCTGGTCGGCGAGGCGCTGGCATCAACGCAGCCCTTGGCCAGGCTGATCGCCATCGGCGCACCGCAATGGGATGGCCGCAAGGCGACCCTGAAAAAGGCCATCGCCGCGCGGCCAGGACTGGCCCAGCGCCGTTGGAACCGGGCAGCCGCTGATTTCGTGTGATGGAGAAGGTCGAAGTATGATGGCCTCCGGCGGGCAGAGTCGCAGACCTTGCCCCGTTTGTTTTTGGCCGGTGCTTGGTGACGAGTTTGGGGTCGGAGTGGCCTAGGGTCGGTCTCACGCAATTGGAAGTTGACTGCAACCTTGTAACATGTCACTTAATCATGATCGAGCCCTGTTGGAGATGGAAATGATGCCCGTAATTCGCGTTTCAGACTCAACATGGAATCGCATGAAAGGCCTTGCACGGCCCCTTGAGGATACAGCGGATGACATTGTTCGACGCGCTCTAGATGCACTCGAGTCAGTTTCGGTCAAAGAGACGCCTAAGCCAAAAGTATTCGCACGCCCAACTGGAAACGAAGATCAACAGAAATTCCCTCAAAAGGAATTTCGCGCGCCCATACTGATAGCCTTACACCGTCTTGGCGGCAGTGGAAGCAAACAGGCAGTGACAACAGCCGTTCTCCCGCAAGTCCAAGACAAACTTAAAGACGCTGATTTTGAGATGATGCAGACTGGTGAGAGACGTTGGGAAAATGCTGTCGCATGGGAACGGAGCGACCTCAAGAAAGAGGGATACCTTCGTAGTGACTCGCGTCGAGGTCTTTGGGAATTAAGCGAGCAAGGAAGAACCGAAGCTGCTTCGCTTGCTCGAGGCATTCAAGCAGAACTCAGCGTCGAATTGGCAGGTAGAAACGCGTAGCCCGCGCACTTGAAAACAAACGGTTGCAGAGTCTGCGACCCTGCCCGCCGGCAACCGCTTTTCCCTTCCACCGGTAACGTTACCCTTCTAAAGGCGGGCATAGCAACCGGAGTAACTACCATGGCCGCGCCCGCCGATCCCATCGTCATCTCCGGCTTTGCCCGCACCCCGATGGGCGGCTTCCAGGGCGTATTCGCCAGTGTGAAAGCCACCGACCTGGGCGCCGCCGCCGTGCGTGCCGCTGTTGCCCGCGCCGGCGTCGCCCCCGATGCCGTGGCGCAGATTTTCATGGGCTGCGTGCTGCCTGCCGGCCTTGGCCAGGCGCCGGCCCGCCAGGCCGCGCTGGGTGCCGGCCTGCCCCTTTCGGTCGAGGCCACCACCGTCAACAAGATGTGCGGCAGCGGCATGCAGGCCGCGATCATGGCCCATGACGCTCTTTTGGCCGGCAGCGCCGAAGTCATTGTCGCCGGCGGCATGGAGAGCATGTCGAACGCGCCCTATCTGCTCACCAAGCACCGCGCTGGCGCCCGCATCGGCCATGATGCGGTCAAGGACTCCATGTATCTTGATGGCCTTGAGGATGCATATGACCCAGGCCGCCTGATGGGCAGCTTTGCCGAAGAATCGGCACGCGACTATCAATTTACCCGCGCCGCCCAGGATGGCTATGCGCTGGAAAGCCTGGCGCGCGCCCAGGCCGCGATTGCCGGCGGCGCCTTTGCCGATGAAATCACGCCCGTGACGGTTGCGGCGCGCGGCGGCGATGTCGTGGTCTCGCAGGACGAACAGCCCGGCAAGGCCCAGCCGGCCAAGATTCCGACCCTGAAGCCCGCTTTTGCCAAGGATGGCACCATCACGGCAGCCAATGCCTCGTCGATTTCCGACGGGGCCGCTGCGCTGGTGTTGACCCGCGCATCGGTCGCGGCGCGCGACGGCCTGCCGGTACGCGCCCGCATCATCGCGCATGCCGGCCACGCCCATGAACCGGCGCTGTTCACCACCGCGCCGGTGTCGGCGATCCGCAAGGTTCTGGCCAAGGCCGGCTGGAGCGTTGCCGATGTCGATCTGTTCGAGGTGAACGAGGCCTTTGCCGCCGTCGCCATGATCGCCATGCACGACCTTGGCATCGCGCGTGACAAGCTCAACATTCACGGCGGCGCTACCGCGCTTGGCCATCCCATCGGCGCATCGGGCGCGCGCATCATCGCCACGCTGGTCGCGGCGCTGGAACGGACGGGGGGAAAACGCGGGGTCGCGGCGCTGTGCATCGGCGGCGGCGAGGCCACAGCCATTGCAGTGGAGCGCGACTGATGACCCTCAAAGGCAAGTCCGCCGTCGTCACCGGCTCCACGTCCGGCATCGGCCTCGCCATTGCACGGGCGCTGGCCGGCCAGGGCTGCAATGTCATGATCAACGGCTTCGGTGACCCCGGCGCCATCGAAACCGAGCGTGCAGCATTGGCGGCCCATGGTGTCGATGCCCGTCACCACGGCGCCGATATGTCCAAGCCTGCCGAAATCGCCGCAATGATGGCTGAAGCGGCGGCCGCGTTCGGCAACGTCGACATCCTCGTCAACAATGCCGGCATCCAGTTCGTGTCGCCTGTCGAGGACTTCCCGCTGGAAAAATGGGACGCCATTCTTGCCATCAACCTGTCGTCTGCCTTCCACACCTCGCGCGCCGCCATCCCCGGCATGAAGGCACAGCGCTGGGGCCGCATCATCAACACCGCATCGGCACACAGCCTCGTCGCCTCGCCTTTCAAGTCTGCCTATGTCGCTGCCAAGCACGGCATCGCCGGGCTGACCAAGACGCTGGCGCTGGAACTGGCACGCCACGGCATCACCGCCAATTGCATCTCGCCGGGCTATGTCTGGTCGCCCTTGGTGGAAAAGCAGATTCCCGACACGATGGCGGCGCGCGGCCTGACCCGGGAGCAGGTGATCGGCGACGTCCTGCTCGCCGCCCAGCCGACCCGGGAATTCGTGACCGTTGATCAGGTCGCGGCGCTGGCGCTGTTCCTGTGCAGCGATGCGGCGGCGCAGATCACGGGTGCCAACATGTCCATGGACGGTGGCTGGACGGCAGCCTGAGCGGCGTTCGAGAGGTCGGGGAAACTTATCCCCGATATCCCCGTTATCCACAGGCCAGATGGCGGTTTTTTCACTTTGACGACTCGGTCTTTGGTGAGAACATTCATGTGTGGACGGGAGATGACGGCGGCGGAAACGCCAAAGAAATCAAACTGAAACCGCCATTCGCTGGCGCCGAGGAACGGTTCGTCCGGGAATTTGCGCGACACGAAGGGCGGGGCCTCGCAGGCAAGGGTGATGACGTCGCCCGGAACGTGGTAACACGGGCCGGAACACGGGCAACCGGCGCAGAAAAGGTCCAGCGCAGGAACCGGATCAGGACCAGGCCTGAACCACGCCAGCCGAAAGGCCGGGCAGGAAAAGGCAAGGACCGGAGAAGGGAAGAGCGCAAAAGTGCCGCGGTGTGAGCCAACGCGCAAAGCCGGATGCCGGACACCCGCAAGGGCAAAAGGCCGAAAGCCCAGTGAACTGGCTGTGCAGATGCGACAGAGTGGCGACCGATGGCAACATCGGCCGCCATTTTCTGTGCGGCGAGGCAAGCTGCGTGCCACAGCCAGACGTGCACAAGCAGGCCGGCGGCCGACACGGCATCGCCGCGCGCGTTTCTTCCTTTTGTTGTGCGCTGGCTCGGCAGGCCCTCCGACTCGCAGGCTCCGCCCGCAAACCCTTTGACGAACCCCGCCAACCGCTTCACTTTCCCCATCGGGGAACACGCCATGGCAACCACACCAGCATCGAACCACGCGTTCTGGACAACCCGCAATGGCATCCTGCTTGCGGTCGCGATTCTCAGCAGCGCCGCTGTCTGGTGGGTGATCGCCTGGCCTGTCGCCAGCCTGGCCAATGTTGCCGCCCATCAAGGCCATTTCGCGCTGACTTTTGCGCATATGCTGGGCGGCACCGGGATGTTGGCTTTTGGCGCCGCCAACCTGTATCTCGCTGCGCGCAAGACGCGATTTGCGCTGCACCGTCGTATCGGCCAGATTTATCTCGCGACCGGCGCATTCGGCGCAACGACAGCCATCGCGGTCACGCTTTCGGCGGCGCACAAAACGGGGCCGATCCTGACCAACTCGACACTCTCGCTGGCGACATTGGGCAGCGCGTGGCTGGCGTTCGCCGCGCTGGGCTGGCGTGCCGGGCGCAACCGCCGCTTTGCCTCGCACGGCGACTGGATGATCCGCAGTTATGTGCTGAGCTGGGCGTTCGTGCTCTGCCGCTTCGCATCGCCGGTGCCGGAGATCGGCCAACTGGGCAATGGTCAGGCCTTCATCTGGCTGTCGTGGGTGCTGCCGATGATGATGTGCGAGGTGGTACTGCAATGGCCGCAAAGGGCCCGCAAGAGCTGAGCGTCAACCATGTTGCAGCCCGCCGCCGAACAACTGCTGGCCAGCGGCGTCCACCTGCCTGAAAGCCGTGTTTACGGCTTCATATCGCTCGGCACGTCGCCAGCCATCCCGGCTGCGACCTTTTCCGCCGCCTCCAGCACGCGCAGCACATTGCCACCGGCGATCTTCTCGCAGTCCTTGTCGCTATAACCCCGGCGCAGCAGTTCGGCGATCAACGCCGGATAGGCCTCGACGCCTTCAAGGCCGGTCGGTGTCGAATCGATGCCATCGAGATCGCCGCCGATGCCGACATGATCGATGCCGGCCAGTTTCACCAGATGGTCGATATGGTTGGCGACATCCGTAATCGTCACTGCCGGCATCGGATTGGCGGCCTCCCAGGCCTTCATCGCCGCTTCGGCGCGTTCCGGCTGTCCGATATACAGGCCCGAATAGGGCGGTGCATTCGACCGGGCACGCTCCCCGGCCCGCGCGGCTTCCCATTCCTGCCGGGCGCGGCTGACATAGCCGGGCACGAACGTGGCCATCACCACGCCGCCATTGGCCGTCAGCAGCGGCAGCACATCATCGGGCACGTTGCGCGGGTGATCGGTCAAACCCCGTGCGGCACTGTGTGAGAAAATCACCGGCGCCTTTGTCGCCACCAGCGCCGCCTTCATCGTGTCGGGCGACACATGGCTGATATCGACCAACATGCCGATGCGGTTCATCTCATGCACCACAGCCTTGCCGAACGTCGTCAGCGGCGCCGCGCGGCCCGGTTCATTGGCACTGTCCGCCCAGGCATTGTGGCGCACATGGGTCAGGGTCATGTAACGCACGCCCAGCGCGTAGAACATGCGCAAGGCGGGGAGCGAATTGTCGATCTGGCTGCCGCCCTCGACGCCCATCATGCTGGCGACCTTGCCGGTTTTCTGGATGCGGCGCAGATCGGCGGCGGTCGCGGCAAGCTCCAGATCGCCCGGATAGCGCGCGATGATGCCGCGCACGATATCGATCTGCTCCAGCGTTTGCTTGACGGCTTCCGGGCCGCTGACGCTCGCCGGCACCCACACCGACCAGAATTGCCCGCCGACGCGCCCGGCGTGCAGGCGCGGGATATCGGTGTGCATCGGCTTGGCAAAGGTGCGCGAATCCGCCTTGAGATCGACCTTCCACCAGCCCTCGCCATACTGGCCGCGCAGTGCCTCGGGCCAGTCATTATGGCCATCGATGATTGGCTGGCGTTTCAGCACCGCCTGCGCACGCGCCAGCAGCGGGTCATCCATGGCTAGAGCGGGTTTAGGCGTTAATTGAACAGCAAAAAAAGATAAAACGACTAACCCAAATCCAAATTTCATCCACCTGGCCTTATTACTGGCGCACCAGTGCTGAAATCTATCGAACGAAAAGCAGAATCGAGCCTGTTGCGCTGTCCGGTCAGCGCCCACCAAGCTTGTCTAAAACGACTAGGGCTTGCAATGGGATGCTTACTCCGAACCCATCTGTCATTAAGATACTTGAACTCACAATACATTGACGGACGATCTGTCTGTATAGAATCAATCAGCTTTCTAACACCGTCGTAATCTTTGGTAAACTGCCCGTGAAACCACAGTTTATAGAACATTTCATCGAATATTCCGCGCCGAATTCCCAAAGCCACAAGCTCGTATGAGTTTAGCTGGAACAACACAGTTGCTCGATCTTCAGCATTTTCTTCTGTTAGGTCTTTTAAGCTGCTCAGACAGAAACTGTCTTCTGAATTCTGTGATTTTTTTACAATTTCCTTAAATTTTCGGTATTTTTTTTGACCTTCGTCGTCTAAAAATGTTTTCATGACCATGTCGAGTGTCGCGCGCCTGAGATTGGCGCGGCGCGTGTACCAAAAAACGCTAGCAGCCACTAACGCGGAGGCGACGATAGCCCCGGTTGACACGACCGGCGCAATGCGAATGATCTCATCTAGCGTCAAAATAGCCCCCGAAAAAAAACGCCCGAGCATGTTAAGCCCGGGCGCGCGAATTTAACGATTTATTATTGTCAATCCCCGCCCCAACCTTCAAAATTGGACTTTTTCATAACTAACTCCTTTTCGCGATGAAATTGCGCAAACTTTTCTGCGCCATCGTGCGGCTCGCATCAAGCAAAAACGTACCTCGCATTCTCCTATCAATCAAGAGGGCTTGTCAGTCCTTCCGACTCTTAGGACGGCAATACATAGGAAGTTTGCAGTGGCTTTCAATCTCGCTCGGGAGGGTTCAATTTGAGGTTGATTGTCGAAAAGCTAAATCGCACCCGTGAGCCATCGTCAATCTTTTCAACCATGATCACGCGGATAAACTGACGTTTGCATTGATAATATGGGAGAAAGCTAGTGATCGAATCCGCCGACCGCAGCGTCTATGGCCCCGACGAACACGCCTTTCGCGACACGGTGCGCAAGGTGTTCGCCAAGGAACTGCTGCCCAATCTCGACCGGTTCGAGGAAGAAGGCCTGGTGTCCCGCGATTTCTGGCGGGCTTGCGGCGATGCCGGCATGCTGTGCCCGACCGTGCCGGAAGCCTATGGCGGGCTGGGCCTGGATTTCCGCTACAACGCCATCATCGACGAAGAACTGTCCTATGCCGGCTCATCGGCGGGCATCACGCTGCAGTCGGATATCATCGCTGATTATCTGGTCGCCTATGGCAGCGAGGAGCAGAAGCGCAAATACCTGCCGAAGATGATTTCGGGCGAGGTCATCACCGCCATCGCCATGACCGAGCCGGGCGCCGGCAGCGATTTGCAGGGAGTCAAAACCACCGCCCGCAAGGATGGCAACCACTATGTCATCAATGGCTCCAAGACCTATATCACCAACGGCCAGCACGCCGACCTGATCATCGTCGTCGCCAAGACCGACCCGGACAAGGGCGCCAAAGGCACGTCGCTGATCCTTGTCGAATCCGACCGCGAAGGCTTTGCGCGCGGCCGCAACCTCGACAAGATCGGCCAGAACAGCGCCGACACGTCGGAACTGTTCTTCAACGATGTGCGCGTGCCGATGACCAACTGCCTCGGCGAGGAAAACAAGGGCTTCATCTACCTGATGAGCCAGTTGCCGCAGGAGCGCCTGTCGATTGCCATCTCGGCACAGGCCGGCGCCCAGCGCGCGTTCGATGAAGCCGTGAAATTCGTCAAGGACCGCAAGGCGTTCGGCAAGACGGTGTTCGATTTCCAGAACACCAAATTCGTGCTGGCCAGCCTCAAGACCGAACTCCAGGTCGGATGGGCTCATATCGACTGGGGCCTCAAGCGCCTGACCGAAG
>NZ_JANPCD010000023.1:0-5512 GCF_031430775.1 Sandarakinorhabdus sp. | reverse complement strand
CCCGATGATCGAGCCGGCTGTGGAATTGCTCGAAACCTGGTTGATGGACTGGAGCGGCGATCTGTACGGGCAGGAAATCGGTGTCGAGCTGGCCGCGTTTTTGCGCCCCGAAATGAAGCTGCCGGGGCTGGAGGCGCTGATGGTGCAGATCGCCGCTGACGCCGCTGCTGCCCGCGCCGCACTGAACGCGTGACTAATGCGTGACTCTGGCGGGCTTCACCCGCTAGAGCGTGCCCATCATGACCGATTATCGCCCCACCGTATTCCTGCCGGCAACCGACTTTCCGATGAAGGCCGGCCTGCCGCAGAAGGAACCGCAAATTCTGGCCAAATGGCAGGCCGATGGCCTGTACGGCCAGGTCCGCGCCGCGCGGGCGGGGCGGGAAAAATTCATCCTGCATGACGGCCCGCCCTATGCCAATGGCGACATGCACATCGGCCATGCGCTGAACCATATCCTCAAGGACACGGTCGTCCGCACCCAGACGCTGATCGGCAAGGATGCGCCCTATGTGCCCGGCTGGGACTGCCATGGCCTGCCCATCGAATGGAAGATCGAGGAAGCGTACCGCGCCAAGAAGCAGAACAAGGACGATGTGCCGGCGGTGGAATTTCGCAGCCAATGCCGCGCCTATGCCCAGACATGGGTGGACACGCAGCGCGAACAGTTGAAGCGCCTGGGCATCAACGGCAATTGGGACCAGCCCTATCTGACAATGGATTTCCAGGCCGAGGCGACCATCGTGTCGGAACTGCTGAAATTCGCGGAATCCGGGCAATTGTATCGCGGCGCCAAGCCGGTGATGTGGTCGCCGGTGGAAAAAACCGCGCTGGCCGATGCCGAAGTCGAATATGCGGACGTGGTATCGACGCAGATCGATGTGGCGTTCGAGATTGTCGAAGCGCCCAATGCGCCGGAACTGGTGGGGGCTTACGCCGTCATCTGGACGACGACGCCATGGACGATTCCGATGAACCAGGCTTTGGCTTATGGGCCGGAGGTTGAATATGCGTTGGTCGAAATTTTGGCCTTGGAAGAGGGCGGGGCAGTCGGTCGCTTCCTCGTTGCCAGCAAGTTAGTTGACGAGTTTGTTGAACGGGCAGGCCAAAACCTCGCGCCTGTGGTTGGTCATAGAATTGCTTGGGCTGGTCATAGCTCCGCCCTAGCCGGCGCCAAGGCCCTCCACCCCATGGCCAACCATTTCCGTCATCCCCGCGAAGGCGGGGATCCATCTCCCGCCAGCGCCGACGGGTCGGCAATGGACACCCGCCTTTGCGGGAGTGACGGTGAGGGCGGGGCGAGCAGCGGCACCGACAATTTCTACCCCCGCCTGCGCCCCTTCCTGCCCGGCGATTTCGTCACCACCGACACCGGCACCGGCCTTGTCCATATGGCGCCCGATCACGGCGAGGACGATTTCGCGCTGTGCAAGGCGCACGGCATCAATCCGGTGTTCGCCGTGGAAGGCGATGGCCGTTACCGCGCTGACTGGCTGTGGCTGGGCGGCGAGGCGATGAACGTCATCAACCCGAAATTGAACGCGCCCGAAGGCCCAATCTGCACGGCGCTGCGCGAAGCCGGCGCGCTACTGTCGGCGGCCGATTTCAAGCACAGCTATCCGCATTCTTGGCGTTCCAAGAAAAAGGTGATTTTCCGCTGCACGCCGCAGTGGTTCATCCCCATGGATCAGCCAAGGGACGAGGGTGACACGACCCTGCGCCAGACCGCCATCGATGCCATCGCGAACACGCGCTTCATCCCCGAAAAGGGCCGCAACCGCATCGGCGCCATGGTCGAGCAGCGCCCCGACTGGGTCATCAGCCGCCAGCGCGCCTGGGGCGTGCCGATCACGCTGTTCGTGGACCGCAAGACCGGCGAATATCTGGTCGACCCGGTCATCAACGCCGGCATCGTCGCGGCGTTCCGGCAAAAGGGCGTCGATGCCTGGACGCCCGAACTCGCCGCCGAACTGCTTGGCGACCGGGTGGACGATTACGAACAGATCACCGACATTCTCGATGTCTGGTTCGACAGCGGCTGCACCCATGCCTTTGTGCTCGAATCGGGCCGCTGGCCGGAACTCAGCTGGCCGGCCGACCTGTATCTCGAAGGCAGCGACCAGCATCGCGGCTGGTTCCAGTCGTCGCTGCTACAAAGCTGCGGCACGCGCGGCCGCGCGCCCTTTGACGCCGTCCTGACCCATGGTTTCACCATGGACCAGTCGGGCCGCAAGATGTCCAAGTCCGAAGGCAATACCGTCAATCCACTCAAGGTGATGGAAACCCACGGCGCCGATATCATCCGGCTATGGGCGCTGACGGTCGATTTCACCGAGGATCACCGCATCGGTGATGAAATCCTCAAAGGCGTGTCCGACCAGTATCGCAAGCTGCGCAACACCTTCCGCTATCTGCTGGGCGCGTTGGACGGTTTCAGCGACGCCGAACGTGTGGCGCCGGCGCAAATGCCGGAACTGGAACGCTGGGTGCTGCACCGGTTGGCGCAGATCTCGGCGCAGCTGCGCGCCGCCATCGATGCCTATGATTTCAACGCTTATGTCAGCATCATCAGCGACTTCGTGAATGCCGATCTGTCGGCCTTTGCCATGGATGTGCGCAAGGACAGCCTGTATTGCGATGCCGCCACCGACCTGCGCCGCCGCGCCTGGCGCACGGTGCTGGATATCGTGTTCGACGCGCTGACCCGCTGGTTGGCGCCGGTGCTGGTGTTTACCGCCGAGGAAGTCTGGCAGATGCGGTTTCCGGGGGCGTCGGTGCATCTGAGCGACTGGCCAGCCATCGATGCGGGCTGGGTGGACGAGGCACTGGGCGCCCGCATGGCCATGCTGCGCACCGTGCGCGAGGCAGCTTATCTGCCGCTTGAGGCCATGCGCCGCGACAAGGCCATCGGCAGCTTCCTCGAAGCCAGCATCACCATCGAGACCAGCGATGAGGACCGTTTCATGGCATTGCAAGGCAGCGACCTGGCCGAGCTGCTGCTGGTCAGCGAAGTGCATGTGGTGAAGGGCGCCAGCGACGCCGTGACGGCCGCCAAGGTCGATCACGCCAAATGCGCCCGTTGCTGGCGGCATTTGCCCGATGTGAACGCCGAATCCGATCTGTGCGGCCGCTGCGATACGGTGCTGCATGGCTGAGATGGCGCCCACCCTGTCCAACCCTCTGGCGCGGCTTGGCTTTGCCGTTGCGGCGCTGGTGCTGGTCATCGACCAGGTGTCGAAATACTGGGTGCTTGAGGTCATTCACCTGCCGCTGCGCGGGTTCATCGATGTGGCGCCGTTCTTCCGCCTGACATTCGTGGGCAATGTCGGCGTGTCGATGGGGCTGTTTGCCGGCGGCAGCGAAGTGTCGCGCTGGGTGCTGACCATTGTCACCGCCGGCATCGCCGTTGCGGTCGCGCTTTGGCTGGCGCGGGAACGGCAGCAGGCGGAATCGCTGGCGCTGGCGCTGGTGCTGGGCGGCGCGCTGGGCAACATCGTCGACCGGCTGCGGTTCGGCTATGTCGTCGATTTTCTGCATTTCTTCTGGGGCGCGCACAGTTTCTGGGTGTTCAATGTCGCGGATGCAGGCATTAGTCTGGGTGTTGTGATATTGCTGGGTCGCGCGCTGATGGCGCCAAAGGACAAGTCTGATGCGTAACATTGCGATTTTGATGATCTGCGGCGCCGTGTTGAGCGCTTGTGGCGGCAAGGGCGGGCTGGCCGGGCGCGGCCCCGACGAGATGGCGATTTCGCGCAATGCGCCGCTGGTGGTGCCGCAGGATTTCGCGCTGGCGCCGCCCACGCCGGGCGCACCGCGCGCCGCCGGCATCGATGCCCAGGCATCGGCCATGGAGGCGCTGTTCGGCCCCGGCGTGAAACCGCCGACCCGCAGCCCGGCCGAACAGCAGCTGCTCGACCGCGCTGGCGCCGCCGGCACCGACCCCGCCATCCGCAGCCAGGCCGGCGACCCCAAGACCAACACCGTCAACAAGGGCGCGTTCCTACGCGAAGTGATCGATGCGCCGGCCGCCGTGCGCGACGTCAATCTTGCGGATGTGAAGATCCCCGGCTGAGGGTTTTTGCTACTTCAGCAGGCTGCCCAACAAGCCGCGAATCAATGACCGGCCAAGACCGCCGGTAATCTGCCGGGTGATGCTGTTGGCTGCGGTGCGGGCAGCCGATTCCAGCACCTTTTCGGTGGCACTTTTCGGCTTGGGCCGGGCATCGATGCGGGCTTGCGCCGCCTCGGCCCTGATGCGCGCCGCATCGACGCGGGCCTGTTCGCGCGCAGCTACGGCAGCGGCCTTGGCGGCTTCGGCGTCGGCTTTCGCCTGGTCGGTCGCGGTTTTTTCGGCCCTCGCCTTGGCGGCCTGCTCACCCTGACGCGCGCCCAGCAGTTCGGCAGCCGATTCGCGGTCGATGGCCTCGTCATATTTGCCGGCCAACGGCGAGGCGTTGATGCAGGTGGCGCGCTCTTCGGCGGTCAGCGGCCCGACCCGGCTGCGCGGCGGCGCGATCAGCGTGCGTTCCACCGGTGACGGCGCACCATCGAGTTGCAGCAGCGAAACCAGCGCCTCGCCGACCTTGAGTTCGGTGATCGCCGTGGCGACATCGAGTTTGGGATTGGCGCGGAAGGTTTCCGACGCGGCCTTGATGGCGCGCTGGTCGCGCGGCGTGAAGGCACGCAGCGCGTGCTGGACGCGGTTGCCCAGTTGGCCGGCGACTTTTTCGGGGATGTCGATCGGGTTCTGGCTGATGAAATAGACGCCGACGCCTTTCGACCGCACGAGCCGCACCACCTGTTCGACCTTGTCCATCAGTGCATCGGGCGCCTCGTCGAACAGCAGATGCGCCTCGTCGAAAAAGAACACCAGCTTGGGTTTGGCCGGGTCGCCGATCTCCGGCAGCGTCTCGAACAGTTCCGACAACAGCCACAGCAAGAACGTGGCATACAGGCGCGGGGACTGCATCAGCTTGTCGGCGGCAAGGATGTTGACCTGGCCCCGGCCCTTGGCGTCCACCGCGATGAAATCATTGATATCGAGCGCCGGCTCACCGAAAAAATGCGCGCCGCCCTGCGATTCGAGGCTGAGCAACTGGCGCTGGATGGTGCCGATGCTGGCCTTGGTGACATTGCCGTAACGGCTGGCCAGGTCGCCGGCATTTTCGGCGCAATAGGCCAGCATCGCCTGCAGATCTTCCATGTCGATCAGCGCCAGGCCCTGGTCATCGGCATAGCGGAACGCGACCGTCAGCACGCCTTCCTGCGTTTCGTTCAGGCCCATCAGCCGCGCCAGCAGCAGCGGACCCATTTCGGTGACCGTGGTGCGGATCGGGTGGCCCTGCTCGCCGTACAGGTCCCACAGCACGACGGGGCAGGCTTCATAGTCATAATCGGTCATGCCGATTTCGGCGGCGCGCTTGCCAGTCCAGGCGGCGGCGTCGCTGCCCTTCATCGCCATGCCGGCAATGTCGCCCTTCACGTCCGACAAGAACACCGGCACGCCTTCGCG
>NZ_JANPCD010000022.1:0-8076 GCF_031430775.1 Sandarakinorhabdus sp. | reverse complement strand
GTCTGGCGCGATGAAAGCGGTGTTTCGGTCGCTCACGCCCGGCGCGCGCGCGCCGAAAGGGGCAACCAGATCATCCGTTAATCCAATGCCGAAACCGAATGCCTGTCCTTTGATGCCGGCCAGGCCGCGCGGCTGCTGCTCAAGGACCGCAAGGTGCGGCCGATCAACCTGTATCTGCCCGAAAGCATTGCCGAGGCGACCGGCGCACGCCGGGCATTGGTCGGCAGCGCCGAAAACATCACCGGGCTGCATCTGGGCAAGGTGGCGCTGATCACCGGCGGCTCGGCTGGCATCGGCGGTGCCCTGGCACGGCTGCTGGCGCTGGCCGGCGCGCGCGTCATGATGGTGGCGCGCCGCGAATCCGAACTCGAAGCGGCACGCGCCCGCATCGTCGGCGAGCTTGAGGATATCGGCTTTGCCGGCGTCGAGCGCCGCGTGCGTATTCTCGGCGGCATCGATGTCGCCAATCTCGACAGCCTGCGGCTTGCGGTGGACGAAACGGTGCGGGCCTTTGGCCGCATCGATTACCTCATCAACAATGCCGGGGTTTCGGGCGCGGAGGAAATGGCCGTCGACATGAACGTCGATGCGTGGCGCCATACCCAATATGCCAATCTCATCTCCAACTATGCGCTGATGCACATGGTGGTGCCGATGATGAAGGCGCAAGGCTCTGGCTATATCCTCAATGTTTCCAGCTATTTCGGCGGCGAAAAATTCCTGGCCGTCAGCTATCCCAACCGCACGGACTATGCCGTGTCCAAGGCCGGGCAGCGCGCCATGGTCGAGAGCATGGCGCGGCATCTGGGGCCGGAAATCCAGATCAACGCCATTGCGCCGGGTCCGGTCGATGGCGACCGCCTGGCGGGCCTCGGCGGCAAGCCCGGCCTGTTCGAGCGGCGCGGGCGGTTGATACTGGAGAACAAACGGCTGAACGCCGTCCATGCGGCGGTCGTCAAGGCGGTGCGGCGCGGCGAGCCGGTGGCTGGTATTCTGGGCCGGCTGGCGCGCAATGACACGGTGCAACTGTCGCATGACAAGTCCGTGCCGGCCGAATTGCGCGAACTGGCGCTGGCCTGCGCCCGTGAAGGCGACGAGACATGCAGCTGGGACCGTTTCCTGCTGACGCCGCCGCTGGCGGCCAAGCTGACCGGGCGTCTTAAGCTGGGCGGTTGGCTGATCGGCACCGATTGGGCCGCGCGAGCCGAGACGGAATGGCTGCTGCGCGTGCCGCCCGATGACCAACCGTGGCTGCCAGTGGCGCAGATCGCCCGCGAGGCCGCCAAGGTGCGCGCCGGCGTGCTCAGCCAGTTGCATCTGGGCAAGATGCCCACCGAAACCGAAGTGGCGCAGGCCACCGTGTTCTTCCTCGCCGACCGCGCTGTATCCGGCGAAACATTCATGCCGTCGGGTGGCCTCAATGTGGAGCGTTCGACGACCGAGCGTGAATTGTTCGGCAGCCCCAAGGCAGAGCGACTGGAGCAGATGGCTGGCAAGACTGTCTGGCTGATCGGTGAGCATCTGACAGACTATGTTGCTGCTGCGGCCGATGCGTTGCTTGGTTGCGGCGTGGCCAATGTCGTGCTGATGGCGCGGACAGCGCAAGGCGCGGCAGCGATATCTTCGGCTGTCGGCGATGGCGGCGGGCGTGTTCAGACGCTGGTGATTGGCGAGGCCATCGAGGATACACTCGATGAGGCACTTGTTCGCTGGGGGCCGCCGACCACGATCGTGTCGACACCACTGGCGCCGCTGCCCGACCGGCTGTTCGAAGGCAGTGACAGCCTTGACGGCGCCGGATTTGCCGAGGTCGTCGATACCAACCTCACGCATCACTTCCGTGTCGCGCGCAAGGCGTCGCTGTTTGACCATTGCCAGGTCGTGCTGGTATCGCCCGATGTGCCGATGGGGCAGGGCGGCGGGCCCGCGTTCGCGCTGGCCAATTTCGTCAAGACGACGCTGCACGCCTTTACCGCCACCATCGCGGTCGAGAATGAGCGGCTGGTCCATGACGTGCCGGTCAACCAGATCAACCTGACGCGGCGCGTGCGATCCGAGGAGCCGCGTGGCGATGCGGAACATGCCGAGGAAGTGCGCCGCTTTGCCCGTGCTGTGTTGCTGGCCGGGGCGCCGTTGCCCGATGCCGAGGATTCGCGTTACCGGGCGCGGGTATACCGGGGCATGTCGATCACGGTGTGACCGCAATCAGGGCTTGACCAACGTGCGTTCGACCTGGGTCCACAGGGCACGTAGCGCCTTGGCGGCAGGCGTCGATCGCCCTGCTGCCAGGACCGGCGTGCGGCTGACGGCCATCGCCTCGATGGCGGCGGCATAGGGGATCACCGCCTGGTCCGGCGCGCTTTCCAGCGTCTGGCGGTGCAGCGCCTTGCGGCGGTCGGCCATGGTGAATACCGGGCAGATGGGCGGTCCGCCCTTGTGGTCGCGCGCCAGATGCTGGGTCAGTTGGTCAAAAGCGCGCTGCGACAGCGGCGAGGGCAGCATCGGCACTACCAGCAGATCGACAGCGCGGAATATCTGGTCAGCCAGTTCGGTCAGGCCCGGCGGGCAATCCAGCACAATCCGATCATAGTCTTTTTCCAGCGATTTCAATATTTTCTTGAGACGTTTTGATTTGTCGTCGTCAGCCAATTGCTTTTCAAGATGGCGCAGCGAGCGGTCGGCAGCGAGCACATCAAGGCCCGGAAAATCGCTAGTCTGGATCAGGCTGCCAATATCACCATCGGAAAAGCCCTTGCGTGCCTTGGCCCCGGCGCGCGGTGACAGGCGCAGCATCCATGTGGCGGCGCCTTGGGCATCAAGATCCCACAACAAGGTGCGCCGGCCTGACAAGGTGGCAGCGGCGTGAGCGAGATTTACGGCCAGCGCAGTTTTGCCGACACCGCCCTTGACGCTGAAGACTGCCAGGGCTTTCATTGCTCCAGAACTTTCACAGGCCCAGAACTTTCACTGGCCCAGAACTTTCACTGGCCCAAAGCTTTCACTGACAGACCCCGGCCACTCAGGCTGCCAGCGCCAACGCCAGCTGGTTGCGGATCCGTCGTAGCACATTCACGTCAAGACCCGGTGCGGGCACTGACTCGGCCTTCATGATCCGCGGCTCCATGATCGGCGGCGCGGCTGCGTCTTTTGTAATCACAGGCCCGGCGACGCGCGTGGCCAAAGCGAGTTGCGCGCCTCGGATCGTCAGACCTTCATCGTGCAACATCGCTCTTATGGTTTCGAGCAAATCCATATCTACCGGGCGGTAGTACCGGCGATTGCCGCCGCGTTTCAGCGGCTGCAGCTGCGAGAACCGGGTTTCCCAAAATCGCAGAACATGCTGCGGCACACCAACTGTTTCAGCGGCTTCGCTGATGGTGCGGAATGCGCGTTCAGACTTGTCGGCCATAAGCTTCAATCGCCGGCGTTGATGGCTTCGCGCAGCAGCTGGCTGGGCCGGAAGGTCAGCACTGTGCGCGGATCGATCGGTACTTCGACGCCGGTCTTGGGGTTGCGACCAATTCGCAAACCCTTTTCCCGCAGGACAAAGCTGCCGAAGGAGGAGATCTTGACGTTGCTGCCCGCAACCAAGGCATCCCCGATCCGGTCGAGCACCTGTTCGACCAGGCTGGCCGATTCGGCTCGCGAAAGCCCAATTTCATTATGCACGGCATCAGCGAGGTCTGCACGCGTCACGCTGCCCGCGGCGCTGTTGTCATCTTTCGTCATATAGGTCTTCCCCAAACCTGGTTTCCTAACACGCGCGCCAAAAGAGGCTTATTCTAGCGTGTTTTGGCAGATTCGCCAGTGTTGAAAATTCGTTACCAACGAACGGCGGCCGCGCCCCAGGTGAACCCGCCGCCCATGGCTTCGAGCAGCAGGATATCGCCCGGCGCGATCCGCCCGTCGCGCACCGCCGTGTCGAGCGCCAGCGGTACCGATGCCGCCGATGTGTTGGCGTGGCGATCGACGGTCACCACCACGCGATCTATCGGCAGGCCGAGTTTTTTGGCCGTGCCTTCGAGAATGCGCAAATTGGCTTGATGCGGGATGACCCATCGTACATCGGCTGGCGCCAGATCGGCAGCGCCGAGCGTTTCGGTCATCACGGCCGCCAGATTTGTGACGGCATGGCGGAACACCTCGCGTCCCTTCATCCTCAGCTTGCCGGTCGTGCCCGTCGAACCGGGTCCGCCATCGACGTGCAGCAGATCATTGTAGCGGCCATCGCTGTGCAGGCGGGTTGCCAGGATGCCGGTGTCGCTGGACAAGCCGGGCGATGCCTGCGCGCGCAGCACCACGGCGCCGGCGCCATCGCCGAACAGCACGCAGGTGGTGCGATCCTCCCAGTCCAGCAACCGCGAAAATGTCTCGGCGCCAATGACCAGCGCGGTGCGATAGGCGCCGCTGGTCAGCAACGCATCGGCAACCGACAGCGCATAGAGAAAGCCCGAGCAGACCGCGCCGACATCAAAGGCGACACCATGTGTCATGCCCAGCTTGTGCTGGATGACGGTGGCGACAGCCGGGAACGTCTGGTCCGGGGTGGCTGTGGCCACGATGATCAGGTCGATGTCCGCAGGTGCCAGGCCGGCGCTGTCCAACGCGTTCAAGGCAGCGGCTGTGCCAAGATCGGAGGTGAACTCGCCGTCGGCGGCGATATGGCGCTGACGGATGCCGGTGCGCTCGATGATCCATTCGTCGCTGGTATCAAGACGCGCGGCCAGCTCGGCGTTGCTCAGCACCCTGGCCGGCAGGTAGCTGCCGGTGCCGATGATGCAGGCGCGCAGCCGGCTCATGCGGCTGGCGCATCCGCCGGGCGATGTGCCTTGAAACTGGCCATGTCGTGGGAAATGCGGGTGCCGACGCTGTCAACGATCAGGTCATGCGCCACGCCGATGGCATTGGCGATGCCGCGTTCATTGGCCGAGCCATGGCTTTTGACGACCAGGCCGTTGAGGCCGAGAAACACCGCGCCATTATGAGCGTTGGGATCAAGATGGGCGCGCAAGGCCCTGAGCGCGCCGCGCGACAGCAGATAGCCCAGCTGCGTCAGCCATGACGAGCGAAACGCGTTGGCGAGCAAGCCGATAACCAGTCGGCTGGTGCCTTCTGCGGTTTTCAGAGCGATGTTGCCGGAAAAGCCGTCGGTGACAACAACATCGACATCGCCCTGTCCGATCTTGTCGCCTTCGACAAAGCCTTCGAACTGCATCGGGAGATCGGCGCCGCGCAACATTGCTGCGGCTTCCTTGATTTCCTCAGTGCCCTTCATTTCCTCTTCGCCGATATTGAGCAGCGCGACGCGCGGTCGTTCAAGCCCCAATACAGTGCGGGCAAAGGCAGCGCCCATCACGGCGAACTGGACGAGGTTGTCGGCGTCACACTCGGTGTTGGCGCCAAGATCGAGCACGACGGAATCGTTCTTGAGTGTCGGCAGCAGGGCCGCCAGTGCCGGACGGTCGATACCGGGCATGGTGCGCAGCGCAAACAGCGCCATGGCCATAAGGGCGCCGGTGTTGCCAGCCGAAACGGCAGCATGGGCTTCGCCGCTTTTGACGGCGCCGATGGCCATGCCCATCGAAGATGTGCGCGACCGCCGCAGCGCCTGGCTGGGCTTGTCGGTCATCAAGACGACATCGTCGGTGTGAAACACCTTTGACCGGGCCGCCAGCCGGGGATGCTTGGCCAATTCGGCGGCGATAACCGCTTCCTTGCCGAACAGCAGGAAAGAAAGCCGCGGATAACGCTCCGCAGCAATGTCTGCCGCGGCGATGGCGACGGCGGGTCCACCGTCACCGCTCATCACGTCAAGCGCGACGACCGGAGCCGTGATGAGCTTTGCATTCATCTCGATGGCGCCCGCCCCCGCGACGCGCTTCAACCCTTGGCGACGATCTCGCGGCCGTTGTAGTGACCGCAGGCGCCGCACATGACGTGCGACAGCTTCAGTTCGCCGCAATTCGGGCATTCCTGGGCCTGCACGGCGACAAGCGCGTCATGGCTGCGACGCATGTTGCGGCGTGAAGGAGAAGTCTTGCGTTTGGGAACGGCCATGAGCCACCTGTCATCAAATCTGTTGCAAAAGCTGCTTGCGTATCGGTCGATTGCCACGGTGCGGGCGGCGCCAGCCATTGCCACGGGACAAACGCCCGAGACGAGCGAAGGAGCGCCGTATAGGCAATTTGGCGGATTACGCAAGGGCAAACGCCCGCTTTTGCACATCGTTTGGCCCAAGCCTGCTCCGGGCCTTGCCCGGCGCTTTGCGGGGCATGACATTTGTCCGTGCACCGCCTAATCATCGCTCCGTGCTTGTCCTTCTTGATATCCGCAACATCGTGCTGATCGAGGCGCTGACGCTGGCCTTTCCGGCTGGCCTTTCCGTGCTGACCGGCGAGACCGGGGCCGGCAAATCGATCCTGCTTGATGCGCTCGGGCTTGCCATGGGGGGGCGTGGGGATGCCTCGCTGGTGCGTGCCGGTGCCGACGCTGGCCGGGTCACGGCGCAATTCGATGTGGCTGACGATCATCCGGCCTGGGCGTTGCTGGCGGACCAGGATATGCAGGCGTCGGGCAGCGTCATCCTGCGGCGCCAGATCAAGGCCGATGGCGGCAGCCGGGCCTTTGTCAACGATATGCCGGTCTCGGTGAATCTACTGCGCGAAGTCGGCGCCAGTCTGATCGAAATTCATGGCCAGTCCGACGACAGGGGCCTGCTGGCGGCGCGCGGCCACCGGGCACTGCTGGACAGCTTTGGCGGGCATGATGCGCTGGTACAGGACGTGCGCGCGGCTTGGGACGGCTGGGGCAACGCGCGGCGCGCCGAAGCCGAGGCGGTGGAGCGGCTGGCGGCCGACGCCAAGGACCGCGAATGGTTGGACCATGCCATCGCCGAGTTGACCGCGCTTGGCGCCGAAACCGGCGAGGAGGCCGTGCTGGCCGATGCGCGCGCCGCGATGCAAAAGGGCGCGCGGCTGGCCGATGATCTTGGCAGCATCGAAACCCTGATGTCCGGCAATGACGGCGGTATCGCCAAACTGGCACAGGCCGCGCGCCGGCTGGACCGCATTGCGGGCGAACATGCAATGCTGGGCGAGGCGCTGGAGAGCCTTGACCGGGCGCTGGTCGAAGCCGGCGAGGCCGAAACCCGGCTGGCGGCAGCGGTGCAGGCGCTGGATGCTGACCCGGCCAAGCTGGAAACCACCGAATCGCGGCTGTTCGAACTGCGCGCCATGGCCCGCAAGCATCGTACCGAATGCGATGCGTTGCCGGCTTTGCTGGTCACTCTTGCGGGCCGGGCCGAAGCGCTGGTGGCCGGCACCAGCGGGCTGGCGGTACTGGCGCAGGCGACCAAGGCCGCGCAGGCGCGCTGGTTGGCGGCGGCTGATGCACTGGCCAAGGCGCGGCGCGCGGCAGCAGCCCGGCTGGATACGGCGGTGGCCGCAGAACTGGCGCCGCTCAAGCTGGATGCCGCGAAATTCCACACCATGGTTGCCGATACCGGAGAGGCTGGCTTTGGCCCCGATGGCCGCGACCGGGTGGAATTCGAGATCGCCACCAACCCCGGTGCGCCGTTCGCGCCGCTCATCAAGATCGCTTCGGGCGGAGAATTGTCGCGCTTCATCCTCGCGCTCAAGGTCGCGCTGGCCCAGACCGGCAGCGCCGGCACGCTGATATTCGACGAGATCGACCGGGGGGTCGGCGGTGCCGTCGCCAGCGCCATCGGCGACCGGCTGTCGCGGCTGGCCGGGCAAGTGCAGGTTCTGTGCGTCACCCATAGCCCGCAGGTGGCAGCGCGTGCCGACCAGCAATGGCGCATCGCCAAGCATGTTCGGGGCGGCGCCACCCGCACAGATGTGGCCGCGCTTGACGCCGATGAGCGCCGCGAGGAAATTGCCCGTATGTTGTCGGGCGCCGATGTGACCGAAGAAGCCCGCGCCCAGGCCGCGCGGTTGTTGGAGAGAGAGATATGACCGACATGACCATCGACCGCCGCAGCATGATGGCGGCCGTGGCCGGCACGGCGCTGGCCAGTGCGGTGCCTGCCTCGGCGCGCAGCATGGAACCCGTGCTCAG
>NZ_JANPCD010000021.1:0-22424 GCF_031430775.1 Sandarakinorhabdus sp. | reverse complement strand
TGGATTTCCCGATGAAGCTGCTGGGGGCGCGGGCGCGGGTGGAATTTCAGCCCAAGGGCGTCATCGGCATCATCAGCCCGTGGAATTTCCCGGTGAACCTGACATTTGCGCCGCTGGCCGGCGTGCTGGCGGCCGGCAATCGGGCGATGATCAAGCCGTCCGAATTCACGCCCGTCACCTCGGCGCTGATGAAGGAACTGCTTGAAGCCGCGTTCGATGTCACTGAAGTCGCGGTCATCACCGGGGCTGCCGAAGTGGGCCGGGCGTTCAGCGAACTGCCGTTCGATCACATCATCTTCACCGGCGCCACCAGCGTGGCCCGTCATGTCATGGCGGCAGCGGCGAAGAACCTGGTGCCGCTGACGCTGGAACTTGGCGGCAAGTCACCGACCATCATCAGCCGCAGCGCCGATGTGGCCCGCGCCACCGAGCGCGTCACCATGGGCAAGTTGATGAACGCCGGCCAGATCTGTCTGGCGCCGGACTACATCATGGTGCCCGAGGAGAAAGAGGCCGAGATCGTCGACGGGCTGAAGGCCGCCACCGCGCGCATGTATCCGACCATGCTCGCCAACCCGGATTACACTTCCGTGCTCGGCGCCCGTCACCGCGAACGGCTGGAGGCCCATGTCGCAGACGCTCGCGCCAAGGGCGCCAATGTCGAAGTGGTGAACCCCGGCAATGAAGATTTTTCAAAACAGAACACCAACAAGATGCCGCTGCACATCATCCGGGGCGCGACTGATGACATGACGGTCATGCAGGAGGAAATCTTCGGGCCGCTGCTGCCGGTGCGCACCTACAAGGCCATCGACGGCGCCATCGATGAAATCAACCGCCGCGACCGGCCGCTGGGGCTGTACTGGTTCGGCGAGGATGCCGGCGAACAGCGCCGCGTGCTCGACCGCACCATCTCGGGCGGTGTCACCGTCAACGACGTGATCTTCCATGTCTCCGCCGAAGACCTGCCGTTCGGCGGTATCGGCCCCGCCGGCATGGGCAGCTATCATGGCCATGACGGCTTCAAGGAATTCAGCCACAAGAAGGCGATCTACAGCCAGCCCAAGATCGACCTGGCCGGTCTGGCCGGGTTCAAGCCGCCTTATGGCGAAAAGACCCGCAAGGCGCTGGCGCGGGAACTGAAGCGGTAGTTCCTCAGGCTGGCGGGCGGGTCGCCGCAAAGGCCGGCGTGTCGCCCAGCCGCGCCTGAAGCTCGGCGAGCGCCGGCTGTGCGCCGCGCCAGTCGATGTGCGCGAACCGCAGGTCGAGATATTCGCAGGCCACCACGATGCAGATGTCGCCAAAGCCGCTGTGGCCGATCCGCATCGCCAGAACCGCAAGCGCGCGGTCGATAGCACGGTACTGCCGTTCCAGCCACAGCCCGGTCGTCACGCCCTGCACCGCGTTGAAACGCAGCACGATGGCCGCGTCCAATATGCCGTCGGCCAGCGCCTCGGTGGTCAGCGCCTGCCAATGTGCCGCGCCTGTTGCTGCAATCAGTTTCTGTTCGGGCACATTGGCCAGCAGAAACGCTGCGATGACCGGCGAATCGACGATGACCTGGCCATCGTCCAGCACCAGCGCCGGCACCTTGCCCAGCGGATTGGCTGCCAGCAAAGCCGCCGCATCATCGAGCGGCGAGGTTTCCTCCAGCGGCAGGCCGATCTTTAGTTCATGCGCCAGAATCCGAAGCTTGCGGGCATAGGGCGAGGTCAGCGAGGCGAACAATTTCATCTGGGGACTTTCAGTGTCTCGGCCAAAAAGGCTTCCACCTGCGGCCAGACCGGCGATCCGGGCGCAATGACCTCGAAATGGCCGGTGCCTTGCAGCGTCAGCAAGGCCGCGGAATCGCCAGCCCTGGTTGCCGCAGCGACATAGCCCTGTCCGGAAGCCGGCGACAGGAAAATCGAAGCCGATACCAGCCCGGTCCGCACACCCGTCGGCAAAAGCGCCTGGGGCGTGCCCAACGCATAGCGTGCCGGCTGCTCGGCGGGTGTGCCGCCGAACAGCGATGTGACCGCCGGTACGCCGCAGCCTTTCTCGAAGGCCGCCAGATCGCTGGTCGGGTCTGGCGGACCATCGATTGCCACCACTGCATGGATAGGCAGAGGATCGCTGCTGCTGACTTCGCTGCCCGCCGGCAGCCGCCGCCTCGCCGCAATCCACATCGCGGCATGGGCGCCGGCACTGTGCCCGGTCACCCCCACCCGGCCAAGATCGAGCGGCTGGCTTCGCGCCAGCACCCGCAGATGATCGGTCGCCGCAGACCAGTCCTGAAACGTGCCGGGCCAGCCGCCGCCAACATCGCCGACCTGCCGGTAATCGATGTTCCACGTCGCAAAGCCCAGTTCGGTCAATCGGCTGGCCAGCGCGGCGGTGTTCTGGCGGGTGGCATAGCCCTTCCACCAGCAGCCGCCATGCACGACGATCACGACCGGATATGGCCCTTTGCCAAAGCGCAGCCCATCGGGCAGCCGCAAATCACCCACCTGGTTGGCATCACTGCCATAGCTTGCCGTCAGCGTCGGCAGGCGCGATGGCAGCTTGTCGACATCGGCCGGGCGCAGCTTTTGCGCCGATGCCTGCCCGGTCAGCAGGATCGGGGCCAGCACGGCGGCAACCAGAAGCGCAAGCCTCATCCGACAATTGCCGTTGCTACGTCCAGCCGTTCGGCCAGGCGCGTGATGGCGGCGGCGGTATGGCCGGCATAGGCATTGGCATCTGCGAACCGCCGCTCCTCGACGGCTTCGCGCACGCCGGGCAGGGTCTTGGCGCCATAGCCGGTGAACCGCCCCGGCGCATACAAGGCATGCTTGTACCAGCCGCGCCCCGGCAGGCCTTCGGGGATGAGCAGCGCCTGGTCGATGCCGAGCAAGGCGGCATTCAGCCGGGCGCGGCGACCGGTATCAAGGCCCGCGCCCTTGGCGGCCAGTGCGGCGTCGAACGCCTTGGCGGCGGTTTCGAGCCGGGCCACGGCGTTTTCCAGCGCCGCCAGCTCGATGACCGGTGTCGAGGCCTTGGCCGGCGGCGCAGCCACGGGTGCGCGCGGGTCGCTGGCCAGTGCAAAGGCATTGCCGGACAACAGCCCGGCGCGCTTGTCATCCTGCTTGCGGCGAGTGTCGATCAGCTCACGCACCTCGGACAGATACGTCCGCACGGTCGCGGCCAGATCGCCAAAGCGCACCGGCGGAGTTGGCGCATCGGCGACGCGCATCACGACCCGCCCGACCACCTTGGACAGCGCCGCGCCATAGGCCAGCCCCGGATCATCGAAGCGGACGAAATGGTCATAGCTGTCGTAGATGGAATGGTAGGAGCCATCGGATTCGCCCTCGCCGCCAAAACCGATGTTCAGCGAAGGGACGCCGACATGCTGGAGGAAGGCCGAATAGTCCGACCCTGATCCCAGCGCGCCGATCGGCATGTCGCCGCCGCTTTCGGCTGCCTTGAGGTCATCGGCATCCACCCGTGCGCCATCGAAGGCATCGGCGCGCCGTTTGGCCCGCAGCCGGTCTGCAACGCTGGCGCCGGTTTGCGGATCGGTGACATCGGCTGCCACCTGGTTCACCAGATGCTGATATTGATGGCTGCCCTCGGCGCTCAGGAAGCCCCGGCCATTGCCGTCGGTGTTGATGTAGATGATGGCCTTGGCCTTCAGCTCCGCTTCATGGGTTTCGGCCCATTCGGTGCTGCCCAGCAGCATCGGCTCTTCGGCATCCCAGCTGGCATAGACGATGGTGCGCGACGGCCGCCAGCCGGATTTGGCAAGCTGGCCCAGCGCCTTGGCCTCGGACAGCATGGCGACATTGCCCGACAGCGGATCGGCGGCGCCGAACACCCAGCCATCATGATGGTTGCCGCGCACGACCCATTCATCGGGCCGGTCCTTACCCTTCATGACTGCGATGACGTTGTAGACGGGCTTGAGCGACCATTCCGACTGGACGGCGAGGCGCAGCTTGATCTTGCCGTCACCGCCGGTGTGATAGCTGAACGGCAGGGCGCCCCGGAAGTTTTCCGGCGCAATGGGTCCGCCCATCGCACGCAGGATCTGCGTCGCATCGCGGTATGATATCGGCAAAGTCGGGATTTTCATCACCGTCACCGAATCCTTGCGGTCGATACGCTTGGCGCCCTTGACCGAGCCATAGCCGGGTGTGCCGGGATCGCCGGGATAGGTCGTCATGTCGGCGACCGAGCCGCGCTGCACGCCTGTATCGGGCCGTGCGCCGCCATCTGGATAGACATCGGCGGTCGCATAGCCGTCATTGGCCGGATCGGAATAGATCAGGCTGCCGATGGCGCCCTGTTCCTGTGCCAGTTTCGGCTTGAGACCGCGCCAGCCGCCGCCATATCGCGCCAGTGCAATCTTGCCCTTCACGCTGATGCCGCGCCGCGCCAGCGCCTCGTAATCGGCGGGCAGGCCATAGTTCACATAAACGACATCGCCGGTGACATCGCCGTCACCCTGGAATGCCACATAGGGCGGCAACGCGTCCTTCAGATTGGCGCTGGTGGCATCTTGCGGAATCGCCGGCTCCTGTCCGCCGAGCTTGACCGTCACCGGCCCCAGCAATTCCAGCGTGGTCGAGAGCGGCGTGGGATACAGCACCTCGAATTCCTCGATGCGCGCGTCCCAGCCCCAGCTTTTGTACTGGTCCAGCATCCACAGCGCATTGGCCTTGTTGTGCGCTGCGCCGACATGGTTGGGCGCCGAGGACAAGGATTTCAGCCAGCCCATCTGCTCGGGCGCGCTGATGCTCTTGTCAAAGGCGGCTTCGCGGGCCTGCGGCGTCGTTTGCGCCAGCGCGGACGTGCCGAGCAGCAATGATGCAAGAATCACGGTTTTCATGGTTTGGTGCCCCAATGGTTGTCGCTTGCGTTGTCGCGGTCATGGTTGCCCGAACATTGGGGGCATGACGAGGGCCAAAATTGCCAGTAGCAAGAGCAGATGCCCGGCCCTCTCGACGACCTTCTCATCATTGATTTGTCCCGTGTGCTGGCAGGGCCGTACGCGACGATGCTGCTGTCCGATCTGGGGGCGCGCGTCATCAAGGTGGAGCGGCCAGGCGTGGGCGATGATTCGCGTGCCATCGGGCCTTTTCTCGGGGACCAGTCCGCCTATTTCGCCAGCATCAATCGCGGCAAGCAATCCATCGCGCTTGACCTGAAACTGCCCGAAGATCGCAGTGTGTTCGAGGCGTTGCTGGCGCGCGCCGATGTGCTGGTCGAAAACTACCGTCCCGGCGTCCTGCGCAAACTCGGTTACGGCTGGGAGACGCTGTCGGCGCGTTACCCCCGGCTCATTGTCGCGGCGGTGTCGGGCTTTGGCCAGACCGGTCCGGATGCGAAGAAAGCCGCCTATGACATGGTCGTGCAGGCGATGGGCGGCATCATGTCGGTTACCGGCTGGCCGGGCGGGCCGCCGACACGGGTAGGCACGTCGGTGGGCGATATTACCGCCGGGCTGTTCACGGTCACGGGTATCCTGGCTGCCGTGCATGACCGGGCGCGGCCTGGGCCACAGCAGGGCAGGGGCCAGTTGGTCGATGTCTCCATGCTCGACGGCCAGATCGCCATCCTGGAAAACGCCATCGCCCGCTATGCCGTGACCGGCGAATCGCCCGGGCCGCTGGGCGCCCGCCACGGCAGCATCACGCCCTTTGCGGCCTTTGCCTGTGCCGATGGCCATGTCGTGATTGCGGCGGGCAATGATGCGTTATGGGCGGCACTGGCAAAGGCGCTGGACCTGCCGCCGGACCCGCGTTTTGCCAGCAATCCCTCGCGCACCGCGCATTGGCAGGCGGTGGCCGCCGCCATCGAGGCCGTGCTGGTCCATCACCCCGTTGCCCATTGGCTGGCGGTTCTGGACAAGGCCGGCGTGCCGGTCGGGCAGATCCAGAATATCGAGCAGGCGCTGAACCATCCCCAGGTGCGGGCGCGCAATATGGTCATCGAAACCGCCTTTCCCGACGGCACGCCATTGCTGGCGGCGGGCAATCCGGTCAAATTGTCGGGGCATGACGATCCGGCGGTGCGGCCCGCCGCGCCGGCGCTGGACGGTGACCGGGCAGCGATACTGCGGGAGTTGGGCCTGTGAACCGCGACGCCGACATCGCGCTCATCCAGCATCTGGCCGACGCCGCCGGCGCGGTCATCCGCCCTTGGTTCCGCTCCAGCCTTGCCATCGAAACCAAGGACGACCGGTCGCCGGTCACGCTTGCCGACCAGGCCGCCGAAACCGAAATCCGCCGCCTGCTGGCCGTGCATCGCCCCGATGACGGCATCATCGGCGAGGAGCATGAAGGCACAAATGTCGGCGCCGCGCGGATCTGGGTCATCGATCCGATCGATGGCACCCGCGCCTTCATTTCCGGGCGGCCCTTGTTCGGCACGCTGATTGCGCTGCTGGAGGACGGCGTGCCGGTCCTGGGCATCATCGATCAATGCATCATCGGCGACCGCTGGCTGGGCGCGGCGGGCAGACCCACGACGCACAATGACAGGCCGGTGACCACGCGGCGCGGCGGCGCGTTGGCTGCGGCTCGCATCGGCACCACCAGCCCGCAAGCCTTTGAAGCCGAAGATTTCACTGCATTCGAACGCGTGCGCACCGCTGCGCTTGATACGCTGTATGGCGGCGATTGCCACAATTATGGCCTGGTGGCGTCCGGCCACCTTGATGCCGTGGTCGAAGCCAGCCTCAAGCTGCATGACTGGGCCGCGCTGGTGCCGGTCATCGAGGGCGCGGGCGGCTGTGTCACCGACTGGGCCGGCCGGTCGCTGACCATGGCAAGCGACGGCAGGGTCATTGCGGCGGGCGACGCCCGGCTGGCGGGCGAAATAGCCGCCACCATCGGCCGATAAAGCCGGGGCGTCGCCGCCCGTTAACCTCGCCATGGGGTGGTGGGGCAGGCGATGACACAAAGGTTCGAGACCATCATTCGTTCGCGGCGGCTGCGCATGGCGGCGGCTGTGGCCATGGCGGCAACAGCGCTTTGGGCGTTTTCGCCCTATGTCACCTCCGAGGTCGGCGGCGAAGCCTATGTCAGTGCGCCGTTGATCCGCATTGCCTCGCCAATCGCCGGCATGGTCGCCAGCGATCTTCCGGCGGCCGGCACCGCCCTGCGCCGCGCCGAAACACGTCTTATGGTCACCGCCCACGGCGTCGATACCAGCGCGCTGCTGGCGCTTCGCGGTGAAGCGGCGGCGCTTGCTGCCAGTCTGGCACTGACCGAGCGCCAGATCGGCGAGCTTCGGCTTGCCGGCGCCCGTTTGTCCGGGCGGTCGCGTGCGTTCGGCGCTGCGGCACAGGACCGGCTCGGCGCCAGCCTTGCTGCCGCGCGTGATGACGTGACTGCCTGCCATGCGGAATCCGCCGAGGCTGTGCTGCAACGGGACCGGACCGAGACTCTGGCGGCGCAGCGCTTTGCGACTTTCACCCAGCGAGACCGCGCCCGCGCCGTGGCGGCTAGTGCGGCGGCGCGCTGTGCTGCACTGGCCGGGCGGGCGCAGGCACTGGACATCGAAGGCCGCGCCGCCGCGCACGGCCTGTATCTGGCCGGCGCCGCGATGGATGCCAGCTACGGCGACCAGCAGCGCGACCGGCTCGTGCTGCGCCGGCAGGAGCTCGAGAGCATCGCAGCCAATGCCCGCACCCGGCTGGCGCAGTTGGATGGGCAGATTGCGGCCGAGGACCTGCGCACCCGCCGGGCCGCCGCATTTGCCGCGCTGCTGCCGGCCAGCACAATTGTCTGGTCGCAACCGGCAGCGCGCGGCACCAGCGTTGCTGCAGGGGGCAGCCTGATCGAGCTTGCCGATTGCCAGCGCCGCTATGTCGAAGTGTCGCTGCCTGAGCGGCGGATGGAGGCGATCCTGCCCGGCGCACGGGCAAAGGTTCGGCTGATCGGGTCCGATCAATGGCAAAATGGCCATGTCGCCTCCGTGATGGGCGCTGCCGGCCGGCCCGATGGCGCGATGGTCGCCGCCAACCCCGATCATGATGCCCGGGCGCTGACGGTCACGGTCGCGCTGCCGCCGCCGGTCACGCTGGCGCGGCGCTGCGATGTCGGCCGGCTTGCCGAAGTGCGTTTCGACCGCTGGTGATTCCCGCACTCGATACCGCGCCGCTGCTGCTGGTCGCCGCGCCGCTGCTGCTGGTCCTTGCCGCGTTGCTGGCGGCGCCGCTTTTCGGGCTTGAGCGTCCAGGCACCCGTGCCGGCATCGTTCTGGGCGTGGCGCTGATGGTCGGCGCCTATCTGCACTGGCGGCTGACGGTGACCATTCCATGGGATGGCGGCTGGCTGGGCCTGGCCTTTGCGTTCATTTGCCTTGGGGTCGAACTGTTCGGCCTGTTCGATGCCGCGATCTTGTTTGCGGCCTTGCTCAGGCGGACCAACCGCAGCCCCGAGGCCGATATCCATGAAAGGCGCCTGCACGGCATGCTGCCAGCGCGGTTGCCGACCGTCGACCTGCTGATCGCCACCTATAATGAGCCGATCGAGGTGCTGGAAAAGACCATCATCGGCGCGCTCGCGCTGGATTGGCCAAATCTCAATGTCTGGGTGGCCGATGATGGCCGGCGGGAATGGCTGCGCGATTACTGCCGGTCCAAGGGCGCCGGATACATCACCCGGCCCGACAATTTCCATGCCAAGGCCGGCAATATCAACCATGCGCTTGGCGTCACATCGGCGCCGTTCGTGGCCGTGTTCGACGCCGATTTCGTACCGCAGCGCGGCTTTTTGATGCGCACCATGGGGTTTTTCGACGATCCCGGAATCGGCATCGTGCAGGTGCCGCACAGCTTCTACAACCATGATCCCATGCAGCAGAACCTCGCACTGCGTGACGCGATGCCAGACGATCAGCGATTTTTCTTCGAAGCGATCATGCCGGGCCGCGATGGCTGGGACTCGGCATTCTGCTGTGGTTCCAACTCCATCACGCGGCGCGAGGCCTTTGAAGCCATCGGCGGCGGCCTGCCGTCGGGTTCGATTACCGAGGACATGCTGCTGACGCTGGCGCTGCTCAAACAGGGCTTTGTCACTCGCTATCTGAACGAGCCGCTGGCGTTCGGGTTGGCGCCGGAGAGCCTTGCGGCATTCTTCGTGCAGCGCGCACGCTGGGCGCAGGGTGCCGTGCAGATATTGTTTCTCAAGGAAGGGCCGCTCGGGCCGGGGGTGGCGCTGCGCCATCGGCTGTTTTTCCTGCCGACGGCCTGGCTGTCGCAATGCCTTATGCTGCTGGTGTCGGTCATCGCGCCGCTGGTATTCCTGTTCTTCGACCTGCCGCCGCTGGTAGGCGTGACGGCACAGAGCGCGATTTTTCACCTTTTGCCGATGGTTGCGGCGCAGGTCGGCGGCATCGTGCTGCTGGGCGGCGGGCGGTATTTCCCGATTGCCGCTCAGGTGCTGGGGCTGTTCCAGTCGTTCAAGCTGCTGCCGGTGATCATCAAGACCTTGTGGCAGCCGTACGGCCACGCCTTCAAGGTCACGCCCAAGGGTGCCGACGCAGCCGGCGGCGGCACCGAGCGCGGCATATTCCTCGCCTGTGCCGGCCTGATGCTGGCGACGCTGCTGGGCCTGGTCATCAATGCCTTTCCGGACACAAGAATCGTTGCCCAAGGCGCATTGGTGCCGATGGTGGCGTTCTGGGGGGGCATCAATTGCCTTGTGCTGATGCTGGCGGCGATGATGTGCTTTGGCCGGCCGGCGCTGCGTGCTGAGGAACGCTTTGCCTATGCCGACACCGTGGCGGTCTGGCACCGGGGCAACCGCGCCGCGACCATCGCGCGCGGCATCGACCTGTCGTTGTCCGGTATCGCCCTTGCCGGCGAAGGCCTTGCCGCCGGTGATCCGGTTAGGGTGCGCCTACCCGGTATCGGCAGCCTTGACGGGCGGGTGGCCCGGGCCGGCCACGGCCGCATCGGCATCGCCTTTTCCGCCGAGGATTGCGGGCCGCGCGACCGGCTGATCGAGCGACTGTTCACCAACAGCGGCAACACGCTGGTGGGGCAGGTACCGCTATGGTCCGCCACGCGCGCATTGCTTGCCAGTATCTGGCGAGCAGAAACCGGGTTGGTGCAGATGCCCAGTGTAAGGCCGCGCATCGCCGAGCCAAGGCTGGAAAAACGCAGTTTCGTGCTGCCGCCGGCTGCGCGGTTTCCTGCAAGGGCTGCCCGTATGGGCTGACCCTTGGCCGCTATCGGCGGATCGGCAGTGTCAGATCGACCATGATCTCGCCCGACACGCCCTCAAGCGCGTCCTGCACCGCTGCCGGGGTGACGCCTTCGGGCAACAACAGGCTGAGCCGCGCCTTGAACAGCGGCGCGCCCGACCAGGCAGTGGCTTCGATGTCGCTGTCCAGTTCCTCGATATTGACATGGAGCGCGGCCAGTGCGGCGCTGACTTCATGGACAATGCCGGCCCGGTCCTGCCCGACCAGATTGAGCGTCAGCGGCGTGCCGGAGGCGGCAGCATGGCCGGCGGACACCAATTCGACCTTCAGCGCCGCATCGATGCCCGACACCGCCTCGCGCAGCACCGGCAGATCGGTGTCGGCAATGCCGACCAGCACGCTGCCCACATAGGTACCGCCCAGGCGCGTGAGATGGCTTTCCAGCCAGTTACCGCCAGCGGCCAGCACCGCCTGCGCCAGCGCGCCGGTAAGGCCGGGACGGTCGCTACCCAGCACGGTGAGGATGATCGTGCTCATTTCATGTCCTTGGTCAGGCCGGTCCAGTAACCGGCAAAGGCCCAGAGGTCGGCGGTTTCGGCGATCACCTTGTCGGTGGGCTTGCCGCTGCCGTGCCCGGCCCGCGTTTCGATGCGGATGATATGCGGCTTGTCGCCAATGCTGGCGGCCTGGATCGCAGCGGCATATTTGAAGCTGTGGCCCGGCACGACCCGGTCATCGGTATCGGCCGTTGTCACCAGAATGGCCGGATAATCCTTGCCGGAACGCACGTTGTGATACGGGCTGTAGCCAAGGTTGTAGCGGAACATGTCCGGCTGCTTCACATCACCATAATCGTCGATCCAGTATCGCCCGGCGGTCCAGTTGGCATAACGCAGCATGTCCATGACGCCCACCGCCGGCAAGGCGGCGGCGAACAGGTCCGGCCGCTGGTTGGTGACGGCGCCGACCAGCAGCCCGCCGTTGGAACCGCCCTGGATGGCAAGCTGTGCCGGCGTCGTCAGGCCGTTTTTCACCAGAGCCTCGCCGGCTGCGATGAAATCGTCGAACACATTCTGCTTTTTGAGCAACCGCCCGGCATCATGCCAATCAGCGCCATATTCGCCGCCGCCGCGCAGGTTGGCAGTCACGTAGATGCCGCCCATTTCCATCCACGCCAGACGCGAGGCGGAAAAGCCCGGCGTAAGCGAGATATTGAAGCCGCCATAGCCATACAGCAGCGCCGGATGGGTTTTTTTGGGGTCGAGATCGCGGCGGTGGCTGATGAACATCGGCACCTTGGTGCCGTCCTTGGAGGTGTAGAACATCTGGGTCACGACATAATCGGCGGGGTTGAACGCCACCTTGGCCTGGCGTTCGGGCACAGCGGTGTTTGTCTTGCTGTCATAGCGCCAGATCGAGCCGGGTGTCGCAAAGCTGGAAAAGCCGAAATAGGTGACGCCGTTTTCGCCGGATTCGAACCCGCCGGCCGTACCGATGCCGGGCAAGGGCACTTCGCCGACCAGTTTGCCGTCAAGCGCGTGCAGGCGGACCAGCGAGCGCGCATCGGCCAGTGTCTCGACCACCAGCCGGCCGCCTACCAGCGAAGCGCCAGTGATGGCGTCCTTGCCTTGCGCAACCAGTTCGGTCTCGGCGCCGGAGATGGCGTCCTTGGCGATCAGGCGCGATCGCGGCGCATCCTTGTTGGTGACGAAATACAGCGTGGTGCCGCGGCTGCCCGCAAGGTTCCAGCTATGGTCGAGGCCGGTCACAAGCGCCCTTGGCGCCTCACCCTTGGCGATGTCGGCGACATGGATTTCATACCGGTCATCAGTGCCTTCGGCGGTGACGATCAGCAGCCAGCGGCCATCATCGGTGACCTGGGCGGAATGACCGCGCTTGGGGTGTGCCGGCGTCTCATAAATCAGCGTGTCGGCGCTTTGCGGCGTACCTAGGGCGTGGAAATACAGTTTCTGGTTGAGGCTGACTGCAAGATATTTCGGCCCGTTGGTTTCAGGAAAACGCGAATAATAAAAACCCGAACCATCCTTTTTCCAGGCCAGCGCCGAGGATTTCACCCATTCGATGGTGTCCGGCAGATCGGCGCCGGTCGCGACATCGCGCACCTTGAGCGTGCGCCAGTCGGTGCCGCCGTCCTGCACGGCATACAGCAGATGCTTGCCGTCGGCCGAAGGGTTCCATTCGGCCAGCGCCGTGGCGCCGTCCTTGGCCCATGGGTTGGGATCGATCAGCACGCGGGCAGAGCCGCCTTCTGGCTGGACATACAGGACGGACTGGTTCTGAAGACCCGAATTGCGCGTGAAGAACTGCACCTTGCCGCGCAGGCGCGGGACGCCGAAGCGTTCGTAATCGAACAGCTGCGCCAGCCGGGCACGGATCGCCTCGCGGCCGGGCAGTGTGCCGAGATAGGCGTTTGTCACGCTGTTCTGGGCGGCGACCCAGTCGGCGACCTTGCTGTCGGTGCGCACGTCGTTTTCCAGCCAGCGATACGGATCGGGCGCTGTCGCACCGGGGCCGGCCTCCAGGTCGGATCCGGCAATGGTCGCGGGGTACGATAGCGGGGCAGCAAGAACGGCGGCCGACATCAGCAGGGCACCAAGGGCAGACAAACGGACAATCATGAGACTCCTGACACGCAAGGGATTGCGCGCACCATGGCGGGCGAGACGCAGATTATCCAGCCATGAAAATACACGGCGGCCCGCACAAGCCGCTCGGCAAATCATATAAAGATATCTTTATGCTTGCTCCTGGCGCGGCGAATCCCTATGGCCCGGGCAATTCCATTCCAGTCAAGGATAGCCCCGCCGTGGCCACAGCTCCCGCCCTTACCGATTATGCCATCGCCGATATCAGTCTTGCTGATTTTGGCCGCCGCGAAATCAACATCGCCGAAACCGAAATGCCGGGCCTGATGGCGCTGCGCAGCGAATTCGGCGTGTCCAAGCCGCTGAAGGGTGCGCGCATCACCGGTTCGTTGCACATGACCATCCAGACTGCCGTGCTCATCGAAACGCTGACCGCGCTCGGTGCCGAAGTGCGCTGGGCGACTTGCAACATCTTTTCGACGCAGGATCATGCTGCCGCCGCTATCGCTGCATCGGGCGTGCCGGTGTTCGCCATCAAGGGCGAGAGCCTGGCCGATTACTGGGATTATGTCGGCAACATCTTCGATTGGGGCCATGACACTGCCAACATCATCCTCGACGATGGCGGCGATGCCACCATGTTCGCACTGTGGGGCGCCAAGCTCGAAGCCGGGCACGCCATGGGCGAGCCGGAAAACGAGGAAGAAGTAGAATTCCAGCGTGCGCTCAAGGCCTATATCAAGGCGCGTCCCGGCTATCTGACCGAGACCGTCAAGAACCTGAAGGGCGTGTCCGAGGAAACCACCACGGGCGTTCACCGCCTGTATGAAATCGCCAAGAAGGGCGAACTGCCGTTCCCCGCGATCAACGTCAACGACAGCGTCACCAAGTCCAAGTTCGACAATCTTTATGGCTGCAAGGAATCGCTGGTCGATGCCATCCGCCGCGCCACCGATGTCATGCTGGCCGGCAAGGTCGCCTGCGTCGCCGGTTTCGGCGATGTCGGCAAGGGCAGCGCCCAGTCGCTGCGCAATGGCGGCGCCCGTGTCATGGTCACCGAAATCGACCCCATCTGCGCGCTCCAGGCCGCCATGGAAGGCTTTGAAGTCGTGACGATGGAAGACGCCGTCAAGCGTGCCGACATCTTCTGCACTGCCACCGGCAACGCCGATGTCATCACCGCCGAACACATGATGGCGATGCGCCCCAACGCCATCGTCTGCAACATCGGCCATTTCGACAGCGAAATCCAGATTGCCGCCCTGTCCAACTACAAATGGACCGAAGTGAAGCCGGGCACCGACATCGTCGAATTTCCGGACGGCAACCAGATCATCGTGCTGGCCAAGGGCCGCCTGGTGAACCTGGGCTGCGCCACCGGCCACCCGTCGTTCGTCATGTCCGCCAGTTTCACCAACCAGGTGCTGGCGCAGATCGAACTGTGGACCAAGAGCGAGCAGTATCAGAACCAGGTCTATGTGCTGCCCAAGCATCTCGATGAAAAGGTTGCCATGCTGCATCTTGAAAAGCTGGGCGTGAAGTTGACGACGCTGACCGACAAGCAGGCCGGGTACATCGGCGTGGCGCAGACTGGCCCGTTCAAGCCGGATCATTATCGCTACTAAGCCATCAACGGGGGCGACGGCGTGTTCGGAATAGCGATGGCGGGGCTTCTGGCCGCCGGCCCAGCCTTGGCGCAGTCGTCCCCGGCATCTCCCGATGTTCCGGAACTGCCGGCGGCAGCCACCGCGCTGACGTCGGCCGGCAACCGCACATCGGAAAATGCCGTGCGCCAGGCCGGCGATGCGTTCGGCACTACGATCGGCCAGGAAGAAATCGGGCTGTATTCCAGCAGCGACGTGCGCGGCTTTTCGCCCAAGGCGGCGGGCAATGTCCGCATCGCCGGGCTGTATTTCGACCCTGTATTCTTTCCGTCCGACCGCATCAGCGGTTCATCCACCATTCGGGTCGGGCCGACAGTGTTCGGCAGCCCGTTTCCCTCGCCCACCGGCATCGTCGATCTGGGCCTGCGCGTACCCGGCGACAAGGCGGCGGCCAGCGTCCTCATCGGCGCCGACACATTCGGCACGCGCACCCTTGAAGCCGATGTCGCGCTGCCCGTTTCGGATGCCTTCAGCCTGGGTATCGGCGGCGCTGCCAACCTCGATCACATGGGCGACGGCACACGCGATTATTACTACGAAGGTGCCCTGATCGCGCGCTGGCGCCCCGCACCGGGCGTCGAAATCGTGCCGTTCATCAGCCTGGCCTATACGCCGTTCCACGAGGCCGCGACCATCTATGTGCCGGACGGCGATGTGTTGCCGCCGCCGCTGCCGCGCAATTTCTGGAACGGCCCGGCCTGGCAGCGCACCCGCGAGACCGAGCTCAATGCCGGGGTGGTTGCGGACTGGACCATCGGCGATGGCTGGTCCCTCAAGGCCGGGCTGTTTCGCTCGTCCATCAAATATTTCGCCGATTTCACCAACCTGCTGACTGGCGTCCGGCCAGATGGCACGGCGCAGCATTCCGTCCTTGCCGATCCGCCGTTGCTGTTTGCCTCGACCAGCGGCGAGGCGCGGCTGTCGCGGCTGTGGGCCGATGGCCCGCGCACCCACCGGTTTCATGTGTCAGTGCGGGGCCGCCGCGCCGACCGCCGGTTCGGCGGCGCCGACACCATCGACCTCGGCCCCGCGACGCTGACGCAGCGCAGCACGGCGCCGCAGCCGGCGTTCACCTTCACGGCCCAGGAACAGGACCGCGTCCGCCAATGGACGGTGGGTTTGGGCTATGAAGGCCGGTGGGACGGCGTTGGCGAACTCTCGCTCGGGCTGCAACGCACCGACTATCGCAAGCGCATCGGTTTGCCGGATCGCCCGCCACTGGAGACCAACGAGCGCCCGCTGCTGGTCAACGCCAATATCGCGCTCAACGTGTCATCGCGGCTGGCAGTCTATGGCGGCTTTGTCACCGGGCTGGAAGAATCGGGCGTCGCGCCGGAAAACGCCGGCAACCGCAACGAGGCACTGCCAGCGATCCGCACCCGGCAGTTCGATGCCGGCCTGCGCTGGCAGCCGATTGGCGACATGCGGCTGGTTGCAGGGCTGTTCCAGGTCAGCAAACCCTATTTCAACCTCGATGCGTCGGGGCGCTTTCGCGCGCTTGGCGATGTGCGCAATCGCGGATTCGAAGCATCGGTATCGGGGCCGGTCACCAAACGGCTGACCATCGTTGCCGGCACTGTGCTGCTGTGGCCGAGCGTCGATGCCGGCGGCATTGCTGGCGTCGGGCCGCGTCCGGTCGGAGCCGTGTCACGGCGCTTTGCCTTCAGTGCCGATTGGCGGCCGCCGCAAGCGCCTGGCCTGTCGCTCGACCTCAACGTCAATCACCAGAGCGCCCAGACCGCGACGGTCAGCAACCTGACCGAAATTCCGGCGCAGACGTTTGTCGATATCGGCGGCCGCTATGCCTTTAGGCTGGCCGGAAAGTCGGCAACCGTGCGGGTGCAGGTCGAAAATCTTTTCGGTTTTCAAGGCTATGAGCTGTTCGGTGCTGGCGCCTTTCGCCCGGTCTGGGGCCGTGCTGCGCGCACCTATCTGACCATCGATCTTTGAAAAATCGCCTTGGCTACGACAATTGCCACTGGACGGCGGCGGCTGGCCCGCGCAATCGCGTCTCGCATGAGACAGGGGGCATTATTCTGGGCGCTGATGGTATCGGCGTCGCCATTGGCGGCACAATCTGCACCGCCTGCTGATCCCGCACCTGTTGCTGCCACAGGCAGCGCACCTGTTGCTGCCACAGGCAGCAGGGCCGAAGAAAACGCCGTCCGCCAATCGGGTGATGCTTTTGGCAGTACCGTCGGCCGCGAAGTCATCGGAATCTACAATCAGGGCAATGTGCGCGGTTTCTCGCCGATCGCGGCTGGCAATGTCCGCATCGACGGCCTGTATTTCGACCCTGTGGTGCCGCCAAACAGCCGCATCAGCCGCACCACCACCGTGCGCGTTGGCCTGAGCGCGCTGGGCAGCCCGTTTCCGGCGCCGACGGGCCTTGTCGATTTCGGGTTTCGCCGCCCGGGCGACAAAGCCGCTGCCAGCATGCTGTTCGCTGCCGATGCCTGGGGCACTTATAACGCCGAAATCGATGCCGTGCTGCCAGTGAACGGCACACTCAGCCTCGGGCTGGGCGCGTCGGCAAGATTTGAAAACGGCTTTGATGCCACCGGCGAAAAACAGTTCGGCGGCACGGTGATCGCAAGCTGGAACCCGGCGCCGGGCCTCACGCTGGTGCCGTTCGCGAACGTCGTGCGTACCACGTTCGACGATCACCGGCTGACGTTCCTGACCGCCGGCGAATTCTTGCCGCCGGCATTGCCGCGCCGCCAGCTGTTCGGCCCGCGCTGGGTCAACGGCACCGGCACCGACGCCAATATCGGGCTGCTGGGTGACTGGCAGATTGCGCCGCAATGGCAATTGCGCGCAGGGCTGTTCCGGTCATCGCGCACCCGTGACGGCCAGATGACCAATCTGGTGCGTGAACTGTTGCCCGATCGCACAGGCCGCCAGCGCGTCATTGTCGATCCGCAGCTGGCCTTTTCATCGATCAGCGGCGAAGTCCGGCTGACGCGGCAATTCGATGATGGCCCGCGCCGCCACCTGGTTCATGTCGCGATGCGTGGCCGCGCCGGCGATCGCCGGTTTGGGGGTTCCGAGATCCTTGATCTGGGGCCGGTGCAGATCGACACGCCCTCGGTTGTGCCCAAGCCGGCCTTCAATTTCGGGCCGCAGCAGCGTGACAAGGTCAAGCAATGGACCGGCGGCATCGCCTATGAAGGCCGCTGGACCGGTGTTGGCGAAATCTCGGCCGGCCTGCAATATTCCAACTATCAAAAACGCATCGACCTGCCAGCCGGCGGCATCCAGGCCACAGATGCGCGGCCGCTGCTTTATAATGTCACTGTCGCCGCCAACCTCGGGACACAGCTTGTGGTCTATGCCGGTGCGGTCAACGGCCTTGAAGAAAGCGGCATTGCGCCGGGCAACGCCGCCAATCGCAACGAGGCGTTGCCAGCCATAAGCACACGCCAGTTCGACGCCGGATTGCGCTACGCCGTTACGGACGACATCAAGATCGTCGCCGGGGTGTTCGACATCACCAAGCCTTATTTCAACCTGGATGCCAACAATCGCTTCGATGTGCTCGGCGATGTCGTCAATCGCGGTTTCGAGGCGTCGGTTGCCGGCCCGGTCACCAACAGCCTGAGCATCGTCGCCGGCGCCGTGCTGCTCTGGCCCAAGGTCACCGGCGAGGCGGTCGCGGCCGGCCGCATCGGCCCGCGCCCGGTCTCCGCAATCGGCCAGCGCGTGGAATTGAGCGCGGACTGGCGGCCGGCCTTTGCGCCGGGTGTCTCGTTCGATGGCCGTATCGCCTATCGCAGCGCCGAAACCGCCACCGTCAGCAACGCTGTCGAGGTGCCGGGACGCACTACCATCGATATTGGTGGCCGCTATCGTTTCAAGCTGGCTGGCAAAAACACCTTGCTGCGCGTGCAGGTCACCAACCTGTTCGACGTGCAGGGCTTTGAAATGCGCGGCGCCGGTGCCTATGGTCCCATTCCCGGCCGGTTGGTTCAAGGCTATCTGACCGTCGATTTGTAGGACCGTGATGGCATTGCAGCTGGACAACGAAGGGGCAATGGCGGCGCTGGCAGCGGCGCTGGCGGAAGTCTTGCGCCCCGGCGATACCGTCGCGTTGTCGGGCAACCTCGGCGCCGGCAAATCGACCTTTGCCCGTGCCCTGATCCGCGCGCTAGGCTGGATGGGCGAGGTGCCCTCGCCGACTTTCACGCTGGTGCAGGCCTATGAAACGCCCGATGTTCGCGTGGCCGTCTGGCATGTCGATCTGTACCGGCTGACGTCACCGGACGAGGCCGATGCGCTGGGGCTTTTCGAAACCGATGCGGCGCTGGTCATCGAATGGCCTGAGCGTCTGGCGGGGCGCTTGCCTGCCGATGCCCTGCGTCTGTCGATTTCGGGCAGCGGAGATGCGCCTCGGCACTTGACTTGGGACGCGCCGGCGGCTTGGGAAGGTCGGTGGCCGCCGCTCCTCCAATCATGATTCCGCCGGATACGGCACCTGCCTTTCTGTCCCGCCATGGCTGGGGCGGGGCACGCATCGCGCCGCTGGCTGGCGATGCCTCGTTTCGCCGCTATTTTCGTATTCATGCCGCCGACGGCGCCACGGCCGTGCTGATGGATGCGCCCCCCGACAAGGAGGATTCGCGGCCCTTCCTGGCGATCGGCAAGCACTTGCATGACCTGGGGTTTTCGGCGCCGCTGCCGCTGGCAGCAGAGCTTGATATCGGCCTTGTCCTGCTTGAGGATTTTGGCGACGAACGGGTGAACCCGGTTTTGGCGCGTGATCCGGGCCGCGAAGCTGCCGTCTATGAGGCTGCTGTCGATATCCTGGCGGCGCTGCATGATCATCCGGCGGGAGATGTGCCGCCATATTCCGAGCCCGAACTGCTGCGCGAGGCCCGGCTGTTCCCCGACTGGTATCTGCCCGCAGTCGGGCTGGCCGAAGCGCCGGGCTATGACGACGCCTGGGCGCCGCTATGGGCTGCGGTGCGAGCTGAGCCGGCGGTGCTGACGCTGCGCGACTATCACGCCGACAACCTCATGATCCTCGGGCGCCCCGGCCTGCGCGGTCTTGGCCTGCTCGATTATCAGGACGCGCTGGCCGGCCATCCGGCCTATGATCTTGCGTCGTTGTTGCAGGATATTCGCCGCATCGTCAGCCCGGACCTGGAGGCCGCGATGATCGCGCGCTATCTGGCGGCGCGGCCCGGCATTGATGCCCATGCCTTTCGCACCGCCTATGACATTCTGGGCGCGCAGCGGAACATCAAGATTTTGGGTGTCTTCACCCGGCTGTATGTGCGCGATGGCAAGCCGGCTTACCCGCGTTTTCACCCGCGCCTGTGGGAACTGGTGCGTCGGGGCCTTGCCGCGCCGGCGCTGGCGCCGGTCAGGGCCTGGTTCGACGCACATGTGCCCAACTCGGCGCGCCACGGCGTCAGCGTGCCGACATGAGCGCTGCGCCTCCGCTCAGCCTGCGGCCCCATATCGATTGCACGGTGCCGCTCACCGCCATGGTGCTGGCCGCCGGGCTTGGCAAGCGCATGCGTCCGCTCACGGCAACCCGCCCCAAGCCGTTGATCGAAGTCGCCGGGAAAACGCTGCTCGATCGCGCTCTGGACGGCGTGGCGGCGGCAGGCATCGGCCGCGCCGTGGTCAACGCCCATTATTTCGCCGACCAGATCGAGGCGGCGGTTGCCGGCCGCCGCGATGGCCTCGATATCGCGGTTTCGGACGAACGGGGCCTGCTGCTGGAAACCGGCGGCGGCATTGCCAAGGCACTGCCGTTGATTGCTGGCGACGCCTTTTATACCATTAACGCCGATAACATGTGGATCGACGGTTCATCGGACACGCTGCGCCTGCTTGCCCAGCGCTGGGACGCGGCGCAGATGGATGTGCTGCTGTTGCTGGTGCCGATGGCGCGCGCCCATGGCTATGAAGGGCGCGGCGATTTTCACATGGATGCCGCCGGCCTCATCAAACCGCGCGGCGAAGTGCGGGTGGCGCCGTTTGTCTATTCGGGCATCCAGATCATTTCGCGCCGGCTGTTCGAAGGAGAGCCGGTGGCGCCCTTCACGATGTGGCGGGTGTGGAACAAGGCGCTTGCGCAGGGGCGCATGTTCGGCGCCGTGCATCAGGGCTTGTGGTTCCATGTCGGCACACCGGCCAGCATCGGCGAGACCGAGACATTGCTGGCCGTGGCGTGATCCGCCCGCCGCTGTTCAACATTCCGGCGCACAGCGCCTTTGTCGATGCGCTGGCCGCCGGGTTGATGGCGCGGGCAGGGGGCGATCCTATGGCCCTCTCCGGCGGCGACCCTTTAGTCCTCGCGCGCACCTTGGTGTTGCTGCCGAATCGCCGCGCCGTCACCGCGCTGACGGAGGCGGTCGGGCGCCAGATGGGCGATGCGGGCCTACTGCTGCCGCGCATGGTGCCGATCGGCGATCTGGATGACCCCGGCCTTGACCGGCTGGCCAGCGATGCGGCTGCGCTGCTGCCAGCCGTGCCGCCGCTGCTGCGCCGGTTCGAACTTGCGCGGCTGGTGCAGCGGCTGCCAACGGGGCAAGCAAGTTTGGCGAGCGGGCAACCCCGTCCGCGCGGGGCCGGCGAGGCGATGCGGCTGGGCGATGCGCTGGGCGAAACGCTCGATGCGCTGCTGGAGGCCGAGATCGACCCCGCCGCGCTCAAGACTGCCGTGGCCGATGATACGCTGGCTGAACATTGGCAGCGGACACTGGCGTTCCTCGATCTGGTGATTTCGGCCTGGCCGCCGGCGCGGGCACGTCTGGGCGGTAGCGACGGGCGCACGCGGCTGGCGGCGCTGGTCGATGCCGCGATTGCCGGTTGGCGCACCGCGCCGCCGTCGCGCATGGTCGTGGCGGCGGGTTTTGCCAATCCATCGCCGCCAGTGCTGCGCCTGCTGGCGGCAGTGCTGGCCCTGCCCAGGGGGCTGGTGGTGCTGCCGGGGTTGGACACCGACATGACGGCGGCGGGCCAGGCGCGCTGGGACGCGGTGATTGTCCGCGATCATGGCAACCTCGATGACAGGCGCCGTGCCAGCGCCGAACACCCCGGCTGGGGCGTCAAGGCGCTGCTGACCGGGCTGGGTCTGGATCGCAGCGATGTGCAGAACTGGGCGCACGCAGGCGGCACCAGCAATGGCCCGGCAGAGCGTGATGGTCATGTCATGGCCGCGCTCGCGCCGGCAGCGGCCAGCGCGGCGCCACTGGACAATCCGGGTGAGGCATTTGCAGGCGTCAGGGCCATCACATGCGCGTCCGCCGCCGAGGAGGCGCAGGTCGTGGCGCTGGCGCTGCGCGAGGCGCTTGAGGTGCCAGACCGGCGTGCGTCGCTGGTCACCGCCGACCGGACGCTGGCGCGCCGGGTGGCGGCCCATTGCCGCCGCTGGGGCATTCGCGTCGATGATTCGGCAGGCACGCCGCTGCGCCTGACTCCGCCGGGCGCGCTGCTGCTGGCACTGGTTGATGCCATGGCCCAAGGTTTCGCGCCGGTGGCCTTGCTGTCGGTGTTGGGGCATTCGCTGGTGGGGCAGGCCGACAGCGGCTGGCGGCGCGCGGTGCACCGCGCCGATCTGGCGCTGCGCGGCGTGCGCCCGCCGCCGGGGCTGGACGCCATGGCCGAGGCACTTGACCGGGCGCTGACTGATGCGGTGGAGGCCGCGCGAGATCCCGCGCAGCGCGTGACGGCGGCTGATACTATGGTGCAAACCATGGTGTGGTGGAAGACAGTCGATGCGGCACTGGCGCCGCTGGCGGCTCTGGCGCCAGAAGGCCGGGGCGAGACCGATCTTACCGTGCTTGCCGGTGCGCTGCGGCAATCGGCGGCGGCACTGGCCGGCGATGCGATGTGGTCCGGTCCAGATGGCCGCATGCTGGCCAGCCGCATTGCCGAAATCGAGCAGCACGGCGCAGTGCTGGGCCGTTTTGACGTGGCCGAGGCGCCGGCGCTGATGGCGCTGCTGCTGGCGGACGGCGCG
>NZ_JANPCD010000020.1:0-40753 GCF_031430775.1 Sandarakinorhabdus sp. | reverse complement strand
CGGCACCAACGGCGCCACCGCAACCAACCGCCCGACCGTGTTCTACGACCTCACCAATCCGCAGCTGGCCAAGGTCGAACTTTACCGCACGCTGCGGGCTGCCGATGGCACCCTGTCGCGCGGTGATCGCGTTACCGCCATCACCGATTTCCCGCTGTCGCTGGCGCGCGTGCGCGGCCTGAAGGCGATCGATACTACCGAAGCCTATACCGGCCGGCTGGATGTGAGCCGCGAAACCGAATTGTTCGGCAGCACCAAATTCAGTGTCGGCATTCAGTATGACAACCGCGTCAAGGAAGTCGACGAGCGGCTGCTCGACATCACTGCGAGCAGCACGTCCAATGGCCAGAACATTTTCGCGCTTGCCAGCCTGCCCACGGCGGTATCGGCGGTGAGCATCCCAGGCAACTATCTCGGCAAGCTGCCTCTGGGCTACACCTTCCCCTATCACGGCAAGCAGGCCATCATCGACATCGTCAAGGCAGTCGAGCCGTTTGCCGCCTACAACTTCGCCAATGCAAACTACTACAAGGTCAGCGAGGAAGTGTTGTCGGGCTATGCGATGGGCGTGACCAAGACCGATTGGGGCAGCATCGTCTACGGTGCCCGCTTCGAGAATGTCAAAAACAGCTCGACGGCGTTTTCGGGCGCCAGCCTGATCACCGTCAACCGCAGCTTCACGCAGGTCTATCCCAGCCTGCATTTCAACTGGACGCCCACCGAAGAAATGAAGGTGCGCCTGTCGTTCAACACCGGCGCGGCCCGCCCGGACTATCCTGTCCTGCGGCCGAATTTCATCTTCAATGACGCCAATCGCACGATTTCGGGCGGCAACCCCGATGCCCGCCCTGAAAAGACGCGCGGCGTCGACCTGTACTGGGAATATTATCCCAGCAACGGCGGCTTCCTGATGGTCGGCGCCTTCTACAAGGATGTCCGCGATGTGCTGTTCGGTTCCACCCGCCAGTTCGGCACAACTGCCGTATTCCCTGACGGCATTGACCGCTCCGACTATCTCTTTTCCACCACGCTCAACGGCGGCAAGGGCAAGATCTATGGCTTCGAAGCGGCGTTCCAGATGCAGCTCGACAATGTCCTGTCCGAAGACAAATGGTGGGGCGGCTTCGGCATCCAGACCAACGTGATATTGAATCGCGGCGAGGCAACGACGCCGACAGGCAGCAAGGTGCGTTTCCCGGGCACGTCCGATTTTGTTCTCAACGTTGGGCCATATTATGAGAAATATGGCTTCTCGGCGCGAGTGTCCTATCAGTATCGCTCCGCCTGGGTCGATGGGCTGGGCTCGCCCGAAGTTGGCGGCGACTTTTACTGGGCTGCCGATGGCGAACTGGACGTTTCGGCACGCTATGCCATCACCCCGAACTTCGAAGTCTATGCCGACCTGTCGAACCTGCTCAACGGCCCGGGTCGCCGGTTTGTCGGCATCGATGCACGCACCATCGAGCGTGAGACCTTCGGTCGCCGCTATACTGCCGGTTTGCGCCTCACCTATTGATCAGAATCAGGCCTGGCGGCTGGAAATTCCTGCCGCCAGGCCGATTTTACCGGTTTCATCGTTGCCGCCAGAAAGCCAAAGCCATGCGCGTCATCATCCTTGCCGCAATTGGCGCTCTGCTGGCATCGCCGGCCTTTATACCGGCTGTGGCTCATGGCCATCACGGTGGGCTTGCCGCCCAATATCAGGCCCGCCCCAACGCTGGCGCCGTCCCCACGCCGGGCCGTCAATGGCTTCCTGGCGATCATCACATCCATTCCGAATTCAGCGCGGACTACAACGCCGACCCTGCCAGCCCGCAAACAGCTCCCATACCGCTGCTCGGCAAGGATGGCCGCTATGCCATCGTGAAGAACGCACAAATGGCCCGCCAGTTCGGCCTGCGCTGGATGGTCAGTACCGATCATGGCGGCCCCAACCATTCGAAGCTCAACTATGAGCAAGCCTGGCCAGAGGTCGAGCGCGCCCGCCGCAGCGTGCCGGAAATGCTGATATTCTATGGCATGGAGTTCGATACGCCCGCTGGCGACCACAGCAGCCTCATCATCCCCTTCACCGGTGCTGAGCGCGAGCAGCTGCGCGCCATTGAATTCGGTTTCTCCAAGAAAGAGCCGTGGCCCCGCGACGACGCACGGGACACCGAAGGCCGCATGATCGATGCCCTGAAGCTGATGCGCGACCAGAAGATCCCGCCTGTCCTCATCGCCAATCACCCCAGCCGATCGGCAACCGCGCCTTCTGCCTGGGGCCTTTACACCCCGGTCGAATTTCGCAACTGGAACGATACCGCGCCCCGCGTCGCCATCGGCATGGAAGGCGCGCCTGGCCATCAGGCCGGCGCCATCAGGCCGGATGGCAGCCCCGATCCCACCGGCAATCGCGGCGGATATGGGCGCGCGCCCACCCTTGGCGGCTTTGACCAGATGACGGCCACGCTGGGCGGGTTCTGGGACTCGATGCTTGCCGAAGGTCGCCGCTGGTTCACCACCGCAACATCCGACAGCCATTCCAACTGGCGCGATGGCGGCAATGATTTCTGGCCTGGCGAGTATTCCAAGACCTATGTCCAGGCACGTCCGCAGCATTCGGACATCATCGACGGCCTGCGCACTGGCCGCATATTCGTCACCACCGGCGACCTTGTGTCCGAGGTCGAGGTCATCGCTGCCAGCGGGCGCGGGCGCGCCGGCATAGGCGGCACCCTCAACGCCCGGAAGGGCCGCCCGGTCGATGTCACCATCCGACTGCGCGATCCCGCGGCCGCCAACGCCGCCGGTTATACCCCCAGCGTCGCACGCGTCGATCTCATCATCGGGCCGGTCACGGGACCCGCCGCCGATCGCCGCACGGACAGCGCCCCGGCCACCGCCATCGCACGCCGCTTCACCTCCGCCGACTGGCGCCGCGACGGCGAATATCTCACCATGACGTACAGCGTCCCGGCCGTCACCGGCCCGCTCTATATTCGCGTCCGCGGCACCGGCACCACCGAACTCGAGCCCAGTCAGGATCCCAAGGGCGAAAACCCATGGGAAGACCTTTGGTTCTATGCCAATCCCATTTTCGTCACTGTCCAATAAGGCAGACCCCATGCGCTGCCCGATCCTGGCTTCTCCGATCACTCTGGCGCTTGCCCTGCTGCTCACCGGCTGCGCGCCGCCGGCCTCGCGGCCTCCGGTCCTGACCGCAGATGTCACCGCCAGCGGCGAAACAACGGCTGTCGCCACGCAAGATGCCGACGCAGCAGATGATCCGGCGATCTGGCGCAATGCCGCCGATCCGGCCGCCAGCCTGATTGTTGGCACCGACAAAAAAGCCGGGCTCTATGTCTATGGCCTCGACGGCAGCGTGCGCGACTTCATCAATGCGGGCCGCGTCAATAACGTCGATCTGGCCGAAACACCGGCCGGCATCATCGTCGTTGCCAGTGACCGCAACGACAATGACAATGCCCATCTTGCCCTGTTCCGGCTCGATCCCGTCACAGCGCGGCTGACAGCAATCGGCCGCGTGCCCGCCGGCGCGGGCGAGGCTTATGGCGTCTGCCTGTTCGCCGCGCCTTACGCGCTGCACGCCTTCATCGTGCTCAAGGACGGGACGATCCGCCAGATCGCGCTCGATGCCGCCACCGGCACCGGGCGCACCGTGCGCACGATGAAACTGCCCAGCCAGTCCGAAGGCTGCGTAGTCGATGCACGCACGGCGCGGCTCTATGCGGCCGAAGAGGATGCCGGCCTCTGGCGCTTCGACGCCCTGCCGCAAGGCAGCACGACGCCCGTTCGCATCGCGTCCACCGACGGCGCGCGGCTGGTCGCCGACGCCGAGGGCCTGGCCATCGCTGCCACCGGCGCCGGCAATGGCGGCTGGCTCATCGCCTCCTCTCAGGGTGACAATGCCTATGCCGTCTGGCGCCTGTCCGACGACCGTTACATGGGCCGGTTCCGCATCGCTGCCGGGCGTTATGGCGCAACCCAGGAAACCGATGGCATCGAAGTGAAAACCGGCAATTTCGGCCCGGCGTTTCCGGCCGGAATCATGATTGCCCAGGACGGCAATAACGCGCCAAAAGCCCAGAACTTCAAGCTGGTCCGCTGGGACGCCGTGCAAAAGACGCTGAAACTCCCCGGATAATCCGCGCTTTATGGCAGTTTGACCTGCCGGCATGACTGGTCCACCTTGACCGCCAAAGGGGAAGATCATGGCGCGCCTCGACGGCTACACAAGGTTCACATTCACGCGCGGGCAGTTCGGCCATGCGCGCACACTGACGGCGACCATCACCGGGCCAAATCCCGTAAACGGCGTCGATGAAGCCATGCATCATGAACTGGCGCGGGTATTCACCGATCTCCAGCTTGATGCGGACAGCGACATCATAATCCTCACCGGTGCCGGCCGTGACTTTTGTGCCGGCGGTGATTTCGACTGTTTCGCCGAACAGATCGCGCATCCGGAACGGTTTCGCGACATTGGCTGGGATGCCAAGCGCATCGTCACGACCTTGCTGGAAATAGAAAAGCCGGTGATCTGCCGCATGAACGGCGCCGCTGCCGGGCTGGGCGCCACCATCGCGCTGCTCTGCGATATCATCATTGCCGATGAAACCGCGCCCATCGGCGACCCGCACGTCAAGGTCGGGCTGGTGGCAGGCGATGGCGGCGCCGTCATCTGGCCGCAGCTGATCGGCTATGCCCGCGCCAAGGAACTGCTGATGACCGGCGACCTGATCAAGGCGACGCGCGCCGCCGACATGGGCCTGATCAACTATGCCGTGCCGGGCGACCAGCTGGATGCCAAGGTGACCGAAATGGTCGGCAAGCTGATGGGCAACCCGCGCTTTGCCGTTCGCTGGAGCAAGGTTGTCGCCAACCAGCCGCTGCGCGTGCTTGCCCAGCAGCTGATGGATGCGTCGATCCCGTATGAAACCCTGTCCAACCTGACCAAGGACCGGGCCGAAGCGGTCGCGGCCTTTCGCGAACGCCGCAAACCCGATCTGACGGGGGAATGACCTTGCAAAGCTTTATCGACGAACCTGCCCATGTCAGCGCATTGCGCGATACGGTGGCACGTTTCGTTGCCGACCATGCGCCGCGCGAAAAACGCATCCAGTGGGACCGTGACCACCGCTGGCCGCGTGATGTCTATGCGCAGCTGAACACGCTCGGCCTGACGGCGCTGACCGTGCCCGAGGCCCATGGCGGCGCGGGGCAGGATCTCGTTGCCGCCATCGCCGTCATCGAGGAACTGGCGCAGGCCGGGCCGTGCCTGGCCGGGCCGTTCATCCACACCGCATTCTATGGCGGCATGAACCTTTCGGAGAATGGATCACCCGAACAAAAGGCACAGTTCCTGCCGGCACTGGCGCGGGGCGAGCTGTTCTTTGCCTATGGCCTGTCCGAGCCTGATGTCGGGGGCGACCTCGCCAGCGTCGCCACCCGGGCCCGCATGGAAGGCGACACCATTGTCATCGACGGCGCCAAACGCTGGTGCACCGGCGCCGACTGGTGCCATTACATCTACACGCTGGTGCGATCGGGCGAGCCGGGGGACCGGTATCGTAACCTGTCGTTCGTGCTGATCCCGACGGACGCGCCCGGTGTGACGATGCAGGACATCCACCACAGCAACCTGCGCTACACCGCCAGCCAGGACGTGTATTTCGACAATGTGCGCCTGCCCGCCAGCGCCATCGTCGGCGGGCCGGCGATGTGGAACCAGGGCTGGAAGCTGTTGGCCGGCCGCGCGTTGGATGTCGAGAAGCTGGAAATCTCTGCTGTGGCGTTCGGCATCGCCCGCGCCGCACTGGCCGAGGCCTGGGACTATGCCCAAAGCCGCGTGCAGTTCGGCAAACCCATCGCCCAACATCAGGCCGTGCGCCACAAGCTCGTCGCCGCGCGCACCAAATTGCAGGCGGCCCGGCACATGCTCTACCATGCCGCCTGGCTGGCCAACGAAGGCCGACCGTGTTCGGTGGAAACCAGCATGGCCAAGCTGTTCGTCGCCGACACCGGGGTCGAAATCGCATTGGCCTGCCAGCAGGTAATGGGCGCCTATGCCCTGTCCGATGCCTTTGACATGGAGCGCCATGTCCGCGATCTTCTGGGCATGCCCATCGTCGGCGGATCGAGCGACATGCAAAAGAACAACCTCGCCAGTCTGCTCAAGCTATGAGCGCGCTCGCCGAAGCTGCCCGCCTTGCGCCGATCATAGCAGCGCGCGCAGCGGATACCGAAAGCCAGCGCCGCCTGCCCGCCGATCTGGCGGCGATGATTGCCGAGGCTGGGCTGTTTAGGATGCTTGTCCCAAAGGCATATGGCGGCGGTGAAGTCACCCCGTCCGAGATGTTTGCCGCGCTGGAAACGCTTGGCGCCGCAGATGCCGCCACCGGCTGGTGCGCGATGATCGCCGGCACCACCGCGCTGGTTTCGGCCTGGCTGCCGCAGGATCATGCTGCCGAGGTTTTCGGCGATCCGGCGGCGATCACCGGCGGCGTGTTCGCGCCAATGGGCAAGGCTGTGGTGGACGGCGATGACTATATCGTCTCCGGTCGCTGGTCATGGGCCTCGGGCAGCGCCAATTGCCAATGGCTGCTCGGCGGCGCGCTGATTTTCGAAGATGGCCAGCTGCGAATGCTCCCAAATGGCGCGCCCGACCACCGCATGATGATCATGCGCAGCGAAGATGTAGAACTGATCGACACCTGGGACGCGATGGGCATGCGCGGCACCGGCAGCGGCGATATGGCGGCCAGCAACGTCCGTGTACCGCGAAGCCGCACCGTGTCGTTCATGGCCGACACACCGCGCGCGCCAGGCAGTCTCTATGCGTTTGCGCCCTTTGCGCTGCTCGCCATCGGTATTGCGGCCGTGGCCAGTGGCAACGCATTGGCTGCGATTGCGGATTTTCAGGCGCTGGCCACAGCCAAGAAAGCCGCCGGTTCGTCGCGGACATTGGCCGAGCGCGGCACGGTGCAGGCGGACTTTGCCCAGGCCAGCACCAATCTCGCCGCCGCCCGAGCGCTGGTGCTTGCCCAACTGGCTGCTGCCGAGCGACAACTGGCCATGGGCGAAGCGCTCGACATTCCCCACCGCGCCCGGCTGCGCGCCGCCGCGACACATCTCGTCCACACCGCCGCCGATGTCACGAGCCGCATCTACACACTGGCTGGCGGTACGGCAGTCTATGCCAGCCACCCGCTCGGGCGGCGGTTTCGCGACGCGCACGTCGCTACCCAGCACGTCATGACTGCACCTCCGACCTGGGAACTGACAGGCCGCGTGTTGCTCGGGCTGCCAACGGATGACGGGATGCTATAGTCAGACCCGCACCACCCGCCGCCCGAAACTGGCGCCGGTGAACAGCCCGCAGAACGCTTCGGGCAAGTTGGCCAGCCCTTCGAACACTTCCTCGCGGTACTTCACCCGGCCGTCCTTGATCATGCCGGCCAGTTCGGCCTGTGCGGCGGTAAACCCTGCCAGGTCGTCGAACACCACCAGCCCTTCCATGCGCAACCGGCGCGCGATGAATTCGCGGGTGTTCTTCAGGCCCGGCACCTTGTCGGGCGGCGTGTTGTAATCGGCGACCTGCCCCGACACCACTATGCGGCCGCGCATCTTCATGTGCGGCAAGGCGCGGTCGATCATGGCGTTGCCGACATTGTCGAACATGATGTCCCAGCCGCCGGCGGACGCGTCTGCAAATGCGGCCTCGAAACCCGGCGCCTTGTAGTCGATGGCGCGGTCAAAGCCGGCCACGTCCATCAGCCAGGCGCATTTTTCGGCGCCGCCGGCAATGCCGACCACTTCGGATGCGCCCCAGATCTTTGCCAATTGCCCCGCCGTCGCGCCCACCGGCCCGGCGGCGCTGGTGACGAGCACGCGTTCGCCGGTTTGCATCTGCGCCACGCGTTTCAGCCCGAACCAGGCGGTCATGCCGGGCACGCCGAGCAGGCCGATCCAAAGCGATTCCGGCACGCCAAGGTCGGGCAGTTTCACGCAATAGCCGCGCCCGTTCGATACGACATGCGTTGCCCAACCGGTCAGCGCGACATGATCGCCAACGGTAAAGCGTTCATTGCGGCTGGCGATGACTTCGCCGACGGCAAAGCCATCGACCGGCGCGCCCGGTTGCAGCGGCGGCGCATAGGACGCGCCCGGCGACAGACGCGAGCGCGTGCCGGGATCGCAGGACACAAAATGGTTTTTCGCCAGGAACTGCCCTTCGGCCAATTCGGGGATTGGCAGGCTCTCCACACGGAAATCTGCCGGCGTCGGCGCGCCATCGATATGTCGCACCAGAACGATGCGTTCCATTTGTCCCGTCGTCATGCCACTTGTGTCTCCTGAACAGGAGCGCACCATGGACCAACGCATCAGCATCGTCACGCTGGGAACCGATGATTTGCCGCGCGCAGTGGCTTTTTGGGAGGCAATGGGCTGGCCGCGCCGGGCGCGCAAGTTCGACGCCATTGCCATGTTCCAGTGCGGCGGCATCGCCTTTGCCATCTATCCATTCGACAAATTGGCCGAGGATTGCGGCATGCAGGATCGCGGCCCGGGCTTCGGCGGCTTCACCATCGCGCACAATGTCGGCGGCAAGGCGGAGGTGGATGCGCTACTGGCCCGCGCGGTGGCCAATGGCGCGAGCCTGCAAAAAGCCGCGCATGAGGCATTCTGGGGCGGCTATTCCGGCTATTTCTGCGACCCGGACGGACACCCCTGGGAGGTGGCGTACAATCCGTTCATGAAGCTGTCCGAGGATGGGAGTGTGGTCTTGGGCGATTAAACGGCCTGGACTTCGAAAGGCAAATCACGACGATGCGCTGGCTGGACTCATATAGACGGCAATTGGCCGAAGAGGCTGAAGGCCGAAGTCACCGTTTCGCCGACATCCTGCGATATTTTCGCACATTCTGGATGGGGTCGATCGTGATCGGCGTGTCCGTTGCCCTTTGGTTCATCGTGAGCGAATTGCGCCATCCATACCCTGGAAGTGGCTGGGGCGTGATCATCGGGCCGGTTTTCGCGATCGTCATCATCATTGCCGGCCGTGTACCCTATGCTCTGGCGCAGCTTTTCCTTTCGGTTGACCCGAAACGAAAGTGACGGTTCTCCGCAATCCTTGCGGGCAACCGAAGTTGACAAACTTGACGGTTTCGTGAGCTTTTTGTCGCCAACCATGACCCCTTCGCGGCGCCAGTGGGTGCGAGTTTAACGATGGAAAAGAACAGCCCAAGTCTCGCATGATATGCAGTGTGTAGGACAGGTTCATGTGCACCTTGCCAGGGCGGGCTCTCTCCGCCGGGGCAGGGACTGGCAGGTTACTGCATCTCTTCGGCCAGCATCGTCAGCGCCGCGATGGAAAATGCGATCATGTTGGCAAGCCGGTCACCATGCCCGGTTTCCAGCGTGCGCGCCGCAGCCAACGGGCCGGCGATGGCAAAGCAGCAATGGCCGGCGGCGTCGCCATAGGGGTTGCCGTTCGGCCCGGTGGCGCCCGATTCCGACAGGCCCCAAGTGGCGCTGAACTGGCGGCGCACGGTTTCGGCGACCAGCGCCGCATAAGGCTCGCTGGCGGATTTCAGCCCACGCACATCCTCGCGTTTCAGCCCCAGCAGCCGGTGCCGGGCGCGAGGCGTGTAGATGACGCTGCCGCCAAGATAAAAGGCCGAAGCGCCTGGCACAGCCAGCAGCGCCGCCGAGATCAGCCCGCCGGTGGAGGCTTCGGCGATGGCAATGGTCTGGCGCTGCGCCATCAGCAGTGCGGCAACTTCGCGGGCTTTTTCAAACAATGCATCCATGGTCTTATCTCCCATCATGGCACCATGGCCTTGCTTTCAATGAAAATCGCGCGATTTCGGCATGATCCGCACATCGCGGGGGTGGCGGGCGCGGCTACCGGGAAAGGACGACGGCTGGTCGGGGTGCAGATACTCGTCGCCGCGCGCCGGCTGCGGGGCAGTGACATGGGTGTCCGACAACCGCGCCAGCACGTCGCTGCGGTCATGGATGCGGGTTGCCATCAGATGGGTGACGCCTTCGGGGCTTTGCTGCACTTCGCCTTCGACCAGCATCAGCCGGCTGGCCATGATCGCGCGGCGATAGACCTCGAACAGCCGCGCCCAGATGACGATGTTGGTGACACCGGTTTCATCCTCCAGTGTCACGAAGATGGCATTGCCATTGCCCGGCCGCTGGCGGACCAGCACCACCCCGGCCATCGATGCGCGCCGGCCACCCCGCGTCGCAGACACCTGCTGCGCCGTCAGCACGCCCGGAAACCATGGCCGCAGCAGCGCCATCGGATGACCCTTGAGCGACAGGCGAATGGTCTGGTAATCGGCGGCAATCTCCTCCCCCGGCGTCATCAGCGGCAGGATGCTGGCGGCCTCGGCGCCAAGTTCTGCGGCATCGGCGGCGGCAAACAGCGGCAGCGCCCGGGCAGGCGTGCGCAGTGCCTCCCAGCCGGCGCTGCGCCGGTCAAGGCCCAGGCTGGCACAGGCATCGGCATCGGCAAGCAGTTTCAGCGCCCGTTCGGGAAGGCCGGCGCGGGCCACTTCCTCCAGCCGGCGATAGGGCCGCCCCGCCATCAGGCTATCGGCCCATTCGCTGCGAAAACCGCTGATCTGGCGCAGGCCAAGACGCAAGGCGAACGCAGGCGATTCACCCTCCAGCACATTGTCCCAATCGGAGAAATTGACATCGATGGCCCGCACTGCAACGCCATGCTCGGCGGCATCGCGGACAAGCTGGGCCGGGGCATAAAAACCCATCGGCTGGCTGTTGAGCAAAGCCGCTGCAAACACCGCCGGATAACGGCATTTGATCCAGGCAGACACCCAGACCAGCCGGGCAAAAGCAATCGCATGGCTTTCTGGAAAGCCATAGCTGCCAAAGCCCTGGATCTGGGCAAAGCAGCGCTGGGCAAAATCGCGCTCGTAGCCGCGCGCCGCCATGCCATCGACCAGCTTGGCCTCGAAATGCTGCATGCCGCCATTGTGCCGGAACGTCGCCATGGCGCGGCGCAGCTGGTTGGCCTCCGACGGCGTGAAGCCGGCCGCCGTGATGGCCAGCTTCATCGCCTGTTCCTGAAATAACGGCACGCCCAGCGTCTTGCCGAGCACCTGTCTCAGCTCATCGGGATCATGCGGGGGGCGGGGGCTGGGAAAGCTGACCGCCTCCCGCCCCTGCCGGCGCCGCAAATAGGGATGCACCATGTCACCCTGAATGGGTCCGGGCCGCACGATCGCCACCTGGATGACAAGGTCATAGAACTCCGCCGGTTTCAGGCGCGGTAGCATGTTGATCTGCGCCCGGCTTTCGACCTGGAACACCCCGATGGAATCGCCTTTTTGCAGCATGGCGAACACGGCGGCATCCTCGGCCGGCACGCTGTCCAGCGTATAATGGAGGCCATGATGGCTGGCGATCATCTGAAACGCCTTGGCGATGCAGGTCAGCATGCCCAGCGCCAGCACATCGATCTTCATCAGGCCAAGCGCGTCGATATCGTCCTTGTCCCATTCGATGAAAGTGCGGTCGGCCATGACGGCATTGTGGATCGGCACGGTTTCATCCAGCCGGTCCTGGGTCAGCACAAAGCCGCCGACATGCTGTGACAGATGGCGCGGGCCGCCCATGATCTGCTGCACAAGGTCGGCCAGCCGGGCAATGTCCGGCGCTGCCGGGTCAAGCCCGGATTCGGCAAAGCGGCGCTCCTCCATCTGGCTGGCGAAGCTGCCCCACACGGTGCTGGTCAGCCGCTGCGTCATGTCCTCGGACAGGCCGAGCACCTTGCCGACCTCACGCACGGCGCTGCGCGGGCGGTAATGGATGACGGTGGCTGCGATGCCGGCGCGTTCGCGGCCATAGCGTTCGTAGATCCACTGCATCACCTCTTCACGTCGCTCATGCTCGAAATCGACATCGATATCGGGCGGCTCTTTGCGCTCCTCAGAAATAAATCTTGAAAACAGCAAGTTGTGCTTGGCAGGGTCGACCGCCGTGATCCCAAGCACATAACAGACCGCCGAATTGGCTGCCGAACCCCGCCCCTGACACAGGATGCCGCGTCCGCGCGCAAAGGCGACAATGTCATGGACAGTCAGGAAATAGGGGGCATAGCCAGCACGCGCGATGACTCGGAACTCCTCGGTAAGCAGCGCCTGCATCCTGGGCGGAATCCCCTCCGGCCAACGCGTCCGTGCGTGGCTGAGGACAAGGGTCTCCAGCCATCCTTGCGGGCTGTGACCCGCAGGGATGGGCTCGTGCGGATATTCATAACGCAGCTGATCGAGGTTGAAGCCGACACTGGCCAGGAACCGCTGTGTCTGCGCCAGGGCAGCCGGGCAATCGGCGAACAGCCGCGCCATCTCTGCTGCGCTTTTGAGATGGCGTTCGGCATTGGCAGCCAGACGTGTGCCGGCGGATTCCAGCGTGCATTTTTCGCGAATACAGCTCAACACATCATGCAAGCGGCGCTGCTCGGGGCCAGCATAAAGCGGCGCATTCAGTGCGATGAGCGGTACGCCGGCTGCCTCTGCCTGTGAGATCAGACCTGCCAACTGGCGCCGATCCTTGCCGGCGCGCGGCATGATCGCGCCCTGCCAAACCCGGCCCGGACAGGCGGCGGCCAGATCCGCCAACCGGCTGGATTCGGCATTTTTTGGCGGCATGGCGATCAACAGCAGTCGCTGCGCATGATCCATCAGATCGGCGTGATGGAGGATGCAACTGCCCTTGGCTGCCCGCCTGTTTCCAGTGGTGAGAAGCCGCGTCAACTGGCCCCAGCCCCGCCGGCAGGCCGGATAGGCAATGACATCGGCGCTGCCATCGGCAAACACCAGTCGCGCTCCCACCGCCAGCCGGAACACAGGCGCCGGCTGGCCGGCATCGGATGCGGCCTCCATCATATCGCGCACTGCCACATGGGCGCGCACGACGCCGGCCACCGTGTTGGTATCGGCTATGCCGATCCCGGTGTGGCCCAGCGCATGGGCGCGGCGCACCATGTCTGCCGGCGAGGACGCGCCGTGCAGAAACGAAAAATGCGTCGCGGCAGCCAGTTCGGCAAAGACCGGCGCAGCAGGACGGCGATCAGGCAAACAGGCCATGGATGAACCAGGCCGGGCTGGCCTTCTCCGTGCCGTACAGCCCGTGGCGAAACACCCAGTAACGCTGGCCAGCGGCATCTTCGACCCGGTAATAATCGCGGGTCAAGCCGTCACCGCTGCGGCGCCGCCACCATTGCGACGCGATGCGTTCCGGGCCTTCGTGGCGGGTGATTTCATGCAGACGGCGACGCCAGCGAAAGCGGCGGGGCGGACCATCGGGCACCTCGGCCAGAACTTCGATGGGCTGCGGCGGATCGAACAGCCGCAGCGGCCGGGTCGGCGGTTCCCCCGGCGGCGGCGCAGGCCAGTCAAGCTGCGGCGCGCCGGCGGACAGCGGCAGATCAAAGGCCGCCTGTTCGGGAATATGGCTGTCATGGCGCACCAGCCGGCGCACACGGCCCGGCCCCAGCCGCGCCGTCAGCCGGTCGAGCAAGGCGGCCAGTTCGCCCTCGGCAATGTCGCCGCCATCAAGCCCGAGCTGCTGGTGTGCCAGCGCCGCCGTCACCGGCACATCAAGTCGCACCAGATCATAGCCAAAGCCGGGGTCGAGCGGGTCGGCCAGCGCCGCCAGCCGTTCACGCAGCAGGCGCATGACCGGCGCTGCATCGCGCACCGGCGCCGATGTCTCCACCATCACCTGCGCGACATGACCATCGGCGCGGTAGAGCGTGACGGCAAAGGCGCGGCCGCCCTCGCCGCGCGCCGCAAGCTGCATGGCACAGCGCAGCAGCAGCTTTTCGGCAACTGCAAGCACGGCGCCCTCATCGGCGACGGGCGAAGCCAGCCGCTGTTCTGCGGCGATTGGCGCCGCAATCAGCAGAGGCGACAAGGGTTGGTCCTGCGCCTCGGTCAGCTGATCGAGCGCAGCGAGCAATCCGGCGCCAAAGCGGGACGCCAGTGCGCCGCGCGGCTGACGCACAAGATCGCCAATGCGGAGCAGCCCGGCACGGCGCAGCGCCGTCCTGACAGACTCGTCATTCGTGAGCGCCGCGACCGGCAGATCGCCAAGCCGGTGGCCGCCATGGCGTGCCAGTGCCAGCGCCGCCGCCGGCGTGGCCGCGATCGCCGGCTGTGCCGTCAAGCCGATGCGCGACAGGCGCGTGACGATATCGGCCACCAGACTGGCCTCGCCGCCGAACAAATGCGCGCAGCCGCTGATATCGAGAAGAAGCCCGTCGGGCGGCGCGGCAGCCGCCATCGGCGTATACCGGGTAGCTGCCAAAGCCAGCCAGTCCAGCCATGCGGCATCGCCTGCGGGATCGTGCGGCAAGGCCTGCAAAGTCGGCACACGCGCCCGCGCATCGGCCAGCGACAAACCCGGTGCCAATCCCTCGGCCAGCGCGGCAGCATCGAGTGCGGCGATGACCTGCCGGCCGCGATCCTGGACAATCAGGGCCAGCGGCGCTGCATCACGCCGCGCGCCGGATTGTGCGGCGCGGCGTTCGCTGGGCAGCAGTGGCAGGTGCAGTGCCAGGATGCGCCGCACCGCCCTGGTCGCTCGCAGCGCTGAGGCATTTTCGGTCACGATTCCACTCCATAAAGGCTGAGATGCCGGACGGGCCGCCGCGTTGGCGCAGCAGTGTCAGCACAAGACGCGGCGGACCCGGCGCCATGACTGGAAGCGGTACCGAAGGCGCGGGGAGCGCCTGCCAGCGACTGAGTGCGGCACTGGCTGCCGGTTCGGCTTCACGGCGGACAAGCAGCGCAAGGACACCGGCCCGGTCCGCCGTCAGGTGCAGGCGGCGGCTGGCCGTCAGGTCGAGCGCGGCAGCAGCGCCATGGCTTTCGATGATGACACAGGCCAGCGCCGGGCAGGACAGCGCTTCATGGGCGGCGCGCAGCATCGACACACTGCCATCGGCGATGACCAATACCAGCCGCGACGGATCGCCGCCAAGCTCGGCCAGGCCGGCGCCATAAAGCCGGCCATCACGCCCCTTGCCGTCGCTTACCCATAATATCGTCCCCGGTCGCGGCGCAGCCAGCGCCAGCATCAGTGCAAAGGCATCGGCGGCTGGCCCGTGAATCTCGTGCAGGCCGGCCAGCAGCAACCCGCCAGACAGGGCCGCGTCCAGCTCGGCAGCGTTCAGCGCCATGCGGCGGACGGCGGGCTCCACAGTCTGCGCAGGTGCCTGCTCGCTGCCATCAACAGCGCCGGTGCCAGCAAGGCATGGAGGAGAGAATCGACTCATTTGTTCTACTTATGTTCCAAATGGCGCCAAGCCAAGAACAGAGTCAAGCGCGGGTTATCATCGGTTATGCGGGCGCCGTCTCGCGCCGCTGCAATCCGGAAATGTGCGTGTTATCGCGTGCCCAGAGGCACTGTCTTTGGCCCGTCGCCGGGGTGAAACTGCACGGTGCGTGTGACGCCGCTGCTGCGAACATTGACCTGCACCATGTGGTCGGGATGGGTTTCGCCGAACAGGCTGGCGCTGATTTCCAGGCTGCGGGCACCGCGCTTGATGCGGCCCGCAAACACCATGACGACGTCATCACCCGCCAAGGCGCGGCTGCGAATGCCGAGCGGTACACCGGTCAGCCGGAACCTGCGCCCGACATAGGCCGTCAATGCGTCCAGCGCCTCCGGGTCATCAAGGCTGGGCTGGGCATCGGGCGCGATGGCGACCAATGCCGGCTCGACATCATGGGCGGCGAGGCTGTGCGTGACCGTGACCGCGCCGGTTTTCGCATCAACGACGATCACTGCCAGGCTGGCATGGCCGCGATGCGCTGCGGCTGGCGTTGCCAGCAGCAGCATCACCGAAACGGCCAGCCTGCGGATCATTCCCCGCTCACAGCCTTGCTGTCCGCCGGCTTGTCGTCATCTTTCTTTGCCGGGCGCGGCTTGGTCTTGATGCTGTCCGGCGTCACTTCCAGCTCCATGTCTTGCATGCGGTTGTCACCAGGGCCAAAATCGTCACGCACCTTGAGTGTTGCCGGTTCGATACGGCGCGGATAGGCGTTGTTGGAACGGTCGGCGTCGGCGATTTCCCATAGCGGATCGACTTCGGCGGCTTTCAGCACCTTGGGCGTGACATGCTGCCAGACCGCATTTTTGGCATTGTAGCGCCAGACTTCGGCCGGGATGCGGATGGTTTCGGTGCTGCCATCCTCATAATCCAGCTTGAGCACGACCGGCATCACCAGCCCGCCGATGTTGCGGAAGCTGAAGTGGTAGAAATTGTCCTTCACCTTCAGGGCTTCGGCTTCCTCCGGTTCCAGCTTTTTCTTCGCCGCCTCGGCATCCTTGCGGTCCTTGGCGGTGACGGTGAAGCGGTCCACCTCGTCGTAGAAATCGCGCGTGGCCGGGTCGCGGGCCACGACCGGCATCCTGGTGTTGCGCGCGACGGTCAGCGACTGCGGCTCCATCTTGGCGCGCTCGCGAGCATAGGCCTTTTCGATCTCGGGGTCGCGGCTGTCGAGGCGTGCGGCCACGACCTTGTCGAGGCTGATATCGACGTGATCGGTCGAATAGAACCAGCCGCGCCAGAACCAGTCGAGATCGACGCCCGACGCTTCCTCCATGGTGCGGAAGAAGTCATAGGGCGTCGGCCGCTTGAAGCGCCAGCGGCGGGAATATTCCTTGAAGGCAAAGTCGAACAGGTCGCGGCCCAGCACGGTTTCACGCAGGATGACCAGCGCGGTAGCTGGCTTTGCGTAACCGTTGTTGCCGAATTGCAGCAGGCTGTCCGACTGGGTCATCAGCGGTACCTGGTCGCGGCTGACCATATACTCGACGATATCCTTGGGCTCGCCGCGCCGGGTCGGATATTTGGGGTCCCACAGCCGTTCGGCCTGGAACTGCAGGAAGGTGTTGATGCCTTCGTCCATCCAGGTCCATTGCCGCTCGTCGCTGTTCACGCTCATCGGGAACCAGATATGGCCGACCTCGTGGATGACAACGCCGATCAGGCCGTATTTGGCGCGCTCGGTATAGGTCAGCGCGCCAGTTTTCTTGTCCTTGATGGGCCGCGGACCATTGAAGGTCATCATCGGATATTCCATCCCACCCACCGGGCCATTGATGGATTGCGCCGTCGGATAAGGATAGGGAAAGGCAAACTTGCCATAGACATCAATGGTATGGGCGATAGACTTGGTGGAATAGGCATCCCAGAGCGGCCGCGCTTCCTTGGGATAAAAACTCATGGCCATGACCAGCGGCATCGCCGGGTCGTCCTGTTTGACGCCCAGTGCGTCCCAGACGAACTTGCGGCTTGAGGCAAAGGCGAAATCGCGCACGTTGCGCGCCGTGAAGCGCCAGGTCTTGGTGCCGGTGGCGCGGGCTTTCTCCGCCGCCAGCGCTTCGGCCGGCGTGACGATATAAACAGGCTCCTTGGCGGTGCGCGCCTGCGCCAGCCGGCTGCGCTGGGCGGCGCTGAGCACGTCGGCAGCATTTGCAAGCTCCCCGGTGGCGGACACGACATGGTCAGCCGGCACGGTCAGCGAAACATCATAATCGCCGAATTCCAGTGTGAATTCGCCTCCGCCCAGGAACGCCTTGTTGTGCCAGCCTTCATAGTCGGAATACACCGCGAGGCGCGGGAACCATTGCGCACCGAGGAACAGGCAGTTGCCGTCCTGGTCCGGCTTGGTGAAACATTCATAGCCCGAACGGCCACCGATGACGCGGGTCTCGATGAGCGGGAACGACCAGCCAATCCGCACGCGGGTTTGCGCGCCGCTGGCCAGCGGTGCCGGCAGGTCGATGCGCAGCAGGCTGTCGACGACGGTGAAAGGCAGGGCGCGGCCCGATGCATCGGTAACCGTCAGGCCGGAAAAGCCGCCTTCCCATTCCTGATACCGCTTGGCGCGGCGCACGGCGGTCATGCCGATGGTGCCGCCGGTGCCGACGGTATCGGCCCGCTCGGCAATCGAATCGCGCTTGTAATTGTTCTGGTCGAGCGCCAGCCACAGGTAACGCAAGGCATCGGGCGAGTTGTTCGTATAGGCAATGTCGGCGCGGCCGGTCAGGCTGCGTTTGGCCTCGTCCAGTGTCGCTGTGATGCGGTAATCGACCTTTTGCTGCCAATAGCGATGCCCCGGCGCGCCGGACGCGGTGCGCTGCTCGTTGGGGGTCGGCCAGTCCTCGCCCTCGAGCTGGCGAAACTTGTCGACGAAATCGCCCTTGGTCTGCTGGATGGGGTTGGCAGCCAGCGGCAGGGCGGCGCCAAACAAAAAGGCGATCAGCCCGAACAGTCGAAAAAGCACTAGATTCATCCCCCGATGAGACTTTGTCACGCCCACACCTGACCCGCTTTGCCGCGTGCCACGGCCAAGGGCAAGGGGCGTTTGGCGCATCACGGCGTTCAGGCGCGTGCCAGCCGTGCGGCAGCTTCGCGCACCAGCAACACGCGGTCCTGCCCGAAGTACATGTCTTCACCGCCGACAAAAAAGGTCGGCGTGCCGAAACCGCCGCGCGCAATCATTTCGTCGGTGTTGGCCCTCAGCTGCGCCTTGCGCTCGGCGCCATCGGCTTCGGCCAGCGCCGCGCCCGCGTCCAGCCCGCCGGCTGCGGCTGCCAGCGCCAGCACATCGGGCAGGGAAATATCGCGGTCTTCACCCCAATACAGCTGGAAGATGCGCCGGGCCACGGCCTCGCAAACGCCGGCATCGGCGGCAATCAGGCACAGGCGCATGGCGCGGGCGGAATTGACCGGAAACACGCTCGGCGTCCATTTGATGGCCAGACCCGAGCGGCGGATCCAGTCGGCCATGTCCTTTGTGAAATAGCGGGCCTTGGGGACAATCGGCTTGCTGCGCATTTCATAGACGCTGGGATTGACCGCATTGAAAACGCCGCCGACCAGAAAAGGCCGGAAACATACGCCAAAGCCGTCGGCGCGCGCCGCATCGGTCAGCGCCTCGAACCCGAGATAGGTCCAGGGACTGGAGCAATCGAAAAAGAATTCCACGCGTGCGCTCATGTGCCTCTCCCCAAGCCTGATTTGGCCGCTACCATGGGGCCATGACGATCATTCGCAAACACACGCTTTTGCTGGCTCCCCTCACGCTGTTGTTGATGGCTGCCACAACTGTCCCGGCAAGCAATCCCCGGCCTGACCGCGGCAGCCAGATCGCAGCCGCCGCCCGGCTGGTGGACGGCAACCAGCCCGCCGAGGCACTTGCCATCCTCGATCCCCTGCTGGCGAACAGCGACCTGCCCATCGAACGCGGCGAAGTGGAACTGCTGCGATCGTTTGCGCTGGCGCGGTTGAACCGCCTGCCCGAAGCGCGCAAGGCGGTCGAGGCGTCCTATGCCGCCTCTCCCAGCCCGACCCCGCTGCTGCTGCGCCAATTGTTCCTGCTGCGGGCGTTTACCGGCGACCCGGACGGCGCCGTGCAAATCGTCCAGCTCATGGCGGCCGGCGATCCCAAATGGCTTGAACAATTGCCCGGCGAGCTGGTCTTTGAAACGCTGGGCGCCATCAGCGACGACGAAGCGCGCAGCTTCGATGTCAGCTTCAGTCTGGTCACAGCCGATTATCACCCGGTCGGCCTGCCTGTTGCCGTCATGGATTCGCTGCGCCTCAAGGTCGTGCGGGGCTTGCAGTCTCGGGGGCGCCTGGATGAAGCGCCGCCGGTCGTCGCACAGTTGATCAACACGACCAGCCTTGTGCAACTTGCCATCGACCGGCGGTTCCAACCGCTGTGGCCGGCGCTGGAAAAACGGCTCGGCCCCGGCGCCGATATTGCCGATGAAGCCTATGTCAAAGCGGCACGCGCGGCATTTGAATCGCGGCCCGGCTCGCTGGCCGACCGGCTCGGCCTTGCCGAAGCGCTCAATATTGCCAGCCGAGAGGAGGAGGCGCTGGCCGTTACCGATATTGCGCCAACCGCCGAAGACCTGGCAAAGTTCGGCAATCGCGACCTGTGGCTGGTCAACCTTCAGGCGATGATGTTGGCGGACACCGGCAAGGTCGATGCCGGGCTGGCGCGGTTTGCCTTGCTCAACACCTTACCCATCGAAGGGCGCCCGTCGCTGGTGGCCACACTCATCAACCAGGCGATATTGGCCGAATCCGTGGACCGGCCCGATGCCGCGCTTGCCGCCATCGCCCAGGCCGAAGCCAAGGCGACGGATATCAACGATTATGGCCGTCGCTATCTTGACGCTGTCCGTGTCTGCGCGTTGACGCAGCTTGGCCGCAAGGCAGAAGCTGCCGCCGCAGCCGCGCCGGTCATCGCCAAGCCCGATGCCAAAGCCGACGCCTATCGCGGAACCATGATCTGCCTTGGCCGCATGGATGCCGCCGCCGCAGCCGTCATCGGCCAGTTGAAGAATGAAAAGACCCGCAGCGACATGCTGTTCGCGTTGCAGCCGTTCCTCATCACAGACCGCGCCACGGCGCGCGACCGCCGCGAACGCGCCGCCATGCGCGTTCTAAAGGCGCGCCCGGACGTGAAGGCCGCCTTCCTGGCATTGGGCCGCGATCTGCCAGCGGCGGTCAGTCCGCCGCGTTGACTCTGACTCAGGCGGTCAGTCCGCCGCGTTGGCGCCGCCGCCCATGAAAGGCGCGGCGATGTCGGGCGTAACCCGCATCAGCCGCCCGGCCTCGCGGTCGAGAAGCGCCCATGTGGTATGTGCCCGCACGCGCAGCTTGCCATCGGGGCCGGTGATATCAACGAACCGGTCAAAGCGTGCGCCCTTGGGCGTGCCGACCCAGGTGGTCAGCGTCACCGTCTCGCCCTCCAGCGTCGCCGCCAGATAATCGATTTCGTGCCGGGTCACGAGCCAGAACATGCGGTCGGTGTGTTCCTGCGGCACGACATGCGCGAGATGTTCGGTGGCGACCTCCTGCACCCAGCGCACATATACGGCATTGTTGACATGCCCCATGATGTCGATGTCGGCCGGCTGGGCCGTCACCGTCATGGAAAATGCTGTGCGATCAGCGGGTGCTGGCATCGTGCGGCCTCAAAAGAAAAGCATATTCCTCGGCAAGTTCCTCCAGCGCGCTGAAGCGCCCGGACTTGCCGCCATGGCCCGCGCCCATGTTGGTCTTGAGCAGCAGGGGATTGGTGCCGGTGCCAACATGGCGCAGCTTCGCCACCCATTTCGCCGGCTCCCAGTAGGTAACACGCGGGTCATTGAGCCCGGCAGTCACCAGCGTCGGCGGATAGGCCTGCGCCCTGACATTGTCATAGGGGCTGTAGCTGCGGATCAGGTCAAATGCCGCCATGTCGGTGATGGGATTGCCCCATTCAGGCCATTCACCCGGGGTCAGCGGCAGCGTGTCATCAAGCATGGTGTTCAGCACATCCACAAACGGCACATCGGCAACCACGGCATACCATAGATCAGGGTCGGAGTTCATCACCGCCCCCATCAATTCGCCGCCTGCCGAACCGCCGCTCGCCGAAATCAGCCCTGGCGCGGACCAGCCGGCCGCGATCAGCCCCCGTGCGACATCCACAAAGTCGGTGAAGCTGTTGGTGCGTTTTTCAAGCTTGCCATCCAGATACCAGCGATAGCCAAGGTCATCTCCGCCGCGCACATGCGCGATGGCAAAGGCGATGCCACGATCAAGCAAACTCAGCCGGTTGGCTGAAAAGCCCGGCTCGATGGCAATGCCATAGGCGCCATAGCCATACAGATGCACCCGGGCGCCGGCGCCGCGCACAAAGTCCTTTCTGTAGACGATGGACACCGGCACCTTCACGCCGTCGCGCACCGTGATCCATTCGCGCTGCGTTTCATATTGCGTCGGGTCATAGCCCGACGGCACCTGCTGCACCTTGCGGGTGACAAGCGTGCCCGCGGCCACATCATAATCGAACACGGTGGCCGGCGTGACCATCGACGCATAGGACAGCCGCAGCAGCGGCGCGTCGGCTTCCGGGTTGTTGCCGATGCTGGCGGTAAAGCTGGCCTCGGCAAACGGAACATGCGTCTGGGTGCCGTCATCGCGGCGCAGCACGATCCGGTCGAGACCTTCTCGCCGCGTCTCAAGCGCCAGATAAGACGCAAAGGCCGTCATTCCGGTGATATAGTCGCGGTCCGACCCGGCGATCAGCGTGGTCCAGTCGCCGGGCGCACCGATGCTGGCGGTGGCGACGCGGAAATTCACATGGTCGTCGTTGCTGCGCACGAACAGCACCGGCCCGCGCACATCGACATCATACAGCACGCCGGGCGCCCGTTCGCGCACCAGCAGCGCCGGTGCGGCGGGCTGCGCGGCGTCCACCAACCGCACTTCGGAACTGGTGTGGTCCGATGTCGTGATGATGATCCAGCGGCGATCCTGAGATTTGCCGACACTGACGCCAAAGCCCTTGTCGCGCACTTCTTCGTACAGCACCGGGTCTTCGTCGTTCTGCCCGATATAGTGCAGCCGCACCTTTACCCGGCGCCAGTTCTCATTGACCTCGACATAGGCAAGGCTCTGCGAATCCGCGCTCCATGTCGGCGCACCGACGGTTATGCTGCTGACGGTGGCGATATCGCAGCCGGCTGCTATGTCGCGGATTCGCAGCACGAAACGTTCATCGCCCGACGTGTCGGTGGCATAGGCAACCAGGCGGCCATCCGGGCTGACACAATGTCCACCCAGCCGGAAATAATCGTGGCCGGCTGCCAGTTCGGGTTCCGACAGGACGGTCTGTTCTGCCCCGCCGTCCAGCGCGCGGCGCATCCAGCTGCGATACTGGTCGCCGGGGCGGAACTGCCACCAATAGGAAAATCCGCCATCGTTTGCCGGCACAGAGGCATCATCGGCCTGCACCCTGGCTTTCAGCTCGGCCAGTATTTCGTCCCTCAACGGCACCAGCGGCGCCATGCACGCTTCGAACCAGGCGTTTTCGGCCTCGACATGCGCAAGCACTTCGGTGTCAGCGATGACCGGGTAATTCGGGTCCTTCAACCAGTGATACGGGTCGGTGATGGTCACGCCGTGGTGGGTGAAGCTGTGGGCACGCATGGCGGCAACTGGCGGCTTGGCGGGGCTGGACATCTGGCAGTCGGCACTTTCGGCAGGAACAATGGGGCAGCAATAGCGCAATGCACGGGGCGCGACACCATGCATGCAGGCGTGCTGCTTGAGAGCAGGCCAGGCCCGGCCTATGACAGCGTCATCACTGACGCCGGAGAAGACCCATGTCCACCATCAACGATCGGCTTGCGGCATTGCGTGCCAGCCTCGCGGCTGAACGCATCACCGGCTTTGCCATACCGCTGACCGACGAACACATGTCGGAATATGTCGGCGGCTATGCGCAACGGCTGGCCTGGCTGACCGGCTTTGGCGGCTCGGCCGGCAGCGCCGCCGTCATTGGCGATCGCGCCGCCATCTTCACCGATGGCCGCTACACGTTGCAGGTCCGCGACCAGGTGCCCGGCGACCTGTTCGAATATCAGGATGTTCCAAAGACCAGCGCTGCCGTCTGGCTGGCGAGCCACGCCAGTGCCGGTGACCGCATCGGCTATGATCCGTGGTTGCACACCCGCGCATGGGCCAAGGACGCTGGCGCCAGGCTGGCCGCAAAAGGCGCCGAGCTTGTCGCCATGGCGCGCAACCCGATCGACGGCATCTGGGATGACCAGCCCGCGCGATCGGACGCGCCGCTTGAGGTGCATGACGACAGTTTCGCCGGCCGCAGCAGCGCCGAAAAGCGTGCCGAAATCGCTGGCTGGCTGGCGGCACGCGGCGCCGATGCCGTGGTCATAGCCGCGCTGGAATCCATCGCCTGGCTGCTCAATATCCGGGGCCGCGATGTGTCGCACACGCCGGTGGCGCTGGCCTTTGCGGTAGTTCACGCTGACGCCAGCGTCGATCTGTTCACGGCGCGCGGCAAAGTCACGCCCGCAGTCGCAGCGCACATGAGCGGCGCCGTGCGCAGCCATGACCGCGAGGACTTCGCCGGCGCGTTGGCCGCGATGACCGGCAAATGCGTTGCCGCCGACCCCGAAAGCTGCGTGGCGGCGATCTTCGCCGCGCTTCAAGCCGGTGGTGCCCGCGTGCAGGAAGCGCGCGACCCGTGCCTGCTGGGCCGCGCCATCAAGAACCCGGCCGAAATCGCCGGCACCTTTGCCGCCCATGTCCGCGACGGTGCCGCGCTGACGCGCTTTTTGCACTGGTTCGACGGCGAAGCGGTCAAGGGCGATTTGACCGAGCTGTCGGCCGCCGCCCGGCTCCAGCAGTTTCGCGAACAGTCCAACATGCTCGAAGACCTGTCGTTCGATACCATTTCCGGCGCCGGCCCCAATGGCGCGCTGCCGCATTACAAGGTCAATGAGGCCAGCAACCGCGCGATCGGGCTGAACTCGCTGTATCTCGTCGATTCGGGCGGGCAGTACCGCGACGGCACGACGGATGTGACGCGCACCATGGCGGTCGGCACGCCCAGCGCTGAAATGTGCGACCGCTTCACCCGCGTGCTCAAGGGCCATATCGCGCTGGCGTCCGCCGTGTTTCCGGTCGGCACGCGCGGCGTGCAGCTAGACACGCTGGCGCGGCAGTTCCTGTGGCAAGCCGGGCTGGATTACGCCCATGGCACCGGGCACGGGGTGGGCAGTTATCTGTCGGTCCATGAAGGGCCGCAGCGCATCGCGGCCGCCTGGTCAAGCCAGCCAGGCAACGACGAGCCACTGGTCGCCGGCATGATCCTGTCGAACGAGCCGGGCTATTACAAATCCGGTGAATACGGCATCCGCATCGAGAATCTGGTGATCGTCGAGCCGCGCGATGTGCCCGGCGCCGAACAGCCGATGCTGGGCTTTCGCGAACTGACTCTGGCGCCCATCGACCGGGCGCTGATCGATGTCGCGCTGCTGACGCCTGCCGAACGGGCGTGGCTCGATGCCTATCATGCCAGGGTGCTGGCCGAGATCGGCGCGCAACTGGACGGCGCGGCGCTGGCTTGGCTGACACAGGCTTGCGCGCCAGTTTGAGGGGGCAGTTTGACGGGTGCGGCATCCGCGTCCTTCGCGCATTGGCGCAAAGCTGCTAAAAACCATCCCGACTAGGGGAGATTCCATCATGAAACCGATTGCCGCTGCCATCCTTGCCATCATCGCCGCGCCGGTGCTGGTCGCCGCCGCGCCAGCCGCCGATACAGTCTATCAGTTCCGCATGAAGACCATCGACGGTAAGCCGATGGATTTCGCGCAGTACAAGGGCAAGGTCGTGCTGGTCGTCAACACCGCCTCGATGTGCGGATACACGCCGCAGTATGAAGGGCTGCAAACGCTGCACGAAAGCTACAAAGCCAAGGGCTTTACTGTGGTCGGCATCCCGTCCGGTGATTTCGGCGACCAGGAATATGCCTCGAACGGCGAAGTGAAGCAGTTTTGCGAATCAAAGTTCGGCATCAAGTTCCCGATGTCGGAAAAGGCCGTGGTCAAGGGCGGCAAGGCCATTCCGCTCTATCGCTGGGCTGCGCAGAAACTGGGACCGCAAAATACGCCGCAGTGGAATTTCCACAAATATCTGGTTGGCCGGGATGGCCGGTTGATTGCCGCATTCGGGTCCAAGGTGACTCCGATGTCACCTGAAGTGAATGCAGCCGTCAACGGCGCGTTGGCCGCCAAGGGGTGATCATGGGCCGGGCGGCGGGGTCTGCTCCTCGCCGCCGCTCTGGCCTTCCGGGGTGCGCGCCTTGCGCTTCTTCAAATTCTCGCGAAGGGCTGCGGCAAGCCGGGCGGCGCGGGCAACTTCATCCTGCTTTGTCATGGCGGCTGCATAACCCAATGCCGCCGTCCTTGACAGCCCGGCGTCGCCCCGCCATAGGGCCGGCTCCCAGCGGGTCAGTGCTGCCGTAGCTCAGTGGTAGAGCGCATCCTTGGTAAGGCTGAGGTCGGGAGTTCAATCCTCCCCGGCAGCACCACCCGCTTGGCGACCCCCTCGTGTAGATCTATCGTCGCAGAACTCTGCAGCAAGCGCCGCAAAGCCGGCCGCAAGAGATGATCGTACCGATTTCGATTCAATAAGTCGTTTTCCGTGCGGGGAAATGCAATGCTGGTTCTTGTTTGCCCTTCAAGACTATGGCAAGGCACGTTCAAGTTACATAATAATTTTTTATAGTTTCAAGGTCTGGATTATCATGCGCTTGTTCACAATTGTTGCTAGTTCGTTACTGTTCATGTCATCCGCTGCCGACGCGACGGTGACGATTGCTATCAACAGCCTGTTCAACACGGGCGTGAACAGCAGCAAGGTCGCATTGGGCACCAGCGCCGCTGACCCGAACTGGCGTCTGGTCGCTGCGCCGTCGGGCGTTCCGCTGGGCACGGTGTACACCACCGCCAACAACGGCAGCTTTCCGATCGGTCCTTGGCTGGCCAACACTGCCATTTCGCGTTGGATCACGCCGACAAATACGCTGAACCACGCGCCGGGCACCTACACCTACGAACTCACTTTTGTCCTGACGCCCAAGTCCATCGCCAACACGGCGCGCTTCACTGGGCGCTATGCCATCGACAACCGTCTGGCAAACGTCACGCTGAACGGCAACGTCATCGCGACTGGCCCCGCGAGCGGCAGCCAGTTTGCAAGCTGGAATGCGTTCAGCGCGGTGAATGGTTTTGTCGCCGGCGTGAACAAACTGCGCTTCACCACTGTCAATGACGCGGGCGGAACCGGCAACCCTGCCGGGCTTCAGGTCCAGTTCGTCACCAGCGGCGTCGAAGTGCTGCCAGAGCCGGGCGTCTGGGTTGGCATGATCATCGGCTTCGGCTTTGTCGGCGCTGCAATGCGCCGCCGCAGCCCCGTCGCCGCCTGACATCATACCGCCAGAGCAATTGCGCCGGGCAGCAGAGGCATCTGCCGACCGGCGTTACGGCCAGAAGCGGTCGGACGCGATGGCAGCCCCCTGCGCCAGCGCCGTCATCTTGGCCCAGACCACACCGGGGTCGACTCCGCCGGACCCGGCATGAATCGAAAAGCCGCAATCAACGCCGGCCATGACCCGGTCGCGCCCGACCAGATGTGCATAGCGGCCGATGCGCTGCGCGATCAGTTCGGGATGCTCGATATAGCCTGACTGGCATTCGACAACGCCGGGAATCAGCACCTTGCCTTCGGGCAGGGCCGTGGTTTCGAACAGCGTGAATTCATGGGCATGACGCGGGTTCGCGGCCTCGAACTGGATGGCATGCGGGCGTGCCGACCAGACCAGGTCGATGATATCGGCCAGAGGCACGTCGCAGTGGTGTGGACCAGGATAATTGCCCCAACACAGATGCATCCTCATCCGTTCCGGCGCAATGTTGCGCGTGGCGTGGTTGAGCGCGGCGACATTGAGCGCCATGCGATCACGAAATCCCTTCAGGTCCAAATGCCGGAACTGGGTGTGCCGGCCCATCGCCAGATCGGGGCAATCGACCTGCAAGATGATGCCGGCAGCGGCGATAGCCTCATATTCGTGGCGCAAACCCTCCGCGAGCGCGAACAGATAATCCTCGTCGTTGGCATAGTGCGCGTTGGCAAAGAATAGCGCCGTCACACCGGGCGAGGCCGCCGACATGAACGCCTGTGTACCAGGATGCGCTGCCAGAGCGGTGTTGAGATTGGCGGCATCGACATGCACGGCGTCCATGTCCTTGACGGTTATGGGCGCGTTGCAGGCCGGGGTCTTGCGATGCCTACGGCCGGCATCGCCGAAGATGCGCTGCTTCACGCCGGGGAAGTCCTCCACGTCCTGAAAGACATAGCTGTTTCCTTCCCCGCCAAAGCCGTGCAGGCGGTCCTTGATGTAGGTGGCGTAGCTCGGCTTGGACTGTTCGCCATCATTGACGATATCGAGCCCGGCACCGGCCTGGGCCGCCACCACATCGCCCACGGCCTGCTCGACGCGCGCCACCAGCGCGGCGTTGTCCACAGCCGCGCCTTCCTCGCGCGCAACGATCATTGCCAGCAAGTCATCCGCGCGCGGCAGGCTGCCGACATGGGTGGTAAGAAATCGTCCGTTGCTCATGCGTTTTTCCCGTCAAAGCCGATAGCCGCAGCTGCTGCACCCGACATGATGAAGCCAATCGGCCGCTCGCTCTCCTCCTGCAGATGCGCGATCAGGCTGGCCGTGCGTGCCAGCAGCGAAATACCCTTCAAGGCCGCCAACGGGAAGCCAACATCGAGCATGACCGCCGGGATGGCGCCGTTGACATTCACCGGCAGCGCCCGTCCAATCGTTGCGGGCAGCGCCGCTCCGATGGCCCTGAGTGCGCCAACATGGGCGCCCGAGACGCCATGCTCATCCGCCAGCGCCAGCAGCAGGTTGGCGCGCGGGTCGCCGCCGCTGTGCTGGGGATGGCCAAAGCCCGGCACCGGCGCCCTTCGGGCTTTGCGCTCTATCAGCAGCGGCGCGGGATCACCGCCGGCCGCGACTACTTCGGCCAGGAATCGTCCTGCGACCTCCGCGCTGCCGAGCACCACCGATCCGCAACCAAGCAAGCCCGCAGCCACGGCACCATGAAAGGCCTCGGGCGCAGCAGCATAGGTCATACGCGTGGCAACGACACTGGGCACCAGGCCATGCTCGGCAATGGCCGCCAGCACGGCATCGGCAAAGAATTTCTGGGTAGGCGTTGGCGCCGTCCCGGTAACCAGCAACCAGAAATAGCTGGTGAAGTCCATTTTCCCGATAATCTCGCCGCACAGATCCAGCCCGCGTACACGGATCGAGGCCGCATCTGATGTGCAGATGGCAGTAAAGGGGGCGTCTTGCTTGCCGATCCGCATCGTGGCATTCCTTTTTTCGAAATTCGAACTTGTTTTCGTTATGCGAAGAACCTAGACTGCGTCAAGATAGCCGCGAGCAGGGCCTGTCACCCCGTGCCATATTGCAGGAGAATTTGTCATGGTGTTACCGCTGGCTGGCGTAACGGTGCTGGAAATGGGCACGTTCATAACGGGTCCAGCCGCTGGCATGATGCTGGCCGATCTCGGTGCCGATGTCATCAAGATCGAACAGACTGGCACCGGCGATCCGTTTCGCGCCTTTCGCGGTGGCCTCTATTCCCCGCATTTCCAGACCTACAACCGCAACAAGAAGTCGGTAACGCTGGATACGCGCAGCCCTGCCGACCTTGCGGCTCTTGATACATTGCTGGCCGATGCCGATGTGTTCATCCAGAATTTTCGTCCCGGAGTGGCCGCGCGGCTGGGTGTTGATCCTGCGCGTCTGATGACGCGCAATTCGCGCCTCGTCTATGCCTCGATATCGGGCTTTGGCGCCAGCGGGCCTGACCGTGATCGCCCAGCATTCGACACCGTGGCGCAGGCAGCCAGCGGTTTTTTGCGGTTGCTGCTCAACCCGGGCAAGCCGCGCGTGGTCGGCCCGGCCATCGCCGACGCCATGACCGGATTCTATGCGGCTCAGGGCGTGCTGGCCGCATTGTTCGAGCGCCAGAAAACCGGGCGCGGCCGGCTGGTCGAAACCTCGATGTTCGAGGCAATGGCGCACTTCAACCTGGATGATTTCACGCATCTGCTGTCGGACGGGCAGACGATGGGGCCATACAGCCGCCCGCATGTCAGCCAATCCTATGTATTCCAGTGCGCCGATGGCCTTTGGTTGGCCTTGCACATGTCGTCGCCCCCCAAATTCTGGGAAAACCTCAGTGTCGCCGTCGATCAGCCCGACATGCTTGCACAGCCCGCATTTGCGAACCGCGATGCACGCATTGCGCATTATGAAGATGTCGTGGACTTTCTGGCACCGATCTTTGCCAGCCGCAGCCGCGCCGAATGGTGCGACCGGCTGACCCAGCTCGAAGTGCCGAACGCCCCTGTGGCAACCAGCGCCGAGGTGCTGGCCTCTCCGCAAGCCGAGCATCTCGGCTTGATGGTATCGGCGCCTGGTCCTTTTGGCGAATTTCGTACCATCCGCTCGCCGCTCAGCTTTGATGGCGAGCGCGCAACGACGGTAACCGCGCCGCCTCTGCTTGGCGCCGACAACGGCAGCATCCTTGGCCGCGCGGAGCAGACCGCTGCCGAGTAGCGCCCTTGCGCAACCGGGTCAGGCGCAATAGCGCTGAAGCCATGGCCATGCGCGAACCCAAGGATCCCGAATATCTGTCCACGCTGGAGCGGGGCCTCAAGGTGCTGCGTTCTTTTGATGCGGCCCATCCGGAAATGGCCTTGTCCGAAGTGTCCGTGGTAACCGGCCTGTCACCGGCAGTGGCGCGCCGCTGCCTCAACACGCTGGTGGCACTTGGTTATGTGGCCCAAACTGGCCGGCGCTTTCTGCTTCGCCCCGAGGTTCTGTCCTTTGGCTCGGCGTATCTTTCGTCGATGAACATCGAGCAACTGGCTGCGGTGCCGCTGCAAGGCCTGCGAGACCAGACCGGTGATTCCGCCTCGCTTGTGGTGCGTTCTGGCCGAGACATTCTATATGTCTGCCACATCCCGACCCAGCGGCGCATCCGCCTGGGTGCGGGCGTGGGCACGCGCTACCCGCTGCATGCGACATCCATGGGCAAAGTGCTGCTGGCCTTTGAGGGCGATGCCGCCATCGCGGCGTTCCTGGCCGAAGCACCGCTGGCGCGGATGACGGAACGCACTGTCACCGATCCCCAGGCCTTTCGCGATCGCCTGCGCGCGATTGCGGAGCGCCGCTATGATTCGGCGCTGGACGAGCTCGATTATGGCATCGTGTCGGTCGCCGTCCCTGTGCAAGATGCAGATGGCAAGGTTGTCGCAGCGATCAATTGTTCGACCTCCACCACCCGCATTTCGCAGGACGAACTTGTTCGCACCCGGTTGCCGTTGCTGCGCGATGCCGCAGCCGCCATCGAGGCGGAGCTGCGCCGCTGGCCGATGCTCGCTCGCTCACTGGGTGCCAACTGAGAAGCGCCCATCGCTGGCAATTCTCAGGCACCCGTCCCTGGCCCCGACCAAGCAGGCGACATGGCATCCCGAATGCGGCCGCTGGCAGAAGCCGGGAGCCGCCACTAGTCACGCTTGAGTGACACTGCGCATTTATTCGATTATCGAACTTGACTTCGCATTGCGAACCCAGCATGGGCGGTAGCCTGCCGGGCAGACGATCCGGCCGCGATACTTTCGGGGGGACTAAAACCATGGCGATCATCAAGGCCGTTTCGCGTTTGCTTGGCTGCTGTGCGCTGCTGACCACGGCAGTTCAGGCGCAGGAAGCGCCGGTTGATCCCGCCGAGGGCGAAATCATCGTCACCGCAACGCGCCGCGCTGAGTCCTTGCAGGACGTGCCGGCCAGCATCACCGCGTTCAATTCGCAAGCGATCCAGTCGGCCGGCATCGAGCGCCCTGCCGATTTCATCGGCCTGACGAGCAACGTCAATCTGGTGGAAACCCAGAACGCCGGCAACGCCTTCATCATCATTCGCGGTATCACCCAGGCTCGCAACTCGGAACCCTCGGTCGCCGTCATCGTCGATGGCGTCCAGCAGACGAATCCGGCGCAGTTCAACCAGGAACTGGTGGATATCGAGCAGATCGAAGTCCTCAAGGGCCCGCAGGGCGGCCTCTATGGCAGAAACGCCATCGGCGGCGCCATCATCATCAAGTCCAAGGCGCCGACGAACGAGATGTCCGGCAAGATCACCGCCGGCGTCGACAACGGCTTCGGCTATTATCTGCGCGGCAACCTGTCCGGGCCGCTGGCAGAAAACCTCAAGTTCCGCGTCTCGGGCAGCTGGTATGACACCAATGGTTTCATCCCGAACACCTTCCTCGGCGAAGATGCCGACCCTGTGAAGGACCTCAACCTGCGCGGCAATCTGCTGTTCACGCCGACGCCCGAGCTGACCATCGACCTGCGTGCGTCGGTCGGCCTGCTGCGCACCCAGGCCCTGTACTTCAACATCGTGAACGACGTGAACGACACTTCGCTGCCGGTGCGCGTCAATAACGCCGGCCAGAACGACCGTGACTTGTACAACGTGGCGCTGCGCGTTTCCTATGCCGGAGACGCCGGCACGGTTACCTCGATCACGTCATATGACAAGGTCAGCGAAATCCTGACCGGCGATGCGTTCAACTTCCTGCCGATCCCGGATTCGCTGTTCTTCCAGTTTTTCGGCTTCGATCTCAACCAGAGCCAGTTCCTCGATGTCGATATCTGGAGCCAGGAAGTTCGCTACGAATCCCCGGCCGACAAGCCGTTGCAGGTCATCGTCGGCGGCTATGCGGTGGGCACCAAGCGCTACATCTCGACCGGCAACATGATCGACAACGGCCGGGGCGTGTTCCCAGTCTATCGCACGCCCAGCACCAATCCGCTGAACCCGCAGTTCAGCTTCCTGGCCGATTCCCAGGACAATTTCGCCTGGGCGCTGTTCGGCAACGCCGTGTGGAAGGTCAATGAGCAGCTGCGCGTCGATGCCTCGCTGCGCTATGATCGCGACCGCCGCGAGAACACCACCCTGACGCCCACCGGCTTCTTGCCCAACGTCGCCGGCTTCCCGCAGGGTCGCACTGGCGAAGTCCGCAAGAAAACCTTCAGCGAATGGCAGCCAAAGCTGACGCTGACATGGCAACCTACCGATGACATTACCCTGTTCGGCGGCTATTCGAAGGGCTTCCGTTCGGGCGGCTTCAACCAGACCGGCGTCGGCGCGGTTGCCGCAGCCAATGGCATTGTCGGTGTCGGCGATCTGTTCGACGCCGAAGTGGCCGAGACATTTGAAATCGGCATCAAGACCCAGACCAGCGACCGCGCCCTGACCTTCAACGCCAGCGCGTTCACGACCAAGTCCGAGAACAGCTATTTCTTCGTCTTCCTGGCGGCCAACTCGACCCAGAACCTCGGCAATGTGCCCGAAACCCGCATCAAGGGTTTCGAGCTCGACGCCACCTGGCGCGCAGCCCCCGGCCTCGATCTCATCGCCGGCTTTGGCTACACCGACAGCGAAATCAGGCGCTTCTCGAACGCCGCCGTCATCGGCAACCAGGCGCCGCTGATCTCGCGTTACACGCTGAACCTGACAGCCAACTACAAGGCGCCGATCACCGACACGCTCGACCTTACCGCCCGTGTCGACTATCGCCGCACCGGCCGCACCTGGTTCGATGTCGAAAATTCGACCTCGCGCGATCCTGTCGACATCGTCGATGCCCGCATCGGCGTCGCCGGCGATGCCTGGAACGTCACTGCTTTCGCATCGAACCTGTTCGATGAACGCTACAACGCCGAATTCTCCCCGGGCGGCTTCGTGTTCAAGGCACGTCCTCGCCGCTATGGCATCGAAGCCAGCTTCAGCTTCTAAGGATCACGCATGGCCCGCATCCTCGTCCTGTATTACTCCAGCTATGGCCATGTCGAAACACTGGCCACAGCCATCGCCGAAGGTGCGGCAAGTGTCGATGGCGCCGAAGTGACCATGAGACGGGTGCCGGAACTGGTGCCCGACGATGTTGCCAAGGCTTCAGGCCTCAAGACCGACCAGTCTGCGGCCATTGCGGAGCCTGCCGAGCTGGCCGAGTATGACGCCATCATCTTCGGCACGCCGACCCGGTTTGGCAACATGGCGGCGCAGATGCGCAACTTCCTCGACCAGACCGGCGGGCTGTGGTTTGCTCGGGCGCTGGTCGGCAAGGTCGGCAGCGCGTTCTGCGCCACTGCCAGCCAGCATGGCGGCCAGGAAACCACGCTGACCTCGTTCCACACGACCTTGCTGCATCACGGCATGATCGTTGTCGGCCTGCCCTACAGCTGGGACGGCAATGCCACCATGGACGGCATTTCCGGTGGCACGCCTTATGGCATCACCACCATCACCGGCGGCGATGGCAGCCGCATGCCTTCGGAAAACGAACTTGACGGCGCCCGTTTCCAGGGTCGCCATGTCGCGACCATTGCCGCCAAGCTGTTTGGCTAGATAACAGGAGAGCATGATGCGTCGTCCCGGCCGTCTCCACCACACTGCCTATGTGTCGAAGGACCTTGAGGCGACGCGTGCTTTTTACGAGGATGTGATCGGCCTGCCGTTGATTGCAACCTATACCGAAATGGACGAGCTGTTTGGCAAGGAGCGGACCTATTGCCATTGCTTCTTCGAGTTGGAGGATGGCTCGGCACTGGCGTTTTTCCAGTTTGCCGACCCGGCCGACCAGGCCGAATTCGGCCCCGACATACCGCCCTCGCCCTTTCACCACATCGCGCTGCATGTCGACAAGCAGGCGCAGGCGGAACTGGAAACACGGATCGCCGCCGCCGGGATCACCGAGCCGCAGACTTATGTGCTGGAACATGGCTATTGCCGCTCAGTCTATGTGACAGATCCCAACGGCATGATCCTGGAATTTACCCATGATGCGCCCGAAGCCACGGACGGGGATGTGGATGCCCAGCGCCGCAGCAACGCCCGGTCCGAACTGGCCCGCTGGCTGGCAGGGGACCGCCGCAACAACAACCCCTACCGTCACACAGCCTGAGGCCCGATGCCTGGCACGGGGGTAGACACGCCCCGCTGGCCGGGTGGCCATGTGCGCCAGGTCGCTGTCGGTGGCGGGACGCTGCCTGTCGAGACATTGGGTGCGGACGATGCTCCGCCGCTGATCCTGCTGCATGGCTGGACGCTGGATCGCCGCATGTGGCGACCCCAATTGGCTTTGGCGGCGCATTTCCGCCTGATTGCACCTGACCGGCGCGGCTTCGGCGCTGCCACGGCGCCGGCCGATCTTGGCGCCGAGCCAGACGATGTGCTGCGCATCGCCGATGCTGCCGGGCTGGAGCGGTTTGCGCTGGTTGGCATGTCACAGGGCGGCAAGGTCGCCCTTGCGGCCGCCGCGCGTGCCGGGAGCCGGGTGACCGGCATCGTGCTGGTCGGCACCGCGCTCGACGGAGTGGATGCGCCGGGCGAGCATGTCCCGTTCGCGGCCATGGCGACGGCTGCACTGCGCGGCACCCTTTCGGAAATGCGCGCGGCCTGGGCCGACCACCCCTTGACCCGTCTCCACGCCGATGGCGCAGACCAGGCAGGCGATGTCGCGGCCATGCTGGCAGACTATGACGGCCGCGACCTGGTGCATGGCGCCGGCCGGCTGGAGGTCACGGCAAGCATCATGGCGCGCATCAGCGCCCCTGTGCTCGCGCTTGTCGGCCAAGGCGACACACCCCACCGTCACGCCAACGCCCGCGCGCTTTCGCGTCTCGGCGCTGCCTGTCGCAGCGTTCCTGGTGCCGGCCATTTGTGCAACATCGACCAGCCGTCGGTTTGCAACACGGAAATCCGCAACTGGATTTCGCAGGCCTGTCGGTAACCGGGCAACACCCGCCGGCCCAAGCGGCGGCACGCCATGAAAAAGGGCCGCCCCTTTCGGAGCGGCCCCTCATGCAGATCCTTGGCGCGAAGATCAGTCGCGGCCGCCGGTAAGGAAGTCCGGCAAGCTGCCGCCGTCTTCGGCGTCCTTGGGTGCGCGCTCAGGGCGCGGACCACGATCACCGTCCGAGCGCGGACCACGGTCACCACCGTCACGGCCCCCGTCCCTTCTGGGACCACGGTCACCGCCATCACGGCGCGGGCCGCCACGGTCGCCGTCCCTTCTGGGAGCACGGTCACTGCGCGGGCCGCGGTCGTCACCGCCTTCACGCGGAGGGCGCGTATCGGCGATTTCCTCGCCAGTGTCCTGATCGACAAGACGCATCGACAGGCGGACCTTGCCGCGTTCATCGACGGCGAGGACCTTGACCTTGACCTGCTGGCCCTCGGTCAACACTTCCTTGACGTTGGCAACGCGCTCGTTCTTGATTTCGCTGATGTGAACCAGGCCGTCCTTGCCGCCCATGAAGTTCACGAACGCACCAAAATCGACCATCGACACAACTTTGCCGGTGTAGATCTTGCCGACTTCGGCTTCCATGGTGATGCCTTCGATCCACTTGCGGGCAGCAGCGATCTTTTCCGGATCGCTCGATGCGATCTTGACCGTGCCATCGTCCTCGATGTCGACCTTGGCGCCTGTGGTGGCGACGATTTCGCGGATGACCTTGCCGCCGGTGCCGATGATGTCGCGGATCTTGTCCTTGGGCACCTGCATGGTTTCGATGCGCGGCGCATGGGCCGACATTTCCTCACGCGTGTGGTCCAGCGCCTTGGCCATTTCGCCAAGGATGTGCTGGCGGCCAGCCTTGGCCTGATCCAGCGCGACCTTCATGATTTCTTCGGTGATCCCGGCGATCTTGATGTCCATCTGAAGGGCAGTGACGCCTTCGGACGTACCGGCAACCTTGAAGTCCATGTCGCCCAGGTGATCTTCGTCACCAAGGATGTCGGACAGGACGGCAAAGTTCTTGCCTTCCAATATGAGCCCCATGGCAATGCCGGCGACCGGACGGGTCAGCGGCACACCGGCGTCCATCAGCGCCAGCGAAGCGCCGCAGACGGTCGCCATCGACGACGAGCCGTTCGACTCGGTGATGTCCGACAAGACACGGACCGTATACGGGAAGGCTTCCTTGCTTGGCAGCACGCCGTGAACGGCGCGCCATGCCAGCTTGCCATGGCCGATGTCGCGGCGGCTGGGCGCCCCGAAACGGCCGACTTCGCCCACCGAGTACGGAGGGAAGTTGTAGTGCAGCATGAAGCGTTCGTAGCGCAGGCCATCAAGCCCGTCGATCATCTGCTCGGCATCGGCTGTGCCAAGCGTCGTGGTGACGATCGCCTGGGTTTCGCCGCGCGTGAACAGCGCCGAACCATGGGTACGCGGCAACAGACCGACCATGGCTTCGATCTGGCGCACGGTCTTGGTGTCGCGGCCGTCGATACGGCTGCCGTCCTTCAAGATGGCGCCGCGAACGATGTCGCCTTCAAGCTTCTTGAAAAGCTTGCCAGCCTTTTGCTGGGTGGCGCTGTCGGCGTCGGCAAACAGCGGCTTCATCTTGGCCTTGGCTTCGGCCAGAGCCTGCTGACGATCCGACTTTTTGGTCAGTTTGTAGGCAGCAGTGATGTCCTTGCCGACCGCCTTCTTGATCTGGGCCAGCATGGCGGAATTGTCGGGGATAGCGAGTTCCCACGGGTCCTTGGCGGCCTTTTCGGCGAGCGCGATGATCGCGCCAATCACCGGCTGGATGCCGCGATGGGCAAACATCACGGCGCCCAGCATTTCGTCTTCCGAAAGCTCCTTGGCTTCGGATTCGACCATCATCACTGCATCATGCGTGCCGGCGACGACCAGATCGAGGCGACCGGCAGCGACCTGCGTCTTTGACGGGTTGAGGAGATATTCACCGTCGGTGAAGCCGACGCGTGCGGACGCAATCGGGCCCATGAACGGCACACCGGAAATGGTCAGCGCGGCCGAAGCGGCGATCATGGCGACCATGTCGGCTTCGTTTTCGCCATCATAGCTCAGGACCTGGCAAATGACGTTGATTTCGTTGTAGAAACCTTCTGGGAACAGCGGACGCAGCGGGCGATCGATGAGACGGCTGGTCAGCGTCTCATGCTCGGTAGCACCGCGCTCGCGCTTGAAAAAGCCGCCGGGGATGCGGCCGGCAGCGGAATATTTTTCCTGGTAATGGACGGTGAGCGGGAAGAAATCCTGCCCTTCCTTGACCGACTTGGCGGCCGTGACGGCGCACAGCACGACGGTTTCGCCATAGGTCGCCAGCACGGCGCCATCGGCTTGACGGGCAATGCGCCCGGTTTCGAGGGTCAGCTTGCGGCCGCCCCAGTTGATCTCTTCACGATGAATGGTGAACATGTGGGTCTTTCCTTGGCCAACAGCCCTATTGCCGTTCGCCGCCTCGGTGGTGTGCCGCCCGAATGGCGGTGCCGGGACCGGCGCTCATTCGCCGGGGCCGGATATGCGAACGGCCCCGAAGCTCGGGGCCGTTCGTTGCGGGCTCGCTTACTTGCGAAGGCCCAGTTTGGCGATGAGCGCGACATAACGCGCTTCGTTGGTGCGCTTGAGATAATCGAGCAGCGAGCGGCGCTTGTTGACAAGCACCAGCAAACCGCGGCGCGAATGGTTGTCCTTGGCATGTGTCTTGAAATGTTCGGTCAGGTTGGCAATGCGCTCCGAGAGGATGGCAACCTGGACTTCGGGAGAACCCGTGTCAGTGGCGCTCTGGGCGTTGCCCTTGATGACTTCAGCTTTGCGTTCAGCAGCAATCGACATCGGGTTACTCCTTATAATCAGTCATTGAACCCGCGCAGAACCCGGACCTCCCCTTGGGAAATCTCGACCAGCGCCACGGGAACAGAGCCGAGGCAGGCGAGACAGGTGCCGTCAGAAGCGGGGTGCCCCGTCAGGATGCGCCCTTGTCGGAGCGCAGCCGCCTGATCGGAGTCGATGACAAGGGCCGGGATGTCGTCCAGCCCTGCCATCAGTGGCAGAATGGCCTGTTCAAGCGCAGCGCCCTGCACCAGTTCGGTCAGATTGTCCAGCGATATCGCCTGATCCAGCGCGAACGGCCCGGACCGCGTGCGCCGCAACATGGTGACATGGCCAACGGTGCCAAGCGCCACGGCAATATCGCGCGCCAGGCTGCGGATATAAGTGCCTTTCGACACCTGTGCCGAAAAGGTTGCGCTATCGGTGTCATGGGCGATCAGCGTCAGCGCAAGGATCGTGACATTGCGCGGCGCCAGCACCACCGTCTCGCCGGCGCGGGCGCGGGCATAGGCACGCTTGCCATCGACCTTGAGGGCGGAATAAGCCGGCGGCACCTGCACGATGGGGCCGGTGAATCGTGGCAGCACATCTGCTATCGCACCCACCGCCGGGCGCACATCGCTAACCGCGACGACCTCGCCTTCGGCGTCCTCGGTACTAGTCGCACGGCCCCATGACACAGTGAAGTCATAACCCTTGGCAGCATCAAGCATTCGCCCGGCCAGCTTGGTCGCTTCGCCAAGCGCAATCGGCAACACACCGGTCGCCAGGGGATCGAGTGTGCCGCCATGGCCGATTCGCGGCACAGTCAGGCCCGCTGATCGCAGGATCCTTTTTACCGCCGCAACCCCTTGTGCACTCGAAAGACCAAGCGGCTTGTCGAGGATGATCCAGCCACCCAGTTTCATAGATGCGCCCTCAACAAGGGCGATTCCTCCCCCGGCAACAGCGAGAAGATCGCAGTATCACGCACATGGCCGGTCCAGGTGATGCGGTTCTGGCGCAAAACGCCCTCGGCCCGGCAACCGAGCTTCAGGACAGCCGCAATCGAGCGCGTGTTTCGCACATCGACATCGAAATGAATGCGGTGGATGCCGCAGGCGCGGGCATGGCCGATCATGAGGCCCTTCAAGGCCAGGTTGAACGGCCCACCGCGCACTTCGGGCGCCAGAAAAGTGCCGCCGATCGCAACGACCCGATTGGACGCATCATGGCCATACCAGCTGGTGGTGCCGACGAGCGCATCGCCGCTGAACACGGCATAACATTGCCGGCTGCCGTCCAGCATGGCGGCAAACACCGGACCGAAATGTTCGCCCAGCATCGAATAGGGGTAGATATCCCAGATTTCCGTGTCACGCGCACAGACGCCGCGCAGGCCTTCACGATGCGTTTGCGCCAGTGTTTCCAGCCGCAGCGTGCCGCGAGACAGCGGCACATACAGCTCAGTCATCATCGGATTCGATGTCGATGCGCGCGGGCGGTTCGTCAACAACCAGATCCCGCGCGATTCGGGGTCGGCGAAGCACGGCATCGATCCGCGCGCCGGCATCGAAACTTTCGTCCGGCCGGAACCGCAGGTCGGGCGTGTATTTGGTCGGCAACCGCCGCGCGACTTCGCCGCGCAGATACTTCGCATGTGACGCCAGCGCCTTGACCACGGCCTGGTCATCACCACCAGCCAGCGACTTGATGAACACGGTGGCGTGGCGCAAGTCGGGCGACATCCGCACTTCGGACACGCTGACCATGCTGCGCTCGATCAGTTCATCGCGAATGTCGCCGCGCCCCAGCACTTCGGCCAGCGCATGACGAACCTGCTCGCCGACGCGAAGCAAGCGGACCGAGCGTCCCTGCGCGTCTGGTGTTCTGGCCATCAGGGTTTCCGCTTGAATTGGTCCAGCCAATCGAGGCTGGCGGAAATCAGTGCGATGCGATGATCGTTGAAGCCATGGTCGGTCGGCATGATGACAAGGCCGACCTGCGTGTTGCCGCTCGCCCGAAAGCTTTCGGCCAGGCGGCGATTGGTCAAGCCATTGGCCTTTTCCGCCGCGAGGACAAGCACCGGGCGCGCCGCCAACGCCGGCGCTTCACGGCGAAGGTCGAAGGCATCGCCACCGTCAAGAATTTCATCGGCAAGCCCGGCTGTGGTGGCCGCCAGCATGTTGAGCGAGTTCCCCTGTCGGGACACATATTGTGCCTTGCCGCCAGGCGCACGCAGACTGGCAAGCATACCGTCGCCGGGGTTCCATGCGTCGAGCAGCAGCAACCCCTTGGCGGAGGGCCGTGCGGCCGCCACGCGAAGCGCAACGAAGCCGCCCATGCTGTGACCGGCGAGCACCAACCGGTTCTTGTCGATCTGGTAACGGGCCAGTTGTTCGGGTGCGATCAGCCAATCAGCAGCGTTGATTCCGTCAGCCGAGGCATTGGCAAAGCTGAAAATGCCCGGGCTGCCCCAACTGCCGCGATAATGCAGCGTCAGCACCACAAACCCGGCGCGGCGAGCGGCCTGTGCAAGGTCGAGATTCTGCTCGTTGCCGGGCAGGCCGTGGCACAAAACCACGGTCGGATGCGGGCCAGCACCCGAGG
>NZ_JANPCD010000019.1:0-13299 GCF_031430775.1 Sandarakinorhabdus sp. | reverse complement strand
GGTGGGCGGGGCATCCACCGGAGCCGGCGGCGGCAAGGTCGCCGCAATGCCCGGCGCCCGGCCAAAGCCTTCATCGGCGCAGGCCGGCAGCAGCAGCGCCAGCAACGGGGCCAGCCGCAGCGCTGCCTCAGACGTTCTGCGCAACATATTGCCCCATTTCATCGGCGGCCTTGATGACCTTGGCGTTGATTTCATAGGCGCGCTGCGTCTCGATCATGTCGACCAGCTCCTGCACGGTTGACACGTTCGAGCCTTCGAGCGCGCCCTGGCGCAGCGTGCCCATGCCGGCGATGCCCGCAGGGCCGGCAGTGGCGGGACCGGACCCGGCGGTTTCGCGGTAAAGATTGTCGCCGATGGGAGACAGCCCGGCCGGATTGAGGAACCGCGACAATTGCAGCTGGCCGACCTCGACGGGGGCGGCCTGCCCGGCGATGACGGCCGTAACCGTGCCATCGGGCGCAATCGTGATACGTTCGGCGCCATCGGGAATGATGATAGGTTGGGCCAGCCGCAGGCCCGCAGTGGTCACCATCTCGCCGGTCGCCGACAGCTTGAAACCGCCGTCGCGGGAAAAGGCCTGGGTGCCGTCGGGCATGGTCACGGCGAAGAAGCCGGCGCCCTCGATGGCCAGATCCAGCGCATTGTCCGTCTGGATCAGCGTGCCCTGGGCATGGATGCGCTCGGTGCCCGCTACGCGCACACCGGTGCCGGTGCCGAGCCCGGTGGCATATTGGGTGTCGGCGCTGGATGCCGCGCCGGGGCTGCGGTCATCCTGGTACATCAACGACACGAACGCCGCGCGGTCGCGCTTGAAGCCGGTGGTGCCCACGTTCGCCAGATTGTTGGAAATCGTTTTCATGCGCTGGTCGAGCGCATCAAGCCCCGAACGGGCGATCTGCAAGGCCGAAGTCATGCGTCAGCTCCTCAGTTGTCGAGCGCCATGAGACGGGCGCCCTTTTCGTCAATTTCCTTGGCAACGCTCAGCATCCGGGCGTTTACCTCGAAACCGCGCTGCTCTTCGACAAGCTCGGCAAGGGCATGGGCGGCCTGCACATTGGCGCTTTCCAGCGCGCCCGGTTGCAACCGCGCCGCCTGGTCGCGCGGCAGCGGCAGATCGGTGACGAACAAGCTGTCACCGGCCTTGTCGCGGCTCTTGAGGCTGGTGCCATCGACAAGCTTCAGCCGGCCCAGCGGCGTCACCGCATCGCCGAGCCGGGCCGTGATGTTGCCATCGCTGCCGATCTGGACCGCGGCGCCCGGCGGCACGCTGATGGGGGCGCCATTGTCACCCACGACGACCCGGCCATCGCCGTTGGTCAGCAGCCCGGCAGGGGACACCGAAAGATCGCCGCGCCGCGTATAGCCTTCGCTGATTTGCCCGCCGATGATCGGCCCCTGCACGGCCAGCCAGGCTTCGCCGGCCAGCGCGATGTCCATCTCGTTGCCGGTTGCTGTCACCTGTCCGGCCTCGTGCGGGGTGGTCAGGCTGGGCGATCCGGCCTGCACCCGCGCCGGCCAGGCATCGCCGGCCAGATAACGGCCTTCGGCTGCCACCACCTCGCGGCGAAAGCCCGGCACGATGGCATTGGCGAGGTTGTTGGCCGTCACCTGCTGCTGCCGGCCACGTGCGCCAAGCCCGCTCAGGGCGGTATAGATCAGCCGGTCCATGGATTATCAGCCCCTTAGCTGCGGATGTTGATGATGGTTTGCATCAACGTCGAATCCGTCTCGATGGCTTTGGCGTTGGCCTGGAAATTGCGCTGGGCCGCAATCAGGGCGACAAGTTCGACGGTCAGATCGACGTTGGAGCGTTCGAGGCTGCCCGACAGGATGGTGCCGATGCCGTTGCGGCCGGCCTCGCCGACAATCGGTTCGCCGCTTTCGGGGGTGCCGACATAACTGGCATCGCCGGTCTGTTTCAGGCCCTGCGGGTTGCTGAAGGTCGCCAGCGCCACCTTGCCCAGCGTCTGCACCTCGCCGTTGGAAAAGCTCGCCTTCATGGTGCCCGACGTATCGATCGAGATGCTTTCGAGCTGGCCCGACGGAATGCCGTCCTGTTCGATCAGTGCCAGGCTGAACGGTCCCGTTTGCTGGGTGGTGGCAAGGCCATGGTCGATGGCCAGCGCAAAGGCCGCCCCGCCGGTGGGCGGCGTGAACGGGTCGAACGGGAACGGCGCCGCCGGGCTGGTCAGCACGCCATTGGTGTCGAAGGCCATGGCGATGCCGGGCGCACCCGCGACGTTCATTTCGGTATCGCCGACAAACACCCGCGCTGTCCAGCGGTGCACCGGATCGGGCAACGTCGGCGCGCTGTCCTTCACATAATAAACTGTGGCCGCCATCGGGTTGCCCAGCGAGTCGTAAACCGTCGTGCTGGTCGAGGCATTAAAAGTGCTCGGGTCATTGCGATCAAAGACATAGGGGTTGGACGGGGTATAGATCGGCTTGTTGGCGATGATCGGCGCATCAGCGGGCAGGTTGGCGGAAATCTTCACGAGGCTGGTGGCCTGCGGCGTGCCGGACGAAAGCGGCAATCTTGCCGGAATGGTCGAACCAAGGTCGGTGGACTGGACATTGCCATCGGTGGTGGTGGGGAACAACTGGAGCCGCCGGCCCTGAGTATCGACGATGAAGCGTTCGGCGGTGACGGCAAAGCTGCCGCTGCGCGTGAAATGCGTGGAAATGCCGCCGGCGCCGCTCTTGACCGTGAAAAAGCCCTGGCCGGCGATGGCAAGGTCGAGCGCCGAGGTCGAGGTTTCGGTCGGCCCCTGCTGGAATTGCTGGGAGATGGACCGCACCGATGTGCCCGACCCGACGATGCGGTTGGGGTTTTGCAGCGGCGAGGTGGAGATGATGTCGCCGAATGCCACCCGGCTGCGCTTGAAGCCGGTGGTGCCGACGTTGGCGATGTTGCTGGCGATGGTCGCCATTTCGGTTTGGGCGCCGGCAAGGCCGGTCAGGGCAGTGTAAAAGGCCATGGGGTCACTCCTCTGGGGTGGCGGAAATTGCTGCTGCGGATTGGGCAGCGATCAGGGCGTCGAGCCGGTCGATTACGCTGGCCAGCTTGATGTTCATGTTCTCGATGCCGTTGACGGTCGAAAACTGCGCCATCTGGGCGACATATTCGGTGTTATCGACCGGTTTGGTGGGGTCCTGGTTCTTGAGCTGGGCGGTCATCAGTTCGAGAAAGTCCGCCTGGCCCAGTGACTGGCGCAGCGGCTTGGCCGCCGGCGGACCAGCGACGGGGATGCCGGCGGGGAGCGTATCGATGCGGCTCATTTGCCGAGCCGCATCGTGTCGAGCGCCAACGTGCGCGCCGTGGTCAACACTTCGATGTTGTTGGCATATTGCCGGGCAGTTTCGACCATTTCGACCATCTCCTGATTGGAATCGACGGCAGCGGCCCAGACGTGCCCGGTCGCATCGGCGAGCGGATGGCCGGGGTCGTGGCGCTTTTCGGGAATGCCGGTGGGTAGCACCTGCGTCACATCGACGGTGGCGGTCTGTCCCTGATAGGCGGTGGCAAACACCGGCTTGAGCGCGCGATAGGCGCCGGCCTCGGTCCCGGACACGGCGCCGGCATTGGCCAGGTTCGAGGCAATGCTGTTGAGCCGCACGAGCTGCGCCGTCATGGCCCGCCCGGCAATGTCGAAGGTGTTCAGGCCCGCCATCATTCACCGCCCTTCAAGGCAGCCATCAGTGACTGGATGCGGCTGGTGAGGAACCCGAGCGAGGCGCGGTACTGGACCGCGTTTTGCGCAAAAGCCGCTTGTTCGGTCGCCAGTTCGACGGTGTTGCCATCAAGGCTGACCTGCGATGGCACGCGATATTTGAGCGCATTGTCCAGCGCCGCACCAAACGCCGAGCCGCCGGCCAGAGTGGCATCCACATCGATGTCGCGCGCCTTGAAGCCCGGCGTCGCTGCGTTGGCGATGTTGGATGCAATGACATCCAGCCGCTGCGCCCTGAGTTGCAGGGCGCGGCCGTGGATGCCGAATTGGGTATCGAGAAAGTCGGTCATGGCCCAGCCCAAGCAAGGGGCGTGCCAACCATGGCCCGGACAGGGATGCAGCGCACCGGGGCACGGCAAATTGGCCCGGGGGCGGAAAGGGGTTGCCGCTTTGCCGGCAAGGCCTTGCCGCCCCCGGGCCGGGTCTGGACCTTGGCCATAGGGGGGAATGGCCTTGGCCCGGTTCTTGCTTGGAGGGGCATCAGCAGAACGACCAGACAGGAGAACGGCCAGTGCGACCCATTGTTTACAGCCTCGGCATCACGATGATCGGCCTGGTCGCCACGGGACTGTGGGGCGGGAGCGCCGCCAACGCTTCGGGCCTGCACCCCATTCCCGATCTGGCGGCGCGAGTGGCCGCGTTTGCCGGGCGCGCAGGCCGCATTGATTCGCGGTTGTTGCTGCCCGACTGCCCGCGGCCGGCGCTGGCGATGGCAGATCCCGACGTCGTGCGAGTTGAATGTATCCAGCCGGCCTGGACGCTCTTCGTGCCGCTGGCCAGTGACCGGAGCAGCACGCCGGGCGCCATGCGGTCGCCGCCCGTAATCCGGCGCGGCGACCGTGTGCTGGTCGCGGCCGGCGGTGCCGGCTTTGAAGTCACGCTGGATGCCACTGCCGACCGCGATGCTGCCGATGGCCGCGTCTGGCTCAAGGGCGATAATGGCCGGCGCTTCGTCGGGCAACTTACGCCCGATGGCCGAGTCAGCCTCGGGCGAAGTTCGAGCGGCAATTAAAACATCGTGGTGAACCGCCGTTAACCGCTGTTGCCAGCACCGTGCTGGCCGATTGCCAAAGGAGAGCATGATGATCGATGGAATGGGCCGGGGAGGGCCGCTCTGGGGCCTGCGCGCGCCCGATGCGGGCAGCAAGCCGGGGCAGATCGGCACTGCCACGCGTCCGGCACCTGATCGCGGTGCAGTGGACAAGAGCAACGGCGGTCGCCTCGCCGTCGTGCGCGACATGGCGGCCAGCCCACCGGTGGACGGTTCACGCGTCGCCGCCTTGCGCGCCGAAATAGCAGCCGGGCGCTTCCGGACCGATCCGCTGGCCATCGCCGACGCCATGATGAAGCTGGAGCCGCGCAAGCCGTGACCGGGATCGCGCAAGCCCCAGCCCCAACCCCGGTCTGGGCCGGGACCGAAGATTGCTTCGACGGTCTCGTCGCTGCCATCGAGGCCGAGCTGGCGGCGCTTGCAGCCGAGGATGCCGACGCAGTGCTTGCCGCCAGCGAGGCCAAGACCGCCGCGCTTGCCCGTGTCCAGGCCGATCTTGCCGCCGGCGTGCCAATGCGGCGCGACCGGCTGGAGGCCGCGCGCGACCTGAATGCCAGGGCCATCCTGCTCAGCAAGGCCAAGCTGATCGGCGTTGAACGCCGGCTTGGCGCGCTGGTGCCGTCCGGAGTGCTGGCTGCCAGCGGCGCGCCATTGGTCTATGGCCGCGACGGGCGCTGGGCCGGATGAGCGGCATCGCTGCCCTGCGCCCAGTCGCACACGCTGTCTCGCAAGCTGCGGCGGACACGGCAAGCGGCGTCATCGCCGCCGTCCGCACTGCCGCATCGCGAACTGGCGTCGATTTTTCCTATCTGGTGGCACAGGCCAAGGTCGAATCTGGTCTCAACCCCGATGCTGCCGCTAGCACATCCAGCGCACGCGGGCTCTACCAGTTTACGGCCCGCACCTGGCTCGACACGGTGCGACGCCACGGCGCCGCCCATGGCCTTGGCTGGGCCGCCGATGCCCTGAACACCGGAGCCAGTGCCGAGGTCAAGGCCAGCATCCTGTCGCTCAGGACCAACGCCGAGGCCGCTGCGCTGATGGCTGGCGCGTTTGCCCGTGACAATGGCGCAAAACTGGAATCGGCGTTGGGCCGCGCTGCCAGTGCCACGGATCTGTATATGGCGCATTTCCTGGGCCCATCCGGGGCGGCGCGCTTTTTGAAACAGATGGCATCAGCGCCCCGCAGCGATGCGGCCGGCCTGATACCCGCCGCTGCCGCCGCCAATCGCGGCGTGTTTTACGGACATGACGGCACCCCGCGTTCGCTCGCCGAAGTTTACGAACGCTTTGCCGCCCGCATCGAAGGCGGCCATACTAATTCCCGCCTGCCGCTGACCCGTGCTGCGACAAGCGATCCCGCCGCGCCCGCTGCAAATGTGCCGCTGGCCCGGGCGCGGCTGGCGTACATGCTGCTGGCGGAGCTTGGCGCATGACCGATGCCTTGGCCCGCTTCGATCCGCGCGGCGCGCTGCTGCCGGCTGCGATCCTGATCCTTGTCGCGCTGATGGTCGTGCCGCTGCCGGCGCTGCTGCTCGATCTGTTTTTCGTGCTGAACATCGGTGTGGCGCTGATCGTGTTGATGGTGGCGATCAATGTGCGCAAACCGCTGGATTTCAGCGCCTTTCCCACCGTCCTGCTGTTTGCCACGCTGCTGAGGCTGTCGTTGAACGTCGCCTCCACCCGCGTCGTGCTCGTGCATGGCCATGAAGGCACGGCGGCCGCCGGCCATGTCATCGAGGCATTCGGCAGTTTTCTGGTGGCGGGCGATTATGTCGTCGGCCTGTTCGTGTTCGGCGTGCTGATGATCATCAATCTGGTGGTGATCACCAAGGGCGCCGGCCGCGTGTCCGAGGTCGCGGCGCGCTTCACGCTCGATGCCTTGCCCGGCAAGCAGATGGCCATCGACGCCGATCTCAATGCCGGGCTGATGACTGCCGACGAGGCCCGCGCCCGCCGCACCGAAGTGACCACCGAGGCCGATTTTCACGGCGCCATGGATGGTGCCTCCAAATTCGTGAAGGGTGATGCCGTTGCCGGCGTGCTCATCCTTGCCATCAATATCATCGGCGGGCTGGTGCTCGGCACCGTTCAGCATGACCTGTCGCTGGCCGATGCGGCACGCATTTACCTGCTGCTGGCGGTGGGCGACGGCCTTGTCGCGCAGGTGCCGGCACTGCTGCTGTCGATTGCGGCCGCCATGGTGGTGACACGCGTCGGCAAGGAAGACAGCCTGTCCGGCCAGGTCACCAGCCAGTTCGCCAGCGCAGCCGCCTGGGCGCCGGTGGCCGTCATCCTGGGCCTGCTTGCTGCCATTCCTGGCATGCCGTTGCTGGTGGTGGCCCCCGCCGCCATCGGCGCTGGCTGGCTGGCATGGAAGCTGCGCGTGCCGGCCATTGCCCCGGGGGTAGCCGGCGAGGGCGACGTGGCCTCGCAAAGCAGCGAGATCGCCTGGACCGATGTGGCCGATACCGCCGCTGCCAGCCTTGACATCGGCTTTGGCCTGGTGCCGCTGGTCGACGAGGCGCGCGGCGCCCCCTTGATGGCCCGCATCACCGCCATCCGCCGCCAATTGTCCAAGGATATTGGCTTGGTGCTGCCGCCGGTGCGCGTACGTGATGCCATGGCGCTGGCGCCATTCCAGTACCGCATCAGCATCGGCGGCGTCATCATCGGCGAGGATACCGCATTTCCCGACGATGTGCTGGCGATCGAGGCCGGCGTCATCGACACCCCAATTCCCGGCCGCGAGGCGCTGGACCCGGCATTTGGCCTGCCGGCTCGCTGGATCGACCCGGCCGAATCCGATCTTGCCGTCGCCGCAGGTTATACCGTCGTCGATGCCGCAGCCGTCATCGGCACCCATCTCAACCATCTGCTGCTGGCCAACGCCCATCGCCTGATTGGCCAGGACGAGGTGCAGGCCCTGCTTGATACGCTGGCGCAAGCCGCCCCGTCGCTGGCCGGCGCGCTGGTGCCCAAGTTGATGCCCTTGCCCGTCGTCACGCAGGTCGTGCAGCGGTTGGTCGAGGAAGGCGTGCCTGTCAGGGACATGCGCACGCTGGTGGGGGCGCTGGTCGCGGTTGCCGGCAAAAGCGCGGAGCCGGCAGAACTGGCGGAACTGGTGCGCCCGGCATTGGGGGCCGCGATCGTCCAGACGCTGGCGGACCTGAAACAGCCGCTGGCCGCCATTGCGCTGGATCCGGGCCTTGAAGGCCTGCTGGCACAGGCCATTCGCGCGGCGCCGGGCTCGCCTTGGCCGTTCGATCCCGATCTCGGCGGACGCGTCGGCGAAGCGATCAGCGCAGCCGCAGAGCCGTTGATGACGCAAGGGCGCCGTTTTGCCGTGGTCACACTGCCCGCCATTCGCCGACCGCTGTGGAGCCTGCTTCGCAGCCGGCTGCCCGGTGCAGCCGTGCTGGCCTTCACCGATATTCCCGATGACCGCGCATTGGATGTCCAGGCCGTGGTTGGCGCCGCCGCATGACCGGCAACCATCTGTTTTTCAATATTCTTCCTGAAGGAGCGCGTTAGCCATGGATGCTCGTCTCGGCCTGGATCCGGCACTGTATGCGCCGGCACGGCTCGCCCGCACCGATCCCGAACGGCTGATTTCCTCGCATCTGGCGCTGGTCCGCAAGATCGCCTGGCACGTCCATGCCAGGGTGTCGTCGGCCATCGATATCGAAGATCTGGTGCAGATCGGCATGATTGCGCTGATCGAGGCAGCGCGTGCCTTTGAGGATCGGGGCCATGCCGCCTTTGCCACCTATGCCACCATGCGGGTGCGCGGCGCCATGATCGACCAGTTGCGCAAGGGCGCCACCTTGGTGCGCTCGGCAATTCGCCGCCGCCGCGAATGGGGGCGGGTGCGCGCCACACTGGAAAACCAACTGGGCCGTACCGCCACCGACACCGAAATGGCTGCGGCGCTGGAACTGCCGCTGGACGCTTACCGCGCGGCCATTGCCCAGACCCATGCCGCGCATTCCGAAAGCCTCGACGACATTTACACCGATCACAATGACTGGTTCGCTGATGACGGCCCCGACGCGCACGAACAGCTTGAGGACAATGACCGCCGCCGCGCCATTGCCGCCGCCATCGGCCACCTGCCGGAACGAGAGGCGCAGGTGCTGCAGCTGTATTTTGTGCAGGAACTGAATCTTGAGGAGATCGGCCAGGTGCTGGGCGTCGGCGCCGCGCGCATATGCCAGATCAAGAAATCCGCCCTGCTGAAATTGCGGGGCAAGCTGACGGGCTGGGACGCGGATTGACGCTTCACCGCATCGGCGCAGCCGCTATGCTGGGCCGATGATGGACCGTTTCAAATCCCTGCTTTACCTGCCGGCCAACCGTGCCAGCGCTGTCGCCAAGGCGCGGACGCTGCCCGCCGACGCCGTGCTGCTCGATCTGGAAGACGCGGTGCAGCCGGATGCCAAGCCCGAGGCCCGGGCCGCAGCCATCGCTGCTGCTGCCGAGGGAGGCTGGGGCGCGAGAAAGTTGTTTCTTCGCGTCAACGCCATCGGCACCGCATGGCACGCAGACGATATGGCTGCGGCCACCGGCGGTGGCATTGACGGCCTTGTCGTGCCCAAGGTGGACAGCGCCGCCCAGGCACAGGCAGTTGTCGCCGCCGCGGCAGGCCTGCCGGTGCTGGCGATGATCGAAACCCCCGCTGGCGTGCTGGCCGCGCCGCAGATTGCCGCAGTGCCGGGCATCGCCGGGCTGATTGCCGGTATGGCCGATCTTGCCAAGGATCTGCGCTGCGGCAGCGATGCCGTCCGCACGCCATTGCTCTACAGCCTTTCGGCCATTGTGCTGGCGGCGCGTGCGTCTGGCATCGCCTGCTTCGACGGGGTGTTCACCGATATTACCAGCGAAGCCGGCTTCCTTGCCGAAGCGGCACAGGGCCGGCTGCTAGGCTTTGACGGCAAGACGCTTATCCACCCCAGCCAGGTGGCGCCGTGCAATCTGGCATTTTCGCCCACGCCGCAGCAACTGGTCGATGCGGCCGGGCTGATCGCGGCCTATGAGGCCGGCCTTGCCGCTGGCAAAGGTGTCACCACTTACAAGGGCCAGTTGATCGAAGTGCTGCACGTGGCCCAGGCACGGGAAATGCTGGCGCGCTGAACTACTGCTTCGTCCAGTTGCGGATCCAGCCGACAAAGCGTGGCACGCCCTCTTCCAATGGTACGGTTGGCGCATAGCCAAGTTCGCGCCGCGCCGGAGCTATGTCGGCCCAGGTTGCAGTCACGTCGCCCGGCTGCATCGGCTGCATGTCGAGCAGCGGTTCGCGGCCGCAAGCCTGCCCAATCAACGATACCAGCCTTGCTAGTTGCTGCGGTTCGTCATTTCCCAGATTGTAAATGGCATGCGGGCTTGTCGACCCGCCCGGCTTGACCGCGCCATCATCTGCCGGCGGCCGGTCGAGCGCGGCCAGCACGCCGGCTACGATGTCGTCGATATAGGTGAAATCGCGGCGCATCCGGCCGTGATTGTAAAGCGGTAATGGCTCGCCCTTCAGTACCCGTTCGGCAAAGCGCCACATCGCCATGTCCGGGCGCCCCCAGGGGCCATAGACGGTGAAGAAACGCAGCCCGGTCATGGGAATCCGATACAGATGCGCATAGCTTTCACCGATCAGCTCGCCGGCTTTTTTGGTCGCGGCATACAGCGAGACCGGCGAATCGGCGCGCGCCTCGGCATCAAAGGGCAGGGCGGTCGTGTCGCCATAGACCGAGGAAGACGAGGCATAAACCAGATGCACCCCCGGCTGGCTGCGCGCCAGTTCAAGGATTTCCAGCTGCCCGACCAGATTGCTATGGCCATAATCGCGCGGCGCATCGATCGAATGGCGAACGCCGGCCTGCGCCCCCAGATGGACAATGCCGGTCAGCGTTACGCCGCCCACGGCTGACGCCAGCGCCGCCTGGTCGGCAAAATCCCCGAACGCGAACAAAAAGTCATCAGCTTCACCGATCAATCGATCCAGCCGCGCCTGCTTGAGCGCCGGGTCGTAATAGGCGTTCATGTTGTCAATGCCAATGACCCGCTGTCCACGCGCCAGCAAGGCCCGCACCACATGGGCACCGATGAAGCCGGCAGCGCCCGTCACGATAACCGTCATATGTCCTCCAAAGGCCGCAAGCCCTTTATGCGCCAGCAACGGCCTGCGCGCCAAGCGCTTGCATAACCGCGGCACGGAGCCCCTGTGGCCGAATTTCCGGTTGCGCCCACGCCTGCGCCCGCCTAACAGCGCAGCCCGGCTGTTGGGGCGTCGCCAAGCGGTAAGGCACCGGTTTTTGGTACCGGCATGCGCAGGTTCGAATCCTGCCGCCCCAGCCAGTTGCCGTTATTCGACGGTCACCGATTTCGCCAGATTGCGTGGCTGGTCCACGTCGGTGCCCTTGGCGAGCGCGACATGATAGGCGAGCAGTTGCACCGGTACGGCGGTGATCAACGGGCTGATGAACGGGTCGACGTCGGGCATCAGGATGGTCGCCATCGTGCCGGCGCCGTGCTCCGCGATGCCGGCCGCGTCGGAAATCAGGACGACCTGGCCGCCGCGCGCCATGACCTCCTGGCAGTTGGAGATGGTCTTTTCAAAACGCGGGCCTGAGGGTGCGATGACAATCACCGGGACATTTTCGTCGATCAGTGCGATGGGGCCGTGCTTCAGTTCACCCGCCGCATAACCTTCGGCGTGGATGTAGCTGATTTCCTTCAGTTTTAGCGCGCCTTCCAGCGCCATCGGATAGTCCGGACCGCGCCCGATATACAAGATGTCACGCGCCTTGGACAAAGGCTGGGCAAGCGCCTGAACAGTGGTTTCGCACTTCAGCGCCGTGTTCATCGCCGCCGGCACTTCGGTCAGCAGGTGCACCAGCCGCGCCTCCTCGTCGACCGGGAGCCGGCCCTTGGCCTTGCCTAGCGCAATGGCAAAGGCGGCCAGCACGGCCATCTGGCATGTGAAGGCCTTGGTCGAGGCGACACCCACTTCCGGCCCGGCATGGGTGGGCAGCAGCAGGTCGGTTTCGCGCGCCATGGTTGACGACGCGACATTGACCACGGCGGCAATCATCTGGCCGCCGGCCTTGGCGTGGCGCAGCGCCGCCAGCGTGTCGGCCGTCTCGCCGCTTTGCGAGATGAACAGGCACAGGCCGCCGTCTTCGTAAACGGGGTCGCGGTAACGGAATTCCGACGCATTATCGATGGCGACAGGCACGCGCGCCAGGCTTTCGAGCCAATAGCTGGCAACGTGCCCGGCAAGCAGCGCGGTGCCGCACGCGACGATCTGGATGCGCTTGACGGACGCCAGATCAAAGGGTGCGGGCGGCAGGCTGACCGTCTCGGCGAGCGGATCGAGATAGGCGCCAAGCGTCTGGGCGACGACGATCGGCTGCTCATGGATCTCTTTTTCCATATAATGCCGATAGTTGCCCTTTTCGATCACGGCGGCCGATGCCGACGAGATGATGACCGGGCGGCTGACATGCTGGTCATCGCCGTCGAACACCTGGGCACCATCGGGCGACAGCCGTACCCAGTCGCCTTCTTCAAGATAGGCGATGCGGTTGGTGAACGGTGCCAGCCCGAGCGCATCGGACCCCAGGAACATCTCGCCGTCGCCATAACCCAGAACAAGCGGCGAGCCGCGCCGGGCGCCGTACATAAGCTCGGGGAAGTCGCGGAACAGAATTGCAAAGCTGAAGGCGCCGTGCAGCCGCGCCAGCGTGCTTGCCACGGCCTCGTCCGGACTGGCGCCGGCGTCCAATGCCATGGTCAGCAGATGTGCCACGACTTCGCTGTCGGTCTGCGAGGTGAGGGTGCGACCCGCAGCGATGACTTCCTCGCGCAGAGGCTTGAAATTTTCGATGATGCCGTTGTGAACCAGTGCGACGCGGTCGGTGGCATGCGGATGGGCGTTATCGCGGGTGGGCGCGCCGTGCGTGGCCCAACGAGTGTGGGCGATACCGGCATGGCCGGGCAGGGGGCTGAGTGCCAGTTCACCTGCAAGGTTGGCCAGTTTGCCGGGTGCGCGCCGCCGCTCGATCAGGCCGTCATGGATGGTGGCGACGCCGGCGGAATCATAGCCGCGATATTCCAGCCGCCGCAGCCCATCGATGAGCCGGTCGGCGACGCTGCTGCGCGACTGGATGCCGATGATACCGCACATGCTATTTGCCTTTCAGTGCCTGTTTGGCAGCCCGGAACCGCGCCGCCCAGCCGGGCTTTTCGCTTTGCGGTGGCCGCACCAGTGCCAGCGCATCGGCTGCGACATCGGCTGTGATGGTGCTGCCGGCGCCAATGATGGCACCAGCGCCAATGGTCACCGGTGCCACCAATGCGCTGTTCGATCCGATGAAAGCGCCGGCGCCAATGTTCGTTTCATATTTGAAGAAACCATCATAATTGCATGTAATTGTTCCAGCGCCGATGTTGGCGCCGGCGCCGATTTGGGCATCGCCCAGATATGACAGATGGTTGGCCTTGGCGCCCGGGCCGAACACGGCC
>NZ_JANPCD010000018.1:0-4869 GCF_031430775.1 Sandarakinorhabdus sp. | reverse complement strand
TGCCGACCATGGCGATCAGGCCGGTCTGCGCCAGCATGGTTTCGGTAAACTTGTCCATGCGGGTGGCCGTGGTCGGGCCGGCTGGGCCGACGACTTCGCCCTGAACAGGGTCAACTGGCCCGACATAATAGATAACGCGATTGGTGAAATCGACGGGCAGCGTCTGCCCAAGTGCCAGCATGTCGGTCATGCGCTTGTGCGCCGCATCGCGCCCGGTCAGCATCTTGCCACTCAGCAGCAGCCGATCACCGGGTTGCCACGACGCAACGATGTCGGGCGTCAGCGTATCGAGATCAACCGGGATCGCCGCTCTGTCCGGGGTCCAGTTCACCTGCGGCCATTGCGCAAGGTTTGGCGCCTCCAGATAGGCCGGGCCAGACCCATCGAGCACGAAATGCGCGTGGCGGGTGGCGGCGCAATTGGGGATCATGGCGATGGGCTTGGACGCGGCATGGGTGGGCGTGTCGAAGATTTTCACGTCCAATATGGTCGAAAGCCCGCCCAGGCCCTGCGCGCCGATGCCCAGATCATTGACCGCATCGAACAGTTCGATTCGCAGGGCCTCGATCTCGGTCTGCGCCCCGCGCGCCTTCAGTTCGGCCATGTCGATGGGTTCCATCAACGATTCCTTGGCCAGCAGCATGGCCTTTTCCGCCGTGCCGCCGATGCCGATGCCGAGCATGCCGGGCGGGCACCAGCCAGCGCCCATCAGGGGCACGGTGTTCACCACCCAGTCACGGATCGAATCGCTGGGGTTCAGCATCGCGAACTTTGACTTGTTTTCCGATCCGCCGCCCTTGGCCGCGACCGTGATTTCGACGGTGTCGCCCGCCACCAGCTGGACATGGACAACCGCAGGCGTGTTGTCGCGGGTATTGACGCGCGAAAACGCCGGGTCGGCCACGATCGATGCCCGCAACCGATTTTCCGGGTTCAGATAGGCGCGGCGCACGCCCTCGTTTATCATTTCTTCCAATGTTCTCGTGGCTTGCCAACGGACGTTCATACCGACTTTCACGAAGGCAACGACGATTCCGGTGTCCTGGCAGATCGGGCGATGCCCTTCCGCGCACATGCGGCTATTTGTCAGAATCTGGGCGATGGCGTCCTTGGCGGCCGGTGATTCCTCGGCGTCCCAGGCACGGCCAAGCGCCCGGATGTAATCCATGGGATGAAAATAGCTGATGTATTGCAACGCATCGGCAACCGATTCGATGACATCTGCTTCGCGGATCAGGGCCATGGACGCCTTCTTGTATCTTGCATGTGAAAGCGCATTGCATAGCGGCGGCGCCATGTTCGGTCCACCGCTGCCGGGCGCCTCGATCACCACATTCCGACGTGCACAAATCCGTCATGCAGGCAAGCTGCGAAACCGTTCCATTCTAACGGGAGGTAAAGAAAAGTTGCTTGCGGGTTTTTGCAACTGTGGCACTATCCATAGTGTTGGTTCTGGCTCGCCACACAAGTGGTGGTGCCCGAATAGCGGGGAAGACAGGCGTTGCAGGCAATGGGCAGAGCAATGGCTTGTGGATATCGGGGATAACGCCTGCGTGCGGCAATTGCGTGCGTGACCCTGATTTGTTCTTCTCCTACACTGATCAGGAGCAGAGACGTTGAGCGAGTTTCGGAACATGACGAACGAAGATACGGGCCACGGCGCCCTTTTTGGGACCGCGCCTGACGTGATCGTCCCCGATGCGACCGCGCCCGAAGTCGGCGTGTCGGCTGGCGCGCCTGATGTCGCCAGCATGATCGCCGGCGCGCTGCAATCTGCGGCGGACGCAGCGGCGGCTGCCGGCCCGCGCCGCAGCAGCAACGAAATCATGCCGTGGAAATTCCCGATCACCGTCGACCGGTCGCGCGATGCGCTGCTCACCGAATTCGGCAAGGACACACTCGACGATCGTTATCTGCTGCCCGGCGAATCCTATCAGGATCTGTTCGCGCGCGTCGCGGCGGCCTATTCCGATGACGCGCCCCACGCCCAGCGCATTTATGATTACATCAGTCAATTGTGGTTCATGCCGGCCACGCCCGTGCTGTCCAACGGCGGCACCGGGCGCGGCCTGCCGATCTCCTGCTATCTGAACTCGGTCAGCGACAGTCTCGAAGGCATCGTCGGCACCTGGAACGAGAATGTCTGGCTGGCATCGCGCGGCGGCGGCATCGGCACCTATTGGGGCCGGGTGCGCGGTATCGGCGAGCCTGTGGGCCTCAATGGCAAGACCAGCGGCATCATTCCGTTCGTGCGCGTCATGGATTCGCTCACGCTCGCGATTTCGCAGGGCTCGCTGCGCCGTGGTTCGGCGGCCTGTTATCTCGACGTCTCGCACCCCGAGATCGAGGAATTCCTCGAAATCCGCAAGCCGTCGGGCGATTTCAACCGCAAGGCGCTGAACCTGCACCACGGCGTGCTGATCACCGATGCCTTCATGGAGGCCGTGCGCGACGGCGCACCGTTCGACCTCGTCAGCCCCAAGACCGGCGAGCGACGCGCCACTGTCGATGCGCGTTCGCTGTTCACCAAGCTGGTGGAAACCCGCCTGGCCACCGGCGAGCCGTACATCATCTTCATCGACCAGGTGAACCGCACGATGCCCAAGCATCAGCGCGATCTCGGCCTCAAGGTCTCCACATCCAACCTGTGCTCGGAAATCACCCTGCCCACGGGTCCGGACCATCTCGGCAACGACCGCACCGCCGTGTGCTGCCTGTCGTCGCTAAACATCGAAACCTGGGACCAGTGGCATGACCAGCCGCTGTTCATCGAGGATTGCATGCGCTTCCTCGACAATGTGCTGCAGGATTACATCGACCGCTCCGAACCCGAAATGAAGCGCGCGGCCTATGCCGCGATGCGCGAACGCTCGGTCGGCCTGGGCGTCATGGGCCTGCACAGCTTTTACCAGGCACGCGGGCTGCCGTTCGAAAGCGCCATGGCCAAAAGCTGGAACATGAAGATCTTCAAGCACATCCGTGCCCAGGTCGATCAGGCGTCGATGAATTTGGCCGTCGAGCGCGGGCCGTGCCCCGACGCTGCCGAAATGGGCGTGATGGAGCGGTTTTCCTGCAAGATGGCGATCGCGCCCACCGCCAGCATCAGCATCATCGCAGGCGGCACCAGCGCGTGCGTCGAACCGATCCCGGCCAATGTCTACACCCACAAGACGCTGTCGGGCAGCTTTGTGGTGCGCAATCCGTATCTGGAAAAGCTGCTGATTGCGAAATCCAAGAACAGCGACGCGGTGTGGAATTCCATGCTCGAACGCGGCGGTTCCGTGCAGCATCTGGAGTTTCTGACGCCCGATGAAAAGGCGACGTATCGCACCGCGTTCGAAATCGACCAGCGCTGGCTGCTCGAACTGGCCGGTGACCGCACGCCGTACATCGACCAGGCGCAGTCGCTCAACCTGTTCATCCCGGCCGATGTGGAAAAATGGGATCTGCTCATGCTCCATTACCGTGCTTGGGAACTGGGCATCAAATCGCTGTATTATTTGCGTTCCAAAAGCATCCAGCGCGCCGGTTTCGCCGGCGGCGTCGAGGCCGACAACACGGCTTTGGCACCTGTGATGGAGATGGAAATGAAGGATTATGACGAATGCCTGGCGTGTCAGTAGCCAAGCCGGCCGTGAGCAGCGCGCAGCGCAGCGAGCGGACTCGGCGCAGCGCTCGGCCGGCGAGTGGCGCCATGCCGGCGGCACGGAGGGCACCCACGAAAGTATTACTTTCGTGGAACCCGCTCCGCCGGGCCAAAGGCATGGTGACAGCCCGTTCGACGCCACGCATGTACCACATCACCAACTCCACCCCCTCCTCCCCAGCGCCGGCTGGGGCGGCGCAATCGGTCCGGGCAACCGGGCCGATCGGTGAGGGGGCCGCGGCAATGACTTCCACGACTTCTTGCCTCGGCCCCCTCCCAACTGCCATTCTCGCTTAGACACAGGACCCGCCCCATGCCGCTTCTTCAATCCTCCAAGTCGTACAAGCCATTCGAATATCCCTGGGCCTATGATTTCTGGAAACGCCAGCAGCAGATCCACTGGATGCCCGAAGAGGTGCCGCTGGGTGAGGATTGCCGTGACTGGGCGCAAAAGCTGACCGATCACGAACGCAATCTGCTGACGCAGATCTTCCGCTTCTTCACCCAGGCCGATGTCGAGGTGCAGGACTGCTATCACGAAAAATATGGCCGGGTGTTCAAGCCCACCGAAATCAAGATGATGCTGGCGGCGTTCAGCAACATGGAGACGGTGCACATCGCGGCATATTCACACCTGCTCGACACCATCGGCATGCCCGAAAGCGAATACAGTGCCTTCCTCAACTACCAGGAAATGCGCGAGAAACACGACTATCTGTCCAATTTCAACGTCGATACCGACACCGATATCGCGCGCACGCTGGCGATGTTCGGCGGTTTCACCGAGGGTCTGCAACTGTTCGCCAGCTTCGCCATGTTGATGAACTTCCCGCGCTTCAACAAGATGAAGGGTATGGGCCAGATCGTCACCTGGAGCGTGCGCGATGAATCGCTGCACTGCGAAGGCATCATCAAGCTGTTCCACGCCTTCTGCGCCGAAACCGGCGTGCTGACCCACAAGCTGCGCGACGACATCGCCGACATCTGCCAGCGCACCGTGCGCATGGAGGACAATTTCGTCGATCTCGCCTTCGAAATGGGCCCGGTCAACGGCATGACCGCATCGGACATCAAGAAGTACGTCCGCTTCACCGCCGACTGGCGCATGAAACAGCTGGGCATGAAGCCGATCTACATGATCGAGGAACACCCGCTGCCGTGGCTCACGCCGCTGCTGAACGGTGTCGAACACGCCAACTTCTTCGAAGCCCGGTCGACCGAAT
>NZ_JANPCD010000017.1:0-4853 GCF_031430775.1 Sandarakinorhabdus sp. | reverse complement strand
TCCTTGAGCAGCAGCCGCGCGGCCTGGCCGGCAGCAAAGGACAGGCATTCGGTTTCGGCATTGGAGTAACGGATGATCTGGTTGCCCCATTCGGCGCGCGCGCGCCGGGCGTGAGCGACCGAAACACCGCTTTCATCGCGCCAGACACGGATCAGTTCCTCGATGGCAGCACGCAGCACATTGGCATAGCTGTTGCCGGCACCGTCATCGCCATTGGTCACGAATACAAAGCGCGGATCGGCATCGAGCGCGGCACCGCGCCAGTAACGGCTCAGGGTTCGGGCAACCGCGATGCTGCCTTCCAGTTCGTCATCGACAAAGCGTTCGACCATGGCATCGCTGGCAGCGCCCAGCGCGCCGCTGAAATAGCCGGCAGCGCGGGTCGGCAGCACCAGCGCGCCGCTGATCGGGCCATGGGCGGCAGTGAAGGCATCCAGCGCCGCGTCCATCTGGACATGGTCGTGACGCGGAAACAGCGCCGCTTCCGCCCCAGCGGGCAATTGCCCGGCGGCATCATCCAGTGCCGCCTGGGCGTGAAAGCCCAGCAGCACACGCGCGCCGCAGCCGGCGAGCACCTTGGCAAAGGCCAGCGCATCATCAAGTTGACTGCCGGCCGCCACCAGCACAGCGCGGCCATCGCCATCGATGGACCGCATGGTGGGCCGCGAAATATAGGTGGAGCGCGATTCGGGCGCCACCGCCATGCCATGCGTCACCTCGAAATCATGGCCGGCAAAGGCCGCCGATTCGTCGCTGCCCAGGAAAACGCAAGTGCCGGCGATATCGGCGGGCAGCGGAAATGTCTTGGCGCGCGGGGCGCCATCGACGCTGCGCTCCAGCGCCATCAAGTCGAAAAAATGTCCAGCCGTGCTGCCGGCCTCATCGCCCCTGAGCCGGTCCATGGCGGCAAAGACGGTACGAATGCGTTCGGAGGCGATCGGGCCGGGGTACAGCTGGTTGACGCGGATGCCGCGCGCGCCCAGTTCGCGCGCCATTTCGCGCGACACGACGTTCAGCGCCGCCTTGGGCACCGTATAGGCAGCGCGCGCATAATATTCGGTGCGGCTGAAGATCGTCGAGACATTGATGATCGACCCGCCCTCGCCCATCGCCGGCGCTGCGGCACGGACCATGTTCCAGGCCACGACCATGATGTTGCGCGCCGCGTCCCCGACAGTCTCGCTGTCCACGCCGCCGAGTTCGGCGAGGTCGGCAGCCGACAAGGGCAGATTGTCGAGCGGCTGCTTCGGCCCGGCGGACCCGGCGTTGTTGACCAGCACATCGATGCGGGCGTGCCTTGCGACAACCTCGGCAATGCCGGCGCGCACGCTTTCGATGTTGGCGCCGTCCATCGTGACGATGCTGGCACGCGAGGCATCCATGCCGGTGTCGGCCAGCGCGGACTCCATGGCGGCTGTGGTGCGGGCCGGGTCACGACCCGACAGCACGACGACTGCGCCCTCGGCCAGATAGCGGCGAACGATGGCGCCGCCCAGATTGCCGGCGGCGCCGGTGATGAGCGCAATCTTGCCGGCAAGCCGGCCCTCGGCAGAGCGAGTTTGGGTCAGTTCGGTCATGGCTTATTCCTCACCGGCAGCAGCGGCCGCCCAGGCTTCGAACAGTTCGTCCTTGCTGCGCAGGCCCATGGCCGGCAGCGCATGATTGACGATGTAGGTGGCACCCGAATGACGATTGTCCCACATCGCCTGGTGCGCCTCGGGTAAGCCATCCCACGGCACGACAGTCGGATCGGTGACATCAAGCAGCCCCGCAGCGACCATGTCGTTCATGCGGCTGACCTCATAGGCGTTGCACAGGTGCGTGCCGAGAATTTCGGCGGACGGCATGATGATGCGGCGCTGCCGCGTCCACACCTGCGGCGCATAGAAATTATAGCGGTGGCCGGCCATGCTCTCGCAATACACGACACGGCCAGTGAACGGCTTGACCAGCGCCGTGGTGACACCCAACGTGTCCTGCCCGGCACGTTCCAGCACAATGTCCGGTGCGCCGCGCGGATTGTCCGGCGACCTGAGCAGTTTGCCGACGGCGCCGCCAAAGGGCTTGAGCGTCTTGTCCTGGAAATCGTGCACGGCATCACGGAACGCCTCGATATCGTCGCGTGCCACCGGCAGGCGGGGCATGGTGCCAGGCCAATCGAAATTGCCGCCTTCACGGCGCTTGATGCCTTCAAGGCTGACGACCCCGGCCACGGCATCTTCGAACCCCAGAGACAGGATGAATTCGCGCTGGCCATCGGTGGTGGTGACGACGACGATGCGGCTGCCAAGGCTGCGTGCCGCCTCGATCATTTCAAGCCCGGTCTGGTCAGCCAGCGCGGTTGTGCGCGGACCATAGAAGATCAGCACGGCCTCGCCGCCGCGCGCACCCGCCCTTTGCAGCATGGCCTCGGGCGAGGCGCTGCCGGACTTGCCCATGAAGCCGAGGTGGTAGCCGGACGACGCGCCGTAAAACGCCAGCTTGCCGCCATCTGCCAGCATCTGGAAGCTGCGTGGGAACGCCGTTTCGCCGGCGTGGCTGACGGCATAATCGGCCAGCTTGCCGCCGTTCATGGCGCGATATTCGGAGACCATGACCTCGCCGGCAGCCTCCCAGGCGCGGGCCGCTTCTGGCGCGTCGGGAATGGCAGTGAACAGCGATTTGAAACGTGCGTCGGTGCGGTCGATGGCGCCGACCGCGCCCTTGATGCGCACGAATTCGGCCCGTGCCGGGCTGGAGACAAGGCCAGTGACGGCCAGCCCCGAGGCGTGGGCGGATTTCAGGGCATCAAGGCCGGTGCCGGTCGCCGACCCTTCGATGAAGATAGTCTTGCCGCCGATGATCTGGAGCGTCGTGAACAGGCAGCGCACGATGGTGCCGAGATTGAGGATATAGCTGCCGGCCTGTTCCAGCGTCAGGTCGCCGGGCACGGGATGCAACTGCGGCGCCTGCACGGTCAGGAACTGCGCATGGCTTCCGGTCCTGGTCTCATAGCCCTGGATGGCGAAATCCGCATACATCGGGTCGCGGCCGGCCATGGGCGACAACAGGTCGGACGTGCCGGAATAGACCGCGACCATGTCACCTACCTTCAGCCGCCCCTGCCCTCGTGCCTCGCTGCCCAGGGCAGCAACCAGCGCCAGACCGCCCGAACCGGTGACCTGCACGTCTTCCTCATGGCCATCGAACGGCGATACGGGGATGCCCGTCAACGCCCAGATATCGTTGAAGTTCACTTCCGATGTCAGCAGATAGACCAACGCCTCGTTCGGTTCCGGCTGCGGCACCGGCACGATCAATTCGCGTTCATGGCTGGCTGGCTGGCCGAAGCGCGGTGCGCCCGTATCGGCGTCGCGCGCAATGCCGAAGGCATATTGGTGTCCCGGAATGGCGCTGATGCCGGGGAAGAACGCCGCGCCCATCGGCAACAGGTCGCCGGCGGCTTCAAGGGTTGCGGCACGAGGGCCATGTTCGGCGTCGATGAACACACCGTCGCGGCGCACCGGCAGCGGCGGCGCCTTCTTGTCCATGAACAGGCGGATGCCGGTCTTGCCGCCTTCGGGGTCGATAACACCTTGAGCAAACAGTTCGGCCTCACGCGCGAGGCCAGCGGCCATGCCGCTGGTCCAGCCGGTGCGGATGGCGTCGATGGCACGCTGCCCGGCGGGGCCGCGCCCGGCCCATTCAAGCTGGCGCAGGATGCGCTGCACGAAATCATCGTTCAGTGCGGCGTCCAGGTCGATATGGCTTTCATGCTGCCAGGCCGTTTTGGATGCGCGGCGGCGCTCGGCCCAGGCCTTGCCGAGATGACTTTGCTCGCCGTGGCGCACAAACTCGCGCACGGCGGCATGGGCGCGGCTCAGCGCGTCAGCGGCGCCATCGGCAATCGCATCGACAAGGCCGATCTCGAGCGCGCGCGGACCATCTATGGAACGGCCGCCAAGGATGAGATCGAGCGCATCGAGCAGCCCTTCCGGCCCACGCCGGTCGGTAAGCAGGCGCGGCAACCGCTGGGTACCGCCATAGCCGGGCAGCAGGCGCAGGCGGATTTCGGGCTGGCCGAACCGCGCATGCGGTTCAGCAACCCGCCAATGGCAGGCGAGCGCAAATTCCATGCCGCCGCCCAGCGCCACACCCTGAATGGCCGCGATGCATGGCTTGCCCATGGTCTCGATCTTGCCGAACGCCAATTGGGCGTTGGCCGGCAGCACCCGCGCTTCTTCGATGGTGTGGATTTCGTCGAGGAACTGGCGAATATCGGCGCCGGCGACAAAGCTGGCAGTGCCATCACCGGTGAAAACCACGGCGACCACGTCATCGCGGCGCGACAGATGTTCGACGACAATGACCAACTCGTCGATGGCGCGTTCATTCAGCGCGTTGACCGGCGGGTTGGTGATGAACACCGTAGCCACCTTCTTGCCCGGCGCCACATCGTTGTATTGAATACGGAAATAGCGATAACGGTCGAATATCTGCTGGTCCTGCGACTGCTGCTGCTTCTTCTGCCAGCCGGCAATGGCGATGCGCAATTCATCAAGGCTCTCGGGATTGCGCAGGGTCGTCACATCGCCGACCGGCGTGCCTTCGACCAGCGCGCGCACCATGCGGCGCATATATTTGCCGCTGCGGGTTTCCGGGAATTGCGAGACCTGGATGAAGTCGCCCGGCACCGCGACAGCGCCCTTTTCCTGGCGCACCAGATCCGACAGGCGGCGTTCGTCATCACGAGTCAACACCTGGCCCGGCGCTGCCGTGATGAACGCCAGCGGGGTCAGGCCCTTTTCGGGGTGCGGCGCACCGACGACCAGCACATTGCCCAGCGGCGAATCAGGGTTGAGCGCCTTGTCACG
>NZ_JANPCD010000016.1:0-37805 GCF_031430775.1 Sandarakinorhabdus sp. | reverse complement strand
CCGTGCTCCCGATTGTGTCCTCGTGCCGATGCGAGAAGAAGCCGGTGGCGTCGTAGACCCTGTAGCAGCAAGAGGGTCAAGTGCTCGCTGCTACGCGAAAGCCTAGGCTGAAGCCGGTGATCGATTTTCATCCTTGACCCTGTCGTTGCTACAGGGCGCTCTGGTCTGAGAGACTCAGGAGTCGCAGGAAGGTACCTTCGACCCGGTGGCACTGGGCGAAATTCCGTTTGCGCGCGCAGACGACTGACGCTGGTAGTCGAAACCGGGCGCCCGGCGCGGATATTCATGGGATTGGGAGTCGTGCCCGCGACCTGCCATTCGTTCACCCGGCGGTCGGCCGCGCGCGAACCACCGATTTTGGGACGTTAAAGCCGTTCCTAGCAGGGCCGATGCACGTCGGCTTCCGTCCGATTGCGGTTGTAAGGCGGGCTTTTGGATCGGCATCCAAAGCAGGACCCCGTCACGCTTTCAGCAACCGAACAGATGCGCTTAAGAAAGATAGTTACGGCCATGTTTCAGGCGGCGCCTTTCTCATGTTGGTTTTAGGAGTGCCGGCAATGGGCCAGATGTGGCCGCGCGGTGGATTGCAGCCGCCGCCACTTGATATCGGTAGGCCGTTGGATATTCTTGGGTTTGATGCAAGTCCCTTCGTCCGAATTCGCCGGCCGTGACCGCGCCGCGTTGCGCAAGCATCTTTCCAGCTACTGGAAGATGGAGGCCGGCAATGTGCTGCTGATGCCAGCGGCGGGGTGCGCGATGCTGTGGTCGGGCGACGTCACGCCCGATGCCGCCGCCATCGCCGGCATGGCGGCGTGTTCGCTGCTGTTGGTGATTGGGACTGCGGCGTGGCGGATGGCGATGGCCGGGCTGGATGGCGACACGGCGCTGGCCGAAAAGCTGACAGCGGCTTGCGCGCGGGCTGAATGGCCGTCGCTGGCGGTGCTGGTGTTGGCCACGGCAATGGCTGCGGCGTCGGTGGTGGAGGGCGGCTGGCGACCCAACAGCTTTGCCGCAGCCGGGTTCACATTGTTGGGTTGGCTGGAATATGTGAATTACTACCATGTGCAGCTACAGAATTTCGATTCCACCATCGATCTGAAACGGCTGCAGGCCGGGCGCGGTTTGCGCCGCGCGCATCTTGGCCGAGCGGTGCGGGTGTGGCGGGCGCGACGCCGCCGCTGAACTGACCTGCGGCGCTCCGCCGATCGAGCTGGCGCTCAGGCGCGAGGCGCGTCGGCAGGAATTTTCCAAAGCCGTCATTCGCAGTCGAGGCCGCGAATGGCGACAACTGGGTCGAAAGCAGACATGCTGGGTCGTGAAACCATCGACGGAATGGGCTCTGCTAAATCCCCGCATACCATTCATAGCCGCGATCCGGCCAATATCCGCCCTTGCCCCGGCCAAAACCCGCCAGACTGTCGACCACCGCGATTTCCATCACATATTTCGCGTGTTTGTACCCCAGCTGCCGCTCGACGCGCAGGCGCAGCGGTGCGCCATGGCCAACGGGCAGCGGCGCGCCGTTCATGCTGTGGGCCAATATCGTTTGCGGGTGGAAGGCGTCGACCATGTCGATGCTCTCGTAATATTGCGCGGACGACTGGGCGCCGCCCTTGGACACCTCGCCGCCGTAATTATCGGCGCAGCGAAACACGACATAGCGCGCGCCCGTCTTGACGCCGGCGGCCTTCAGCAAAGCGCCAAGCTGCGGCCCCGTCCACTGGCCGATGGCGCTCCAGCCCTCGACGCAGTCGTGCCGCGTGATCTGGGTGCGGGCCGGCAGGCGGCGCAGGTCGGCAAGGCCGATCTGCATCGGATTGTGCACCATGCCGGTGATGGCCAGTTTCCAATCGGCAAAACCATTGGCCTTCATCGCCTGATAGGCGGCCTCGGTAGGCTCATGGGTGCCATTGACCTTGAACACCGGCGATACGTCAGCTGCCGAAAATTCGCGCGCCAGGCCGTCGCGGCCAACCAGCCGCTGCCAGCGCTGCGTCGCTTGTTCCGATGCGCGCAGCACTGCCGCCAGCTTGGCATTGCCGACCAGGCTGTCACAGCCGGCCAGCAACAGCCCCGATCCGCCGATAGTAAGCAGCCCGCGCCGTGAGATCATATCCATCATGGCCCCCTCAGATCTTCAGCTTGCCAGTGATCATGCCGCGCAACTGGTTGATCGGCCCGGACAGCACGACCATCAGCAGATGCACGAGGATGAACACCAGGATGAGATTGGCCGCGATCCAGTGCAGCGACCGCGCGCTCTGCCGGCCACCGAACATCTCGTTCAAAAACGGGAACGCCGCATTCAGCCCCGGCGACATGGTCATGCCAGTGAGGATGACCAGCGGCACCAGCAGCAGCGCCGTGCCGGCATAGGCGATTTTCTGCAAGGAACCGTAGCGCAGCATCGCCTCACCCTTGGGAAACTGCAATTTCGCATGGCTGACGATGTCGTGCCACATATGCGCCGGTGACAGTTCGCCAAGCCGAGGTAGCAGATCGCGGCGAATGTGCCCGCTCCAAAGTCCATGGCCCAGATACAACAGGCCATTTAGGATGATCACCCAGGCAAAGAAAAAGTGCCAGTTGCGCGCCGTCGCCAGGTCGCGCTGGCTGGGGAACGTCGCCCAGCCCGGATAGCCGACCACGACATTCGCGCCCGAAACACCCAGAACGCCAGTGGTATCGATGCGAGTATTGCCGAGCTCCAGATAGCCGCGCGGCGCCGCAGCCGGCCCGGACGCGCCGATCTCCAGCCATTGCCCCGCCCGCTGGTCCACCGAACCGGCCATGCCCCAATACAGGCGCGGGTGCGCATTGAAGATATTGGCCCCTGTCATCAGCAGCAACACGATGGCCAGTGCGTTGATCCAATGCGTCAGGCGGACCACGCCGGTGTGGCGCGGCACGAGGCGGCCGGAGTGGCCATCTGCCGATTCTGCCATGCTTGCCATGTTTCCCCTTTCGCTTTGTACGCGCCCGTAGGACATGTTCGTTGGACAACCGCCCCGCGTTACAAATGTTTTCCGCGCTATGGGCGCAATGCACAAGGACTGCCGATGCTGCGTGTCATTTCGCCCGATAGCCTGATGCCGCTGGCGACGCTGGACGGCATCGCCGGTTTGCCGGCCGGCACCGTGTGGATCGACATGCACAGCCCGACCAAGGACGAAGAAGCCTTTGTCGAGCGTGCCACCGGCATCCAGATTCCCACCCGCGAGGAGATGGAGGAAATCGAGGCGTCCAGCCGGCTCTACACCGAAAATGGCGCCATCTACATGACCGCGACGCTGGCCACCGGCATCATCACCGAACACCCCGAAACCCAGCCCGTCAGCTTCATCCTGACCGACCGGCATCTGATCACGTTGCGTTATGCCGATGTCGCCAGCTTCGACCGCTTCGCCGGCCATGCCGAACGCCAGCCGGCGTTGTGCGACACGCCGGGCATGGCGTTGATGCACCTGGTCGATGCCGTGGTGGACCGGCTGGCCGATGGCTTTGAACATATCGGCCGCGATGTCGACGCCATTTCCCGCGCCGCGTTTCGCCGGGCGCGCGGCGCGCGGCAACAGCGCGTGTCGAACCTCGCCTTGCAGGCGCTGCTGATCCGGCTGGGTTCGGCGCAGGACGCCCTGTCAAAGGCGCGCGACTCGGCCGCCAGCCTCAACCGGGCGCTGGGCTATCTGATGTTCGCAGCACCAAAGGATGCCAACCTCGGCCCGCATATCAAGACGCAGATGCGCGACCTCGCATCATTGACCGACACGGCGGGCTATATCGGCAACAACCTGACATTCCTGCTCGATGCGGCGCTGGGACTCATCTCGATCGAGCAGAACGCCGTGCTGAAAATCTTTTCGGTCGGCGCCATCGTGTTCATGCCGCCCACCTTGATTGCCGGCATTTATGGCATGAATTTCGAGCGCCTGCCCGAACTGCAATGGACGCTGGGCTATCCGATGGCGCTGGCGCTGATGCTGATGTCGGCGGTGCTGCCCTATCTGTTCTTCCGCTGGCGCGGCTGGCTGTAATCACGGCTCGTCGAGCGAGCAGCCATATTCGGGGTCAAAGCGCGCGGTGCGCCGGCTGAGCAGCGGCACGCTGGCGGTCACCGTACGGGCTTGCGGATCGTCGCTCACTTCGACCACGTCCGTCCCAGGTTCGCGGTCGGTCTCGCAACTGGCCATGTCACGGCCGCCAACATAGCGGCACGAGCACATGACATGCGCGATGTACCCGGTGGCCAGCGCCGCCTGCCGCCCGGTACCACTGTATCGCAGGCCAAGCCAGCCGCCCGCCAGCGCGGTCAGCAACAACACCGGCACCAGCCACAGCCAGAGCCGCCGCGGGGCACCGGCGCGTGGCGGTATTTGCGGGCTATTCGGCAAGGCTTGGCTTGCATTCATGGGGGTGCGGCCTTTAGCGTGAGAACTCGGGAGCCACTTCATTCCATGCAGCCGCGGCGATCAAGTCTCAATCTGTCATTTCTGGCGCTGATGGTGCCGGCGCAGCAGCTGGCTGCGCTTGCCATTGCTGCAATGCTGTTGTGCGCGCCCGCTGCCGCTGCGCCGACCCCCGCCGCACCGATTCCAGCCGCTGCGCTGCGCCCGGCCTTGCCCGCAGCCGACGCCTTTTTCAACGACCCGGCCCTGCGCGAAACCCGCGCGCTGGTCGTCATCCATCATGGGCAGCGCATTTTCGAACATTATGCCCCCGGCTATGGTCCCGGCACCCGGCTGATCAGCTGGTCGATGGCCAAATCGATCACTTCGACTCTGATCGGCGAACTGGTTGCCGATGGCCGGTTGCAGCTCGACATGCCGGCGCCGGTCAGGGAGTGGCAGCGCAAGGGCGATCAGCGCGCCGCCATCACGCTGCGCCAGCTGCTGCACATGGCCGGCGGGCTGAAGCACACGGAAACCGGGCCGCAGCCAGAGCTGTCCGACACCAATCGCGCCCTGTTCGCCGACACCAGCGCCGACATTTACGCCGCTGCCGTGGCCGCACCGCTGGAAACGCAGCCGGGCCGCGTGTTCGAATATTCGACACTGACAACCCACATACTGTCCCGCATCGTCTCCGACACCATCGCGCCGGCTGCCAAGACCCCCGCCGCCCGCCGCGCCGCGATGCGGGCGTTCGTGCAATCACGACTGGCCGGCCCGGCCGGCATGGCGTCGCTGCTGTGCGAACATGATCCCGCCGGCACCATGCTGGGCGGCTCGCTGTGTCATGCCACGGCGCGCGACTGGGCGGCGTTCGGGCAGATGTATCTGGACAATGGCGTGGTGGCCGGCGCGCAGGTGGTGCGGCCCGACTGGGTGCGCTTCGTGACCACGCCGTCGCCGGCCAACCCCGGCTATGGCGGGCAATTCTGGCTGAACCGGCCGCAGGTGCGCGGCCAGGACCCGGCGCTGTTCCCCGAAATCGGCCCGGCTGATGCCTATGCCGCCATCGGGCATCTGGGCCAATATGTCATCATCGTGCCGTCGCGACGGCTGGTCGTGGTGCGGCTCGGCAAGACGCAGGACGAGGATCTGGCCCCGGTCCGCGCCGCGCTCGGCCGGCTGGTGAACAGCGTTCCGGCTGCTGCGAAATGACCGCAGCTGATTATCGCATCATCGAAATAAAGCTCGATGAACGCACGATATTGTGGCGCAACGCCGATATCGAACAGGAACGCCGCGTCGCCATCTTCGACCTGCTCGAAGGCAATGAATTCAAGCCGGCGTCGGTTGAAAGCCATGGCAACCACGGTCCCTACAAGGTGCTGCTCGGCGTCGAGGAAGGCCGGTTGACCGTCGATATCGCCGGCAAGGACGACAAGCCGCTGGAAAATTTCGTGCTGGCGCTGGCACCGTTCCGCCGCACCATCCGCGATTATTTCGCCATCTGCGACAGTTATTACCAGGCCATCCGGGCCGCCAGCCCGCAGCAGATCGAAACCATCGACATGGCCCGCCGCGCCATCCACAACGACGCTGCCGAGGCGCTGAAGGAACGGCTGGAAACCAAGGTCGCGGTCGATTTCGACACGGCCCGCCGCCTCTTCACGCTGATCTGCGTGCTGCATATCAAGGGACATTGATGAGCGTACTTTCCGACCGCTGGATCCGCGAAAACGCGCTGGCCCATGGCATGATCGAACCGTTCGTGGACCGGCAGACCCGCGACGGCGTCATCAGCTATGGCCTGTCATCCTATGGCTATGACGCGCGCGTCGCCGATGAATTCAAGATCTTCACCAACGTCAATTCGGCGGTGGTGGACCCCAAGGATTTCCGCTCGGACAGCTTTGTCGATCGCAAGACCGATTGCTGCGTCATCCCGCCCAATTCCTTCGCGCTGGCCCGCACCGTCGAATATTTCCGCGTGCCCAAGGACGTGTTGGTCATTTGCCTGGGCAAATCCACCTATGCCCGCTGCGGCATCATCGTGAACGTCACCCCGCTCGAACCGGGCTGGGAGGGGCATGTCACGCTGGAATTTTCCAACACCACGCCGCTGCCGGCGCGCATCTATGCCAACGAAGGCGCCTGCCAGTTCCTGTTCCTCAAGGGCAATGAACCCTGCGAAGTGACCTATGCCGACCGGATGGGCAAATACATGGGCCAGCGCGGCGTGACGCTGCCGAAACTGTAACAGCCCATGACCCCTGAAACCCGCACCGGCCTCCTCGCCGGGCTCGGCGCCTATGTCATCTGGGGCCTGCTGCCCTTTTATCTGCGGCTGCTGCACGGCGTGCCGGCGGCCGATGTGCTGGCGCACCGCATCCTGTGGTCGGTGCTGGTGGTGGCGCTGCTGATTGCGGCCTTGCGCGGCTGGCAGCGGCTGGGCGCGGCGCTGCGCCAGCCCCGCCTGTTGTTGTTGCTGCTAGCCAGCGCCGTGTGCATCGCCATCAACTGGCTGGTTTACACCTGGGCCATCCTGAACGGCCATGCGCTCGACACATCTTTGGGCTATTTCATCAACCCGCTGGTCAGCGTGGTGTTCGGCGTCGTCCTGCTGGGCGAACGCCTGTCGCGCCTGCAATGGGCCGCTGTGGCTTGCGCGGCTGCCGGCGTTGTCGTGCTTACCATCGCGCACGGCAACCTGCCTATGATTGCCATCGCACTGGCATTGTCGTTCGGCACCTATGGCCTGATCCGCAAACAGGCGGCGGTCGATGCCGCGACGGGCCTGTTCATCGAAACGCTGATGCTGGCGCCGGTGGCGCTGCTCTGGCTGCTGTCCCTGCCCAAGGTACAGACCGCGGGCCTTGCGGCATGGCCGGGGCCATTGTTGGCGCTGCTGATGCTGGGCGGCGTGCTGACGGCGGCGCCGCTGATGCTGTTCGGCGTGGCGGCGCGCCGGCTGAAACTGTCGACCATGGGTCTCATGCAGTATATCGCGCCGTCGATGGTATTCCTGCAGGCGATCTTCCTGTTCGGCGAGGCCATCGACCCGTGGCAGATGCTGGCCTTTGCCGCGACCTGGACCGGCCTTGCCCTCTATACTCTCTCGCTTGGCCGGCCAGTGGCGCCGGCCGCACAACCGCGCTAACAGGGTAGTCATGGACCAGATCATTATCCGTGGTGGCCGCACGCTCAACGGCCGTATCCAGATCTCCGGCGCAAAGAACGCTGCGCTGACGCTGATGCCGTGCGCGTTGCTGACCGACGAGCCGCTGACGCTGCGCAACCTGCCGCGCCTCGCCGATATCGACACCTTCGGGCATCTGCTCAACAACCACGGCCTGTCGACCACCATCGAGGGCACGCACCCCGATGAATTCGGCCGGGTAATGACCATTCGCGCCAACCGCATCACATCCACCGTTGCGCCCTATGACATCGTGCGCAAGATGCGCGCCTCCATCCTCGTGCTGGGGCCATTGCTGGCCCGCGCCGGTGAAGCACCGTGTCGCTGCCCGGCGGCTGCGCCATCGGCAACCGCCCGATCGACCTGCATCTCAAGGCGCTCGAACATCTTGGCGCCGAAATCGAACTCGCTGCCGGCTACGTCAAGGCGACCGCGCCCAAGGGCGGGCTTCCGGGCGGGCGTTATGTCTTCCCGATCGTGTCGGTGGGCGCCACCGAAAACGCCGTCATGGCCGCCGTGCTGTGCCGTGGCACATCGGTGCTGGAAAATGTCGCGCGCGAACCGGAAATTGTCGATCTGTGCAATTGCCTGGTGGCGATGGGCGCCAAAATCGCCGGCATCGGCACCGAAAAACTCACCATCACCGGCGTGCGCGACCTGCATGGCGCCACCTATGCCGTCATGCCCGACCGTATCGAGGCGGGCAGCTATGCTTGCGCCGCCGCCATCACCGGCGGAGAGCTTGAGCTGGTCGGCGCCACCGAATCCGATCTCGGCTCGACACTCGAGGCGCTGCGGGAGGCCGGGGTCGAAATCACGCCGACCGCCGATGGCATTTCGGTGAAACGCCTCAACGGCCTCCACGGCATCAATATCTCGACGGCGCCTTATCCCGGTTTTGCCACCGACATGCAGGCGCAGTTCATGGCGATGCTCACGGTGGCCGAGGGCGCCTCGCTGCTGACCGAAACGATCTTCGAAAACCGCTTCATGCACGTGCCCGAACTGGCGCGCATGGGCGCCGACATCACCGTGCGCGGCCGCAGCGCCGTGGTGCGCGGCGTTGCCGGTCTGAACGGTGCGCCGGTGATGGCCACCGACCTGCGCGCCTCCATGAGCCTGGTGCTCGCCGGCCTTGCCGCCAAGGGCGAAACCATCGTGGGCCGCGTCTATCACCTCGACCGGGGCTATGAACGGCTTGAGGAAAAACTCTCCGCCGTCGGCGCCGACATCGAGCGCGTGTCGGATGGCTGAGCAACTGGCGCTGCTGGCGGCCAGCGGTGATGATTTGCCGCCGCTGTCCGCCCTGCTGCAGGATGCGACGCTGCGGCTGGCCGATATCGCCTATGACCGGCGCGCCCGGCGGCTGGTCTGCCTTGTGAACCGCTATCGCCGTGAAGCGCCGGGGCAGAGCCGCATCCGCTGCGTCCTGCGTCTGGAAACCGTGGCGGCCGTGCAGCGGCACTCATGGCCCAGCGATCCCGAAGCCGTCGTCAATATACTGTCACTGGCACAGGACGGCGACTGGCTGGTGCTGACCTTTGGCGGCGGCGCAGCCTTGCGCGCACGCGCCGAAGTGGTGGACGTGCTGCTGGAGGACGTGGGCGAGGCCTGGAATACAGCGCGGGTGCCGCAGCACGATTGAGTTTTTTCGCTGTTTTGCGCGAAACTGCCGGAAGTTACCGGTTCTTGCTGTCCTACGGGAAAAAGTTTTGGCATAAGCATTTGTAATGCAAGGAAACAGCGCAAAAAATCGGCCGCGCTATTATACGCTTGTACAATAGCGGTGGTTTTCAGCCGCCGCGATTACCGCTGGCGCGCCATTTCGCCCCGAACGTCAGCAGCAGCGCCGCCGTCAGCGATTTGCCCAACCCGCCCGGCAGCAGCGGCCACAGTACCGCCAACGCGCGATTCGCGCCCAGCATCAGCGCCAGCCAGCCGCAACCGATCGCAAGTATAAGCACATGCGCCAGCAGCATCAGCCGCAGCGTGGCCCATAGGCTCCAGTCCGGCCGCCAGCGCCCTGCCAGCGCCGCAGCCAGCGGAAAAGACAGCAAAAAACCGAATGTGGCCCCGGTCATCGCCGACCAGTTGCCTGCCCCGCCCGCCAGCACTGGCAGACCGATAGCAGCGAGCGCCAGCCATGCCAGCACGGCGCCGGCGCCCCACACCGGCCCGAGCCACGCCCCCACCACAAGCACGGCCAGCGATTGCAGCGTGATCGGCACCGGGCCTATCGGCAGCGCCGCCTGCGAGGCCAGCGCCAAACCTGCAATGGCAACCAGCGCCGAAGCGAAATGCCTCAGAGCTTCACCAGCATCTTGCCGGTGTTGCCGCCCGAAAACAGGCCGACAAAGGCGTCGGGCGCCTTCTCCACGCCCTCGAACACCGTTTCTTCCCATTTCAGCTTGCCGGCCGCGATCCAGCCGGTCATTTCGGCGATGAATTGCGGGCGCAGCCCGGCAAATTCCATCACGATGAAGCCGCGCATCATCAAAGATTTTCCGACAACCTGGATGATGTTGGACGGGCCGGGCACGGGATTTTCCGCGTTATAGCCCGAGATCATGCCGCACTCGACCAGCCGCGCGAACGGCTTGGCCATTTCGATGGCGACCTCGAGATGCTCGCCGCCGACATTGTCGAAATACACGTTGATGCCCTTTGGCACGGCGGCGCGCACCGCCTCCAGCAGGTTACCGCAGGTCTTGTAGTTGATGGCATGATCGACACCGACCGAACGCAGCCAGTCGCATTTTTCGTCCGTGCCAGCCGTTGCCACCACCGTGCAGCCGCGCAGCTTGGCGACCTGCGCCACCACTGAACCGACCGCGCCGGCGCCGCCCGAGACAAACACCGTGTCGCCGGCCAGCGGCTTGCCGATTTCGCCAAGACCCGCCCATGCGGTCAAGCCCGGCATCCCCAGCACGCCTAGGAACGCCTGTGTCGGCACGCCGGCATGTGCGGGCAGTTTTTCCAGAGCGGCGCCGGGGGCGACAAACGCCTCGCGCCAGCCGAACATCGAATTGACCAGATCACCGGGCGCAAAATCGGCATGGTTGCTGGTGATGACTTCACCGATGGCGCCGCCCTGCAACGCTTCACCGATCTGGAACGGCGGCACATAGCTGGGCCGATCGTACATGCGGCCGCGCATATAGGGATCGACCGACATCCAATGGTTGCGCACCAGCACTTCACCGGCACCGGGCGCCGGCAGTTCGACACTGGCCACGGCAAAATTGGCTGCAACAGGCGTGCCGACCGGACGGCTGGCAAGACGGATTTCGCGCGATGTGGTCATGATCGACTCCCGATGGATTTACCCGAAGCGATGGACGCGATTGACCCGGCTTGCAAGCGCCGCGCTAAATCTCGACCTGGCTGCCCAGTTCCACCACCCGGTTGGTCGGCAGCTTGAAAAAGTCCATCGCGCTTTCGGCGTTGCGCATCATCCAGGCGAACAGATGCTCGCGCCACAACGCCATGCCCGGCCGGTCGCTGGCCAGCAGCGTCTGGCGCGACAGGAAGAAACTGGTTTCCATCATCTTGAGCTTGGGCCCGCAATTTTCGACCTTTTTCAGGACGGCGGGAATATCAAGCTCCTGCATGAAACCATAGCGCACCATGATGCGGTAGAAATTGCCGCCGAGGTCCTTCACGCCGATGCGGTCTTCATCGGAGACATAGGGCACCTCGTCGATCACCACCGTCAGGATCATGATGCGTTCGTGGAGCACCTTGTTGTGCTTGAGATTGTGCAGCAGCGCCTGCGGCACGCCGGTGGGCGATGTCGTCATGAACACTGCCGTGCCGGGCACGCGCGTGGCGGCGCTGGCGGCTGACTTGATGAACACGTCCATCGGCATGGCACTGTCGCGCAGGCGTTCCTGCATCAAGGAACGCCCCTTGGCCCATGTCGTCAGGAAGGTGAAGGCGATGGCACCGACCAGCAGCGGGAACCAGCCGCCATCGGGCACCTTGGTCATGTTGGAGGCAAAATACGCCGCATCGATGATCACGAATGTGCCGACAAAGCCATAGGACAGCCAGCGGTTCCATTTCCACACCGTCAGCACCAGCACCGCCATCATCAAAGTGGTGATGAACATGTTGCCGGTGACGGCAATGCCATAGGCAGAGGCGAGGTTGGACGAGGATTTGAAGCTGAGCACCAGCAGCACGACGGTGGCGAGCAGCGCCCAGTTGACCAGCGGGATATAGATCTGGCCCGCCGCCGAAGCCGATGTATGGGTGATCTTGATGCGCGGCAGGAAGCCCAGTTGCACCGCTTGCTGCACAACCGAGAACGCGCCCGAAATCACCGCCTGGCTGGCGATGACCGTCGCCATGGTGGCAAGACCCACGAGCGGCAGCCGCGCCCAGTCAGGCGCCATCAGGAAAAACGGATTGGACACGGCATCGGGCGAGCCCAGGATCATCGCCGATTGCCCGAAATAGTTCAGCAGCAGCGCCGGCATCACGAACCACAGCCACGACCGCTGGATGGGCTTGCGCCCGAAATGGCCCATATCGGCATACAGCGCCTCGGCACCCGTAACCGACAGCACCACCGAACCCAGCGCCAGAAAGCCCAGCGCCGGATTGTCAGTGAAGAAACGCACCGCCCAGATCGGGTTGATTGCCTCAAAAATGGCCGGGTTGCGCATGATCTGGCTGATGCCCATGACAGCAATAACGACGAAATACACCAGCATGATCGGCGCAAACAACGCGCCCACCTTGGCCGATCCGCGCGATTGCAGCAGGAACAGCCCGATGAGAATGCCGACGGCGGCAGGCAGCACATATTGCCCGAAGGCGGGGTTGACCACGGTGATCCCCTCCACCGCCGACAGCACCGAAATCGCCGGCGTGATGATGCAGTCACCGATGAACAGGGCCGTGGCCAGCACACCCAGCAGGCCAAGCAGCCGGGCGCGCTGAACGCTGTGGTCCGAAAGGCGTGAAATCATGGCCAGCAGCGATAGGCTGCCGCCCTCACCGCGATTGTCGGCACGCAGGATTACCAGCACATATTTCAACGTGACGATCAACGTCATCGTCCAGAACACCAGGCTCATGATGCCGAAGACATGCAGTTGGTCCACCGCCAGCTTGTGGTGGCCGGCGAATGTTTCCTTGAGCGCATAAAGCGGGCTGGTGCCGATATCGCCGAACACCACGCCGATGGCTCCGATGGCCAACCGAGTCATGCCTTGCGGAGCATGATGTCCGCCCTGGTCGGGGTTGGAAGGCGCGGCAGTGGCAGAAATCGACATGGCCGACAGGGACCCCGAGGAAACAGTGCGGCGCGTTACCATGCCGGCAAGTTCGCTGCAATGCGGCATGAAACCGGCGATGGCGCTGACCTGTCCGAGCCGCTAACCTTGTGTCAGGCCAGCCAATGGAGACTGCAATGCGAGTCGGCGTTCCCCGCGAAATCAAGGTCCATGAATATCGCGTCGGCCTGACGCCGCCGGCGGTCGCCGAACTCACGCAGCGCGGCCATCAGGTGCTGGTCGAAACCGGCGCCGGCACCGGCATCGATTTTTCCGACAGCGATTATGTTGCCGCCGGTGCGCGCATCGTCACAACACCGGCTCAGGTGTTTGCCGGCGCCGACATGATCGTCAAGGTCAAGGAACCCCAGCTGCACGAATGCGCCTGGCTGGAGCCACGCCACACGCTGTTCACCTATCTGCATCTTGCTGCCGACAAGCCGCAGGCCGAAGCCTTGATGGCATCGGGCGCGACCTGCATCGCCTATGAAACCGTCACCGACCGCCATGGCGGCCTGCCGCTGCTGCGGCCCATGTCCGAAGTGGCGGGCCGCATGAGCGTGCAGGTCGGCGCGCATTACCTCGAAAAGGAACAGGGCGGGCGCGGCATCTTGCTGGGCGGCGTGCCGGGCGTGGCACCGGGGCGGGTCGCCATACTGGGCGGCGGCGTATCGGGGCTGAATGCTGCGGAAATGGCCGTGGGCCTGCGGGCGGACGTGACCATCTATGATATTTCCACCGCGCGGCTGGCCGAGATCGACCAGATATTCGAAGGCCGGGTCAAGACCGCGTTTTCCAGCCGCGCCGCCATCGCCGCTGCCATCGCCCGCGCCCATCTGGTCATCGGCGCGGTGCTGGTGCCCGGCGCCGCCGCGCCCAAACTGGTCAACCGCGACATGCTCAAATTGATGAAGCGCGGCAGCGTGCTGGTCGATATCGCCATCGACCAGGGCGGCTGTTTCGAAACCAGCCGCGCCACCACCCATGCCGACCCGGTCTACACCGTCGATGGCATCATCCATTATTGCGTTGCCAACATGCCCGGCGCGGTGGCCCGCACATCGACCTTTGCGCTGGTCAACGCGACGTTGCCGTTCGTCATGCGGCTGGCCGATCACGGCGCTGCGGCTGCGATGGCCGCCGACCAGCATCTGGCGCAGGGCCTCAACGTCGCGGCCGGGCAGATCCGCCATGCCGCCGTTGCCGAGGCCCTGTCCCTGCGATTTCACGGCTAAGGGCTTCCGACATGACCTATGACATCGGCTTCCTGCTCTGGCCGCATTTGACCCAGCTTGACATGACCGGACCGGCGCAGGTGCTCAGCCGCATGCCGGGGGCACGGCTGCATTTCGTCTGGAAGGACACCGGCGCGGTGCCCAGCGATTGCGGCCTGTCGCTGGTGCCAACGACGACATTTGCCGATTGCCCGCCGCTCGACATGCTGTGCGTGCCCGGCGGTGTCGGCGTGGCGCCGGTGATGCGCGACGCGGCAGTGCTGGACTGGCTGCGGGTGCAGGCGGCAGGCGCCAGCCTTGTCACCAGCGTGTGCACCGGATCGTTGATCCTTGCCGCCGCCGGATTGCTGCGGGGCTACCGCGCCGGTTGCCACTGGGCGGCGGGCGAACAACTGGCGCTGTTCGGGGCGGAATTCGTGGCCGAGCGCATCGTCACCGACCGCAACCGCATCACGGCCGGCGGTGTCACATCGGGCATCGATTTCGCGTTTCGCATCATCGAGACACTGCACGGCCGCGATGTGGCCGAACAGATTGCGCTGGCGCTGGAATATGACCCTGCACCGATGGGCGGCGGCACGCCCGCCAGTGCCCGGCCCGAAGTGCTGGCGGCCGTGCGCGCCGGGATGGCGGCCCGGCTGGCCAGCCGCGAGGCCGATGTTGCGGCGATTGCCGCTGAAATGGAGAATGCATGATGCGCGCCCTGCTGCTGCCAATGCTGCTGATGCACCTGATCGCCGGCCCCGCCAGCGCGGAACCAACGCCGCTGGTCGTGCGCGTCATCAGCCAGGGCGCCAAATTCGTCGGCACCGGCATGGACGGCGTGCATATCACCGTGCGCGATGCCGGCAGCGGCAAGACACTTGCACAGGGCCTCGCGCTCGGCGGCACTGGCGACACGGCGCGAATCATGAACGGTAGGCCGCGCGGTACCCCGATAGCTGACGACAGCGCCGCCGCGTTCCGGGCGACACTTGATGTCACGGAACCGACACTGGTCGATGTGCAGGTGCATGGGCCGGTGCAGCCGGCAGGCGCGGCGGTGGCAGCATCGGCGCAGCATTGGCTCATCCCCGGCGCGGCGGTGCTGGGTGACGGCTGGGTCATCGAGTTGCCGGGCCTTGCCGTGTCGGCCAGCGCCAGCGCCAGCAAAAGCGCCGCCAACAATCGGCGCCGGGTGACGGCGCATGTCTCGATGATGTGCGGTTGCCCGATCACGCCTGGCGGCATGTGGGACGCGGCGCGGTTCAAGGTCGAGGCGTGGGTCGTTGGCGCAGCGGTCGGCAGCGCAGGGATGGGCAACAGGCGCGTGCCACTGGCCTATGCCGGCACGACCGGGGATTTTGCCGGCGATTTGCCGTCAGGCGCTGCGGTGATCGTGGCGCAAGACAGTCTTACGGGCGCGACCGGCACCGCACGCATTGCGGTGCCCGACTGACGCAGCCAGAATTTTGGGCCCGAATGCAGCGCCGATTCAGGGTTTGAGGACGGTCCGCCGGCCATTGAGCCGGGCATTGCCCTTGGCAGGCGCCAGTTCCGGACGGGCGTGGTCATCACGCGGGTCGACGGTGACATAGGCCAGCGCCTCGTCACGCGAGACGGGCTTCATCACCTTGGCCATGTAATGGCGCAAACCTTCGATCGTGCGTTCAGCCATAAATGTCCTAACTGTTTGTGTCCTGCCTGTTGAGGTCCGCCACCAGCGGTGCCAGCCCCTTGGTTGCCGTTTCCAGCACGGCCATGAGATTGGCATCTGCATACAGGAATTCAAGCCCTGAGTCACTGTCGAGGCAAAGCGCCGCGCTGGGTTTGGGTCGCTGCCCGGCTGGCCGCGTCCAGGCGGCAGGATTGCCGAACACCGGCACTGCGATGATCGATTGCAGCGTCGGCCGCACCAGCGCCAGCTCATATTTCGTCATGAAACGCGCGTCCGGCGGCACTGCCGACAGATCGACATGCAGCGCGCGCTTCAGGGCAAAGGCCAGCGGCGCGCCCGGCGCCCGCGGATCGATGATCAGCCGGTCATCGGCATCAGCCTCCATGCCCAGTGCGATGCGGACACGAAAGCTGTTATCGCCAAACGGCAGCACCAGCGAGGCCCGCAGGTGCAGCGGCGTGCCGGTTGGATATTGGCCGGGCCGCAGCACGGCGGCGCGCGCCTGCGCCGCTGCAATAACATCGCCCAGCGCGGCGCGAAACGCCGCCGGCAGGGCGCGCAGACGGCGGTGAAGCATCTCCTGCGCTGCCGCGCGTCCGCCCAGATAGACTTCGCAGGCCTTGTCAAAGCTGCAATCGAAATCCAGCAGGCCGATGTCGGCGGGCACATCGACATTGACCAGCCCCGGCGTCTGCCGCCGCGCCTGCACCTGGCTGCCGAAAATGCCGGTCCGGAGCACCGCGCCGGCAAAGCGCCGCAGGCCACCCAGCGGCGAAGGGCCAGGCTTGTCGCGCAGGCTGAAGGCAATGACCGGAATTGGCGGGGCATCGGGCTCGCCGCGTTCCAGCAGCAGTTTTTCGTCGTTGAACACCCACACCGGCAAATTGGCGAGCAGGCCCCCGTCGACATAGCGCGCCGATTCGCGCCCCGCGCCGCGCACCCTTGCCGGGCGGAACACGAACGGGATGGAGAAGGACGCGACAACCGCGTCGGCCACCGGCACATCGGGCGTTTCGGGGCCGAACACCACCGCCTCGCCGGTTTCGATATTGGCGGCGATGACGCGCAGCGTGGCAAACAGCGCCGCTTCTTCGGTTGGCAGCAGGTCCCCGAAACACAGCGGCGACGGCGCCGGCTGGCCGGTGCGCTGCGCCACGGCATCGCGCAGCACCTTGTCGATGAAATCCCGTGCACCGGCCGTGTCGAACAGGCCAAAGCCCATCCACAGCCTGAGCGGCGGCGGATCGCGGCCCAGCAGCCACAAGAATGTCCAGAACAAACCAAGCGCCAACAGCAGCGGCAACAGCGCCACGGCTGCCACCAGCGCGTATAACCACACCAATTTGCGCATCCGGTGGAACCACCGCCAATCGGCAAGCCCGATCAGGCCTTCGGGCACTTCACCGTTGCGAGTGAAGATATCGGCCCCCATCTTGTCGGGATCGAAGATGCTGCGCGCCGGCAGGCCAACGGCAACCAGCGCGGCGGCAATGGCGCCGGCGGACGAGCCGGCCACGCCGATCGGCACCAGCCCCTGGTCCTCGATGGCCTCGATGGCGCCGACATGGGCGATGCCCTTGGCGCCGCCGCCTTCGAAAATGGCGTAGATGGGGATGGGGATGGGGATGGGGATTGCGATGGGGGCCGGTGCCGGGGTCGTCATGGACGTGCCAGCCGGAACAAGCCCGCCGCCGCCACGATCAGCCCTGACAGCGAGATACCGGCATCAGCCAGGGTCAGCAGGCGCATGTCGGCGATGCTGGCTGCCTGCGGCCAGGCCGCAAAGCTGGCCGCGCTGAGCAGGCCGTAAGCCAGCGCCGCCCATGCCAGCCGGGCATCGCGCGTGCGCTGCCACACGTCGGCCAGCACCAGCACCGCCGGCACGAAAACAACGAGATACAGCCCTTCCAGCACCGACACCTGCCGAGGCGGCGGCACGGCAAGCGCGGCGCCGGGCAGCGCGGACAACAACTGATACTGCCACCAATACAGCGCCGCCATGCCGATTTCCGCCAGCATCCACAGCCGCAGCACGGCACCGGGCAGCGGGCTGGAGGGTGTCAGCCGATCAGCCATTGGCCCAACAGCCTGCCAAAGGGAAAGGTGAAAAATCCGGCGACCAGCAAGGCGCCGATGACGATGCTGCGCACGCCGCGTTCATGGTCGGCGATACGGTGCTCGCGAGCGGCGATGATGATGCGCGGCACTTGCAGGACCACCAGCACGGACAGGATATGGATGAACGAAAAATCGCCGGTGAACACGCCCATGCTGGCAGGGTCGGTGCTGCCGGACTTGAAGAACAGGCTTGTGGCAGCCGAGGCGAACATGGCGCCGACCCAGATCTTGCCAAGCAGGCGATGGCTGCCCGTGCCCTTGCCGCGCAGCAGCATGACCGGCGTCAGCGCCAGCGCCAGCATCATCAGCAGCAGATGCGCCCAGATAAGCGGCGGCAACAGGTGCCATTGCCCGGCGCCGCGCCATACCGCAGCCAGCACGCCGCCAAGCAGCAGCGCCGACGCGCCTGCCAGCACGCCATTGGACAGCAATCTGCTGCTCCAACCCCAGCCGCTACGTCCGGTGCGCCCTGCCGTGCTCGCCATTCCTGCCTCCCCGGTCACAGCGCGACTATGCTATGGTCTTTTCTGCAAAGCAAAGGGGACCCTTTGCGAAGCACAGGAGTTTTCCCACCATGGCACTTGTCGCACCCCTGATCTCCGCTATCGCCTCGCGGGCGCTGGCACGCCATCTGGGCGGCTCGACAGCCGGGCCGCTCGGCGCCGTGGCGGGGCTGGCGCTGCCGGGCATTGCGCGCCGGCTTGGGCCATGGGGCATGATCGGTGTCGCCGCCGGCGCCTGGGCGATGCGGCGGCTGGCGGATACGGCGCGGCCTTCATTACCCGCAGCCCTGCCGTCGCCGGCACCGCGCCAGTTGACCATCACGCCGCCGCCGATTCCGATGGCAATGCCCGGAGACTATTAGAATCAGGACGCCTTGGCGACGCTGACCAAAGCCGGGCGCAACAGCCGGTCCTTGATGACATAGCCGGCCTGGAGTTCAGCGACGATGCTGCCCGGTTCATGGGCGTCGCTGGGCACTTCGAGCATGGCCTGATGGCGATTGGGATCGAGTTTCTGCCCTTCGGTTTCGATGCGCGTGACACCATAACGACCGAATATCGCGATCAGTTCGCGTTCGGTCGCCTCGATGCCGGCGCGCACAAGGTCAACAGCGGCAGATTCGCCGGCGGCTGGCAGCGCAGCGACGGCGCGGCGCATGTTGTCGGCCACTGCCAACAGGTCGCGGGCAAAGCCGGTCATGGCATAGGCGGCAGTGTCGGCCTTGTCGCGTTCCAGCCGGCGGCGCGTGTTCTCCGTCTCGGCGGCGGCGCGCAGCACGCGGTCCTTGAGATCGGTGATTTCCGCGTCGCGGGCATCAAGCGCGGCCAGCAGCGCAGCCTCGGCATTCGGCTCGGCAATCGCCTCGGCATCTGGGCCAGCGGCGTCTTCGGGCAGATCGTCAAAAGGGGATTGGGGAGCGTCATTCACTTCGGTCATGAAACAAGCCTGCTGAGAGTTTGAGCGGTGTAGTCCACCATGGGGATGACACGCGCATAGTTCAACCGCGTCGGCCCGATAACCCCGACAACGCCTATGACCTGGCCGCCGGCCCCGCGATAGGGCGCCGCGATGACGCTGGAGCCGGACAACGAGAACAATCGCGATTCGGCGCCGATGAAAATGCGTGTCGCCTCGGCGCCGCGCGCCAGTTCGAGCAGGCGAATCAGCTCGGCCTTGTCTTCAAGGTCGTCCAGCAATTGCCGCACGCGCTCCAGGTCAACGGCGTCTTCGACCAGATTGGCCTGGCCGCGCACGATCAGCACGGGCCGCGCCGCGCCATCGGACGACCAGACGGCAAGGCCGGTTTCCACGGCAGCGCGTGTCATGACATCCAGCGCCGCCTGGTCAGTCTCGATCTCCTGGGCCAACCGTGCCGCCGCTTCGGGCAGGGTCAGGCCGGACAGGCGGGCGTTGATGTAATTGGCGGCGGCCTCCAATTGGGTGGGCACCATGCCGGGCGGCATATCGACCAGCCGGTTTTCGACACTGCCATCGGCGCCGACCAACACGGCCAGCGCCCGGCCCGGCGACAGCGGCACGAAACTGATCTGCCGGATGGTGAATTCGCGGCGCGGCACCAGCACCAGCCCGGCACAGTGCGACAAGCCGGACAACACGGCGGTGGTGCGGGACAGCGCGTCCTCAAGCGACGTGCCGGGCGCCAGCCCACCATCGATGGCGGTGCGTTCGTCCAGCGTGGGTTGGTGGGCGTGCATCATGCCGTCAACGAACATGCGCAGGCCCAGTTCCGTCGGCAGCCGCCCGGCCGATGTGTGCGGCGCCGCCAGCAGGCCCAACTCCTCAAGGTCCTGCATGGTGTTGCGGATGGATGCCGGCGACAGGCCCAGCGCCCCCAGTTTCGACAGCGTGCGGCTGCCCACCGGCTGGCCCGACGCGAGATAACCATCGACGATCTGGCGAAACACGTCGCGCGCGCGGTCGTTCAATTCTGCCAGCGGCGGGGTCTGCATCGCACTTATGTAGGCGAGGGTGGCGGCGCGTCCAAGCCCTGCGGCATTTGTCATGTGCAGGATCTCTGGGGTGGGGGGGTTCACAGCCGCGCGCCGCGCCGCTACCTGCGATGCGTCAATCAAAGGAACCTGCCCCATGCGCCCATCAGGCCGCGCCCCCGACCAGATGCGGAGCATCGAAATGATCCCGGGCTTTTCCGCCCATGCCGAAGGCTCGTGCCTTGTGAAATTCGGCAACACCCATGTCCTGGTCACCGCCAGCATCGAGGAACGCCTGCCGCCATGGCTGCGCGGCAAGGGCCAGGGCTGGGTGACGGCGGAATATGGCATGCTGCCCCGCGCCACCCACACACGCGGCAGCCGCGAAGCCGCCAAGGGCAAGCAGTCGGGCCGCACGCAGGAAATCCAGCGCCTTATTGGGCGCAGCTTGCGCGCCGTCACCGACCTGACGTTGTTGGGCGAACGCCAGATCACGCTCGATTGCGATGTCATCCAGGCCGATGGCGGCACCCGCACCGCGTCCATCTCCGGCGCCTGGGTAGCGCTGCGGCTCGCGATCGACGGCATCATGGCCAAGACCACATTGGCCGGCGACCCGCTGTCCACCCAGGTCGCGGCCATCAGCTGCGGTGTCCACAACGGCAATCCGGTGCTCGACCTTGATTACATCGAGGATTCGGACGCCGGCACCGACGCCAATTTCGTGCTGACCAGCACCGGCGGCATCGTCGAAGTGCAGGCCACAGCCGAAGGCGCGCCGTTCGACGAGGAAACCATGCTGCGCCTGCTGCGTCTGGCGCGCATAGGCTGCAACGAAGTGTTCGCCGCGCAGCTGAAGGCCGTGGGCCGGTGATGCGCCGCCAGCTTGGCCCTGGCCGGCTGGTGCTGGCGACGCACAATCCCGGCAAGGTCACCGAACTGGCCGAATTGCTCGGCCCGCACCAATTGTCGGTGGTGTCGGCGGGCGACCTTGGCTTGCCGGAACCTGACGAGACCGAAGACAGCTTCATCGGCAATGCGCAGCTCAAGGCGCTGGCGGCCGCCACCGCATCGGGCCTGCCGGCGCTTGCCGATGATTCGGGCCTGTGCGTGGAGGCGCTGGGCGGCGCGCCGGGCATTTATTCGGCGCGCTGGGCCGGGGACACCAAGGATTTCGGCAGCGCCATGACCCGCGTCTGGGCCGCGCTCAATGGTGAGGGCGATCACCGCGCGCATTTCATCTGCGCCCTCAGCATCGCCTGGCCCGACGGCCATGCCGAAACCGTCGAAGGCCGTGTCGATGGCCGGCTGGTGTGGCCGCCGCGCGGCACCAACGGCTTTGGCTATGACCCGATGTTCCTCATGGACGGGCAGCGCCAGACCTATGGCGAGATGCCGCGCGCCCATAAGGAAGCGGATAACCACCGGGCGCGCGCCTTTGTGAAACTGCTGCCGCTGCTGCCGCCGCTCAGGATATGAACCTGGCCGAACCGATTGCGCTGTATGTGCATTGGCCGTTCTGCGTCACCAAATGTCCCTATTGCGATTTCAACAGCCATGTCCGGGCCGCTGTCGATGATATGGCGTGGCGCGATGCGCTGCTTGCCGAACTGGCCTTTGAGGCAGCGCGCCTGCCGGGCCGGCGGCTGGCCAGCATCTTTTTTGGCGGCGGCACGCCCAGCCTGATGCCGCCGGCAACTGTTGCGGCAATCATCGACGCCGCGACCGCGCATTGGCCGCCCAGCGCCGACATCGAGATCACGCTGGAGGCCAATCCGTCCTCGGTCGAGGCGGCGCGTTTTGCCGGCTTTGCAGCAGCAGGCGTAGACCGCCTCAGCCTGGGCCTTCAGGCACTGGATGATGCCGACCTGAAGGCGCTGGGCCGCCCGCATGATCTGGCACAGGGGCTGGCGGCGCTGGATGTGGCGCAAAAGCATTTTGGCCGCGTCAGCTTCGATCTCATCTATGACCGTCCGGGCATGACGCAGGCCAGCTGGACTGCCGAACTGACCCGCGCGCTCGGCTTTGGCACCACGCACATGTCGCTGTATCAATTGACCATCGAGGCCGGAACGCGCTTTGCCGCACTGCATGCCAAGGGCCAGTTGACGCTGCCCGATGCCGAAACCTCGGCCGATCTGTTCGAAATCACGCGGGCGCTGACTGCCGCTGCCGGCCTGCCCACCTATGAAGTGTCGAACCATGCCAAACCGGGTCAGGAAAGCCGGCACAATATCGTGTATTGGACCTATGGCGATTATGCCGGCATCGGCCCCGGCGCCCATGGCCGCCGCATGGGCACCGCCACCGAGCGGCTGAAAAAGCCCGAGGCCTGGCTGGCCAAGGTCAGGGCCGAAGGGCACGGCATGGCGCAGCACCAGGATCTGACCATCCAGGAGCGCGCCACCGAAATGCTGGTGATGGGCTTGCGGCTGGGCACCGGTATCGGCCGGACACGCTTTGAAGCGCGCACCGGCATGGCGCTGGCCGATGCGCTGAACATGGCGGCGGTGGCCCGGCTGGCCACACAAGGCCTGTTGGTTGACGACGCCGACGGCCTGCGGCTGACGCTGGCGGGCCAGCCGGTTGTCAACGCCGTGCTGCGCGAGATTGCCGCCTAATTCTGGGAACCAAAAGTGCGTGGTGCCGGTGACACCGTGACCAGCGCGCCGGCGCCGACCTGATTCACCTCCAGCGCACGTTCGGCGATGCCCGACGGCGTGAAGCGGAACGCGCCATCGATGCCGGCAAAGCCGTCGCGGCTGTTCAATACCGCGCGCGGGAAAGGCGCCCCCAGCGCCCAGCGGCCCGCCAGCGAATTGACCAGCAGCACCGCGTCATAGCCAAAGCTGGCCAGCCGCGACGGGCTGCTGCCGAACCGCGTACGATAGCGTTCGGCCAAGCGGCCAAACCGTTCGTCGGGCACGGCGGCAAACAGCGCACCCTTGAGCGCAGGCGTGCGCCTGACCGCCGGCTCGGTGTTCCAAAGCTCGGTGCCCAGCACCACGATGCTGCCGGACGACGCGCCGAACCTGGCCAGCGCCGGCATGAACTGCGCCGCCGTGCTGCCCGAATCGGCGATCAGCAGCGCCTGGAACGGCACCGGACCCAGCAGGCCAGCGGCGCGGGCCACCGTGCCATCGGGGCGGATCACCGGCTTGGCGCCGGCCTTGATGCGCGCCTCATAGCCGGTGACCAGTCGCGCGGCGGCCGCCATCTTGATCGGGTTGCGCGCATAGCTGGCGATGGCGGTGGTGCGCCCACCGGCATCGTTGACGGCGCGCACGAATGCGGTCTGGGCGCGCTGGCCATAAGTGCCCTCGGGCATCAATGCGGCGAATCTGGCGACGCCCTTGTCGCGCGCGAACTGCACGACGCGGGTGATGGCCTGGCCGGGCTGGAACCCCATGACATAGACACCGGCGCCAGCGCTTTCCGCCACGCCGGCATCGTTGGAAAAGCTGATGACCGGCACCGGACGCGCGCCGATGGCAGCGGTGACCGGCGCGACATCGGCAGCCAGCAACGGCCCGAGAATCAGCCCGGCACCATCGCGCAGCGCAGCCTGGGCAGCCACGCCGGCACCGGCGGCAGTGTCATAGACCCGCAAGTTGAGATTTTTTTCGCCGACATCGAGCAGCGCCAGATTTGCGGCATTGGCAATCGACTGGCCAACCGGGGCATTGGCGCCGGTCAGCGGCACCAGCAGCGCGATGCGGTTCTGCGCCGCTTCGGGCAAAGGCTGTGGTGCCACGACGACAGCCGGCGGCGGCGGCGGCGCGGCCACCGGCGGCGCGGCCTTGCGCGGGCCGGCGCATGCGGCCATCAACAGCGCCAGCGCCAGCACTGGCGCAACTTGCCCCCGCGCCAGCAGTGGCGCAACTAGCCAGCGCACGCGCACGGCGTTCAGGATGGACATGTGAGCAACCTCCACACAGATGACAAACCGACCGATACCGTCACGCTGCCGAGCGGCCTTTACATCGTTGCGACCCCGATCGGCAATCTTGGTGACTTGTCGCCGCGCGCCGCCGCCGTGCTGGCCGGCGCCGCCTTGATCGCCTGCGAGGACACGCGCGTCACCGCCAAGCTGCTGGCGCATATCGGTGCCAAGGTCCCGATGCTGCCTTATCATGACCATAGTGCCCAATCGGTGCGGCCACGCATCATCGAAAAGGCGCTGGTTGCACCGGTGGCGCTGGTGTCGGATGCCGGGACGCCGCTGATTTCCGATCCCGGTTATAAACTGGTGCAGGCCGCGCGCGAGGCCGGCGTGAACATCGTCACCGTGCCCGGCCCCTGCGCCGCCATTGCCGCGCTGACGCTGGCGGGCCTGCCCACCGACCGCTTCCTGTTCGCCGGCTTCTTGCCCCCCAAGGGCGGTCCGCGCGCTGCCGTCATTGCCGAACTGGCGAGCGTTCCGGCCACTTTGGTGTTCTACGAATCAGGCCCTCGGCTGGGGGCGGCGCTGGCCGCGCTACACCAGGGCCTTGGCGACCGGCCGGCAGCGGTGGGGCGGGAATTGACCAAAAGGTTCGAGGAATGCGTGGCAGGCAGCCTGTCGGAACTGGCTGCACGCTATGCCGATGCGCCGCCGCGCGGCGAGATTGTCATCACCATCGGCCCGCCGGCGCCAGCCGAGGCCGTGTCGGCCGAGACGCTGGATGCCGCGCTGGTACAGGCGATGGGAAGCGCCAGCCTGAAATCGGCCGTGGCGCTGGTGGCGGCACGGCTGGGCCTGCCGCGCGGCGATGTCTATGCGCGGGCGCTGGCGCTGCGCGAAGGCGCTGCTGAATCCCTGGGCGGGGGCGCTGGCGATTGACCACGCGCAGCACACGCAAATCACGCGAGGCAAAGGGCCGCCGCGCCGAATGGATCGCGGCGGCCTGGCTGTGGCTGCGCGGTTACCGGCTGCTGGGGCGGCGCGTGCGGGCGGCGGGCGGCGAGATCGATCTGGTGATGCGCGACGGCGACAGTCTGGTGTTTGTCGAGGTCAAGGCGCGCGCCACTCTCGACTCGGGGCTGTTGGCGCTGCATCCTGCTGCACGTCGCCGTATCGACGCTGCGTCTCGGCAGCTTGCACCGCATTGGTCGCGGGGCTGTGTGTCGAGCCGGATCGATGTGGTGGTGATCAGGCCTTGGCGGTGGCCGGTGCATTTCAAGGCAGCATGGCGGGAAGGTGACCGATGGAACTGAATGCAATCGGGCTGCTGGATGATGCCGATATCGACCTGGTCGAGGCCGGCATTGCCCTGTCATTGGCCGACCGTCCCGATGCCGATGCGGCGCGGCTGCGGCGGCTGGTCAGCGGCTGGGCGGTCACGCTCAATCGCGATACGGCGCCGCCATCGGGCGGTGGGCGCGCGCTGCGGCTGGCCGGGCTGATTGCCGGCGACGCGGGCCTGACCGGGGCCACCGACGATTATGACCATCCCGACAATGCCGATCTGGTGGCGGTGGCGGCGCGCGGCCGCGGCCTGCCGGTGGCGCTGTCGATCCTGTATGTCGCGCTGGCGCGGCGCGTCGGCTGGCGGGCCGAGGCGCTCAACCTGCCCGGCCATGTGCTGGTTGAGGTGCATGGCCAGGGCGAGCCGGCGCTTATCGATCCGTTCGAACACGGCATCGGCATCACCCGCGCCCGCGCCCGCGACATTGCCCGCCACGGCAGCAGCGGCGACACCGCCGCCGCCCCGTTCCAGCGCATGAGCAACCGGCAGCTGCTGGTGCGGCTGATGACCAACCAGGCCAGCCGCGCCCGCGCCGCCAGCGATGCGGCCCGCGCCCGCACCTTGTATGAACGCATGACGGCGGTGGCGCCGCGCATGCCGGCGCTGTGGTGGGAACGCGCCCGGCTGGAACAACTGGCCGGCGACAATGCCGCCGCGCGCTCCAGCTTGACCGCCATGCTGGAAACCACGCATGAGCCGGCGCTTGCCCGCCGTATCCATGCCGCACTGGCGGCATTGGCCCGATCGAATACCTGAGGAACAGCAATGACTTTGCGTGTCGCGGTCCAGATGGACCCGGTCGAGGCGATCAACATCGCCGGCGATTCGACCTTTGCCCTGATGCTGGAGGCGCAAAAGCGCGGCTATTCGCTGAGCCATTATCACCCTGACCAATTGTCGGCCGAGAGCGGCCAGGTCCGCGCCCGCGCCCGGTCGCTGCGGGTGGACAATGTCCCCGGCGCGCATTTCCACTGGCAATCGGATGCAGCAACACTCGATCTGGCCGCCGACACCGATGTCGTGCTGATGCGGCAGGACCCGCCGTTCGACATGGGCTATATCACCGCCACCCATCTGCTCGAACAAGTGCAGGGCCGCACATTGGTGGTCAACGACCCGGCCGAGGTGCGTAATGCGCCTGAAAAGCTGTTCGTACTGCGCTTTCCGGACCTGATGCCGCCCACGCTTGTCACGCGCAGCCTTGATGAAGCCATGGCGTTTCGGACACGGCATGGCGCCATCGTCGTCAAGCCGCTGTATGGCAATGCCGGCACGGCGGTGTTCCTCATAGACAAGACGGACGGCAATTTGCCGGCGCTGGTCGAACTGTTCGGCAGCGTCTGGCGCGAGCCGTTCATGGTGCAGGCGTTCCTGCCCGACGTGGCACTGGGCGACAAACGCATCGTGCTGGTGGACGGCGTGCCGACCGGCGCCATCAACCGCCTGCCGAAAAAGGGCGAAATCCGATCGAACCTGGCTGCCGGCGGCGAGGCCAAGCCCACCGACCTGAGCGCGCGCGAACGCGAGATCTGCGAGCGCATCGGGCCGGAATTGAAGGCACGCGGGCTGATCTTCGTGGGCATCGACGTCATTGCCGGCTGCCTGACCGAAATCAACGTCACGTCACCGACCGGCATCCGCGCCATCGACCGGTTCAACGGCACCGACACGCCGGCGCTGATCTGGGATGCGATCGAAGCGCGGGTAGGACGCTGAACCTGCCCTACTTGGGTTTGCGCAGCGGGCCTTCGTCGGGCAGGCCGGCCACACGTTCCCAATCACCCAGCACGCAGCCGCCATAATCGATGCCGGTGCGAAAATCGGAAATCTGCACGATATCACCCCGGCATTTGCGGGCAATCGGGCTGATCCAGACCATGCCGCGCGTGCGGTCCATGATCGGGCATTCGAACCGGTTGCGCCACCAGCCGTTGCCCACTCGCACGAAATAGCCGCTGGTGCCGTTTCGGCTGCTGCGAATCTCGAAATTGCTGATGCACTGGCGCGTCTCGGCGGCGGGTGCCGCCCCGCTTGTCTCGGCAGCGGCGGGCAACGCGGCGCCAGCCAATGCGAGTCCAGACAAAACGACGATTGAGAGCGGATGGCGCATCGATATTCTCCTGCTGTCATCAAGATAGCAGAGATACGCAGCAAAGTTCAGCCTTGCCGCACCGCCGGCCCCATGGTGCGGGCAAGCGCCGCAACCACGGCATCGACATGGGTGAGATGCAGCCAGCGGCCACCATCGGCCAGCACTTCAATCTCGGCACCCGGCAGCGTTTCCTGCCAGAAGCGTGCGGCGTCGGCGAAATCATACAGCGGGTCACGCGCGCCATTGATGACGACCCAGTGCCGCGCATCCGCCATCGCCGGCGGCAGCGCGCCTGCGCCATGCGCCTGCAATTCCGCCAGAAACCCGCGCATGCCCAGCGCCGCCTGCCGCGATGCCCGGACAATATCGGCGCAGGTGTCCGGGTCGTCGATGGCGGCTTCGTCAATGGCGCTGCCTGCCACGCTTTGCCGCTGCATCCGGATGATCTGGGCCGAACTGGTGCGCCGCGACAGGATGCGCGCAAACGCGGCCGCCAGCACGGCATTGCCGAAAAACAGCGCCTTGCCGCGCCCCATCATGCCGGCATTGCGGCGATCGAGATGCGCCGGCGGGTCGGGAGCCACCAATATGCCGCCAGCGACATGGTCCGGCAGCAGTGCCGCCGTGGTCAGTGCGGCGCTGCTGGCCGTGCGGCTGAACAGCGTCACTGCGGCGATGCCCAGCGCATCGAGGATATCGCCCACGTCCGCCGCACATTCTGCAAACGGACACGGGCCCACGATCATGTCGGTGAGGCCGAAACCGGGGCGATCAAAACTGATCGGGCGCCAGCCGGCGGCCTGCAGCGCGGCGACAAGCCGGCGCGACTGGTGGCGGCCCCCGACGGCGGCGTGGAACATCAGCAATGGCCGCGCCTTTGCCGGGCCATGATCGGTCACCGCAATGCGGCCGGGCGCGCGGCGGCGGGCGATCAGGCGCAGCGGCTCGGCCGGCATTGTAGCGCCAGGCGCTTCGATCTCGACACTGCACGCCGCCGCCAGACCGGCCAGCGCATCCACTTCGGCAGCGATGCGCGCCAGATCGACGGCGTTGGCAACGCCGCAGGCCTGGAACACGATTTTCATGTCGGCCTTGGCGCTCTGGCTGGAGGCGCCCAGCGCCGCCGCTGCCGCATCGCGGGTTGCGCCATGCGCCACGGCCTGCGCCAGCGACGCCTGCCGCACCGACAATCCGAACAGGTCGGCAAACAGCGCCGTGCTGCCTTCGGGCGTGCGGACATCGCCAGCGGCAGCCGACAGGATACGGCGCACCAGATCGGTCTGGCGGGCGGCACCCACCTTGCGCATCGCATTGCCGACGATCTTGCGCGCCGTTTCATAGGCAACGCCGGTCGCTGCGGCTGCGTCCTTGAGGTCGCCGCGCCGGGCCAGCGCTGCGGCCAGCCGGCTTTCTTGGGGCGAAAGGCCATAGGCGCGCGCCGCCCGGTCCCAGGCGCCGGATTGCGGGCGAAAGGCAATGACGGCAAATTCACCGGCGCCGCCATCAAGTGCGGCGCGCACATCATCCGCCAGCGGCCAGCGTCGGGCCACGGCCAGCGTGGCGGCGGCAACGGCAACCGGGCGGCCGCTGCGATCATCGGCGATGGCCGACACGCTGGGCCGGTCGATGCCGATGCCGCGCACCACGGCGGCCAGCGGGTCCATCCCGCCGAGCCAATCAAGAAAGCGCGGATCGGCGGCGACGACCTTGCCGAACCGGTCGCTGCATGCGGATGCAAAACTGTCGGCGTGCGGGTTGGCCGGCGGGCCGGCGGCGACCACCGCCGCATCAGCCGCAGCAAGCAGCGCGTCCGGTGCCTCGGCGATGGCGGCAAACAATCCGTCATAGTCGGCCACCATGACATCGAGCAGCGCATCATCGCGGTCGGCCCGGCGGAATCGATCAAGAAAGGCGGCGGCGCTGGCTTTCACCCTTTTGTTCTAGTCGTTTGGAATGGCCGCGCAACCACACCCAAATGGGGATGTGCCGCACGCACACCGCCCGATAACCACGCTCGGACACGACATCGGGGGACAAGCATGACAACGACGATACCAGCCACACTCATGGGCGCAGCGATCATGGTTCTTGTCATGGCCACTCCGGGCGTAGCGGGTGTGAAGCTCACCTTCGAAGGCATTCCGAATTACGACCGGCCGGCGAATTATTACAACGGCGGCAGCAGCGTTTTCGGCGGCACCGGACAGGCCACCGGCAACACCGGACCCACCTTGGGGGTGGTGATCACCGATGCAGCCTTCATCCTGAAACGCTATGGCGATTGCGTGCCAAGCGGCGATTATTGCGGTCTTTCCGGCGTGTTTCCCAAGGCGCCATCGGGGATCACCGCGCTGTACAATCTCGCACAAAATTCCAACGCCCCCCGTTGGACGGTCATCAATTTCGCCGCCGGATTCACCGGCGAAGCCAGTGTCTGGCACACCGGCGGACAATCGGGCTTCGTCGTCTATCGCGATGTCGGCGGCTCCGAAGGCAATGGCGGCTTCGGCGTCCCGCTGGGCCAGTTGCAGATGCCGCAGACTTCGGGCTGCTCGGGCATACGGCCCGAAACAACGGCAGATTGCCGATGGACCAAATACACCATCAACTTCACCGGCACGGCGCGTTCGATCGTCCTTGCCGGCAACGGCAGCTATTTCGACGATGTGATGCTTGGCACGGGCGCCGTGCCCGAACCCGCCAGCTGGGCGCTGCTGCTCGCCGGCTTTGGCCTCACCGGCGCTGCGATGCGCCGCCGCTCATCCGTTCTACAGCCTGCGAAAGCCTGACCATGCGCACATTCTTGCTGATGATTGCAGCAGCCGCCATCGCCGTGCCGACCCACGCGGCGGTAACGCTGACGTTCGATGACATTCCGGACCGCGCAAAGCCGCATGATTTCTACGACGGCGGCTTGGCTGTTTTCGGCGGCGGCATGTCCGGCGATTCAGGCCCCGGCTTTGGTGTGCAAATCCGAGGCGATGCTTTTGTGCTCGAAAAGATCCGTGAATGTCCCGAAGCTGCCTGGTGCGGATCTTCGGCCATACCGACGCCGCCTTCGGGGTTGAAGGCGCTGGGTGCCTCCATCAGTGGCGACGTCTTCCGGCAGGTCACCATCAACATTGCCGCCGGCTTCACTGGCGAAATGAGCTTTTGGTCCTATGTCGGTGGCGGGGCTTTGGCCGACCCCGGCGGAGTCAAGATTTTTGAGAATCTCGGCGGCAACCAGGCGTCAGTCAACCCGCTGCTCGCCTTTGTTGCACTCCCGGCGCCAACGACCTGCGTTTTCACCTTCCGGGTGGTCACCGAGGTTACCGGATGCAGCTTCGTCAAACACACGCTCGCCTTTTCCGGCACCGCCAGGTCGGTCGTGCTGGGGGGCGCCTTCTTTGACAACATCACCTTTGGCGCAGCCGCTGCCGGTCCGCCGACCGGCGCCGTGCCCGAACCCGCCGCCTGGGCGATGCTCATCACCGGCCTTGGCCTGACGGGCACAGCGCTGCGCCGGCGCCGGCGCCAGCCTGCGGGGGTGCCAGCCTGAGGCAATCAGCCAGACCAGTTTAACCCCGAAACACATCCTTTGCCGCGCGGCGTGCCGCCAGTTCACCGATGGTGGCGGCACGCACGAACGGATTGGTGGCGGCTTCGAGCGCCAGGGTAAAGGGCACCGTTGGCAGCCCGGCGGCACGCGCTGCATCAATCAGCACGGCCCGCGCCTTCAGCGCAGCGTTTTCCGGCTCCACCGTCACGGCGAATTTCGCGTTGCTTTGCGTATATTCATGGGCACAAAACACCTGTGTTTCGGGTGCGAGTGCCATCAACTTGGCCAGCGCGGCGTGCATGTCGGCCGCCGTGCCTTCGAACAGGCGGCCGCAACCCAGCGCGAACAGCGTATCGCCGGGAAACAGCACCCGGTCGGCCTCGAAGGCATAGGCGATATGGCCCGCCGTATGCGCGCCGACATCCAGCACGCGCGCCGTAGAGGCGCCAACAGAAACGGTGTCCGGCTCGGCCACCGCGCGACCGATATGGGGAATGCGCGCCGCCTCGGCGCGCGGCCCCGTCACCCGCGCCCCTGTCGCGGCCACAATCGCCGCGTTGCCGCCGACATGATCGGGGTGCCAGTGCGTGTTCAGTATCTGGGTGATCGTCCAGCCGCGCGCCGCCGCCGCCGCCAGCACGGGGTCGGCGACTGCCGGGTCGATGACTGCGGTTTCGCCTGTGGCGGCATCATGGGCCAGATAGACGTAATTGTCGGTCAGCACCGGGATCTGAACGACCTCCAGCATCACCATGCCCCGGTGTTGGGCATCGACAGCCATGGTTCGATGGGCGTCAGCGCCGGACCAGCCTGGAGCAGTTCCACCGAAATGCCGTCGGGCGAGCGCACGAACGCCATACGGCCATCGCGCGGCGGGCGATTGATGGTGACGCCGCCGTCCAGCAATCGCTGGCAGGCGGCATGGATGTCATCGACGGCATAAGCGAGATGGCCGAAATTGCGCCCGCCCGTGTATCCCGCCTCGTCCCAATTGTGCGTCAGTTCCACCTGCGCCGCTTCATCACCCGGCGCCGCCAAAAAGATCAGCGTGAAACGCCCCGCGGCATTGTCATGGCGGCTGAGTTCACGCAGCCCGAGCAGGGCAAAGAAATCAAGCGTTGCGGTCACATCCGACACGCGGATCATGGTGTGCAGATATTTCATCGCAGCGGCCTTCCTTCAAACGCTTCGAATTTGGTGACAACCGCATCCGGCAAGGGCGCCGATGGTGCGCGCGGTTCGAGGACATGGACCTGCACTTCCTCGCCGGTGGCGCGCAGGTCCTCGCCTGGCCCGACATGCAGTTCGAATTGAAAAATCATCGACGACCGGCCGATACGGGCGCAGCGCACGCAAATGGCAACCATTTCATCGAGCAGGATCGGCGCCTTGTATTGCACCTCGGCCTTGGCAACGTGCATTTCGGGGCCACCGGACAGGCCGGTGCCGTCATACAGGCCAACGGCGCGGAAATATTCCACCAGGCCGATATCGAAATATTCGAGATAGCGGCTGTTGAACACCACGGCCTGCGCATCCACCTCGGCAAAGCGGACGCGCTTGGGAAAGCTGAAACGAAAATCGGTGCGTGCCATCAGGGCGGTGTAGCAGCCGCAGCCATGTCCGTCAGCGCCTTTTGCGCGGCCTTGCCGGCATCGGATTCGGGGTCGGCACTTGCCGCCGCCGCCCATGCCGCCTTGGCGAGATCGGTCTTGCTTTGGGCCGCAGCGATATTGCCAGCCTCGAACTGCACCGAGGCGCTGTCGGGGACGAGGCGCGCGGCCTCCACAATGGCGGATTCCGCTACGGGCCAATCGGCGCGGTAGCGCGCGCAGGTGGCGCGCAGCAGCCAGCCCTGCGGCTGCTCCGGATCGAGCGCCGTCACCTGCGCCAGATCATCGGCAGCCTCGTCAAGCCGCTTGAGATCGACCAGCGCCGACGCCCGGCTTTGGCGCAAGGCAGCCTCGGCACGGGGGCTGATCTCGATGCCGCCGGGCCGGGCCAGGGCGCGGCCCAGATAACGCACCGCCTGCTCCGGTCGCTCGGCGATCAACGCCGCCTCGCCGGCTTCGCGCCACAAGGTCACGGCGCGGCCGTCGCGCGTATCTTCGGCGGCGATGGCAGCGGCTTCGAAACTGGCGAAGGCGGCGTTGTAGTCGCTGCCCTGGAACTGGGCGACTGCAAGGCAGTGCCGCGCCGCCGCACCGCCGCCTTCGGCCCGCCAGCCCAAGGCATAGGCAATGGCGCGGTCGGGGCGGGTCTGCGCCAGTTTCATGCAGGTGTTGGCCCGCGCGTCATGGGTGCTGCTGAGCTGTGCGGCGGCAGGCGCGGCGGCGGCGCAGGCAAGCGCGGCGAGAATGACAGCAAGTTTCACAGGCCCAGGGATTCCACAAGTCGGAGCAGCAACGCAATATCGCCCGGCCGCGACAGCCGGTGGTCGCTGTCCTTGACCAATGCGACCTGAACATCGCCCGAACGCAGCCGGGCCGCGATATCGAGGCTGAGCCGCCACGGCACGGCGTCGTCCGCCTGACCGTGCAGCAGCCGCACCGGCGCGTCGATGGCGATCGTGCCGTCCATCAGCAGATGCGCCGGCGCATCATCGATCAGCGCGCGCGAATAGCGATAGGGCTCGCCATAGTTCGAAGGCCGGGTGAACCAGCCCTGCCGCGCCAGCGCCGCCCGGTCGCGTTCTCCGATGGTCAGGCCCCAGACGGTGAAATCGGGCGCGGGCGCGATGCCGATCACGCCGGACAGTCGCTCCTTCAGCCGCTGCCCCAGCACCAGCGCAATCCAGCCGCCCATCGACGAGCCGACCAGCAGAGCCGGGCCATCGGGCCAGACGTGATCGATGACCGCCTGTGCATCATTGGCCCAGCGGGTGATGGAGCCATCCAGAAAATCACCGCTGCTGGCGCCGCAGCCCGAATAATCCAGCCGCAGGCACGCCCGGCCCTGAACCGCCGCCCAATCGGACAGCGCCTGCGCCTTGGACCCGGTCATGTCCGACATGTAGCCGGGCAGGAACACCAGCAAAGGCCCGGCGCCCGGTTGAAAGCAATAGGCAAGGCTGGCGCCGTGATGGGCGAGGAAACAGGGCGGCGACATGCAGAGGCGATAGCGGCATGACGCTAGGAACGCCAGCGGCTCGGAACCGGGCGGCTATGCCGGCGTTTGGGCGGGGTGACGGCACATGTCTGCCGGAAACAGGAACCATCATGAACAAGCCGGATCGAACGCGGACATGGCTGGCCGCAGCAATGGCGGCGGGCCTGCTGGCGGGGGCGATATCCGGCCCGGCGCAGGCGCAGACACAGGCCGCCAAGACGGACAATCGCAGCGAAATCGACAAGACTCTGGTCGGTGCCGGCAAGGCCGCATCACGCCCGCTGCGCGATCTCAACATCATCAAGGTCCAGATACCGCCGGGGCTGGTGGCGATCATGGACCGGCCCTATGCCATGGGCCGCACTTGCCCGCTGCTGCGGCGCGAGGTGCAGCGGATGACGGCCATATTGGGGCCGGATGTCGATTCCGGACGGCCGCGCAAGGGCATGACCGCCAGCGAAAAGATCATCGATGGGGCCGAAGGCGTGTCGGGCGGCATCATTCCGGGGCAAGGCCTGCTGCGCAAGCTGACAGGCGCCCAGGCGGGGCAAAAACGCCTCGCCGCCGCGATCCTCGCGGGCCATATGCGCCGCGCCTATGCCAAGGGCATGGCACGCGGCAAGGGCTGCCGGCGCGTCTGAACCGGAACTCGCACAGGGACTCGCACTGACGCGCTGGTCCGAAATGGCGCGGCGGCTGCCGCCATGGTTGACTTGGGCGCAGACGCGGGACAGTGACCGGATGCAAATTCCCTGCAAAAGGCGCCGCCGGTACTCACATGTCCGAACTTATCACCCTGACGCTCCCCGATGGCTCCACGCGCGAGATGCCGCGCGGTACCACTGGCGCAGATGTGGCAGCCAGCATCGGCCCGGGGCTGCTGAAGGCGGCGCTGGCGGCGCGCGTCGATGGCGAACTGGTCGATCTGCACCGGCCCATAGTGACCGATGCGCGCCTCGCGCTGGTGACGGCCAAGGACGAGGCCGATGCGCTGGAACTGGCGCGCCATGATTTCGCCCATGTGCTGGCCGAGGCGGTGCAGTCGCTGTTTCCCGGCACGCAGATCACGTTCGGGCCATCGACGGACGACGGGTTTTATTATGACGTGGCGCCGCCGGCGTCGCGCGGCCCGTTTACCGAGGACGATCTGCCGGCCATCGAGGCCGAGATGCGCCGCATCATCGGCGCCAACAAGCCGCTGCGCCGCGAGGAATGGGACCGCGCCGCGCTGATCGCCAAGTGGCAACAGCAGGGCGAAACCTTCAAGGCTGAGTGGGCGGCGGACCTTCCCGGCGGCGAAGCGCTGTCGGTCTATTGGTCCGGCGACAACTGGTTCGACATGTGCCGGGGGCCGCATCTGCCCTCGACGGGGCGCCTCGACCCGGCGGCCTTCAAGCTGACGCGCGTGTCGGGTGCCTATTGGCGCGGCGACCAGGCCAATGCCATGCTCAGCCGCATCTATGGCACCGGCTGGCTGAACAAGAAGCAACTCGACGCGCACATGACGCGGCTTGAGGAAGCGGCCAAGCGCGACCACCGCAAGATCGGCCAGGAAATGGACCTGTTCCATTTGCAGGCCGAGGCGCATGGCAGCGTGTTCTGGCATGCACGCGGCTTTGTCATCTACCGCGCGCTTGAGGCCTATATGCGCCGGCGCCTCGATGCCGCCGGCTATCTGGAGGTGAAAACCCCGCAGATCATGGACGCCCGGCAATGGGAACAGTCCGGCCACTGGGGCAAATACCGCGAAAACATGTTCGTCATCCCCGACGAAGTGCCCAACGTCGATGACGACGGCCCGGTGATTTCCGACAAGGCGCAGTGGATGGCGCTGAAGCCGATGAACTGCCCGGCGCATGTGCTGATTTTCCGGCAGGGCATCAAATCCTATCGCGACCTGCCGCTGCGCCTTGCCGAAATGGGCTGCTGCCACCGCAACGAACCGCATGGCGCGCTGCACGGCCTGATGCGCGTGCGCCAGTTCACGCAGGACGACGCGCACATCTTTTGCCGCGAGGACCAGATCGTCGGCGAAATCGCGCGGTTCTGCGACCTGCTCGATGTCGTCTACAAGGACCTGGGCTTCAGCGACTATGCCATCAAGCTGGCGCTGCGCCCCGAAAAGCGCTTCGGCACCGATGCCATGTGGGATTGGTCCGAACAATCGATGCGCGACGCGGTCAAGGCGACGGGCCGCGACAACGCTGACTGGGGCTGGGAAGAGCTGCCCGGCGAAGGCGCGTTCTATGCTCCCAAGCTCGAATTCCACCTGACCGACGCCATCGGCCGCACCTGGCAGGTCGGCACCATCCAGACCGACACGGTGCTGCCCGAACGGCTCGATGCCAGCTACATCGCCGAGGACGGCGCCCGCCACCGGCCCGTCATGCTGCACCGGGCAATCCTGGGCAGCTATGAACGCTTCATCGGCATATTGATCGAACATTATGCCGGGCGTTTCCCTGTCTGGCTGGCGCCGGTGCAGGCGGTTGTCGCGACCATCGTGTCCGATGCCGATGGCTATGCCCAGCACGTCACCGAGGCACTGCAAAAGGCCGGCATCCGCAGCGAAACCGACCTGCGGAACGAAAAGATCAACCTCAAGGTCCGCGAGCACAGCTTGACCAAGGCGGCATACATGCTGGTCGTCGGCCGCCGCGAAGCCGAAGAAGGCACGGTGGCGCTGCGCAACCTGGCAGGCGGCGAACAAACGGTGCTGCCGCTGGCCGAAGCGATCGCACTGCTCAAGGCCGAAGCCACCCCGCCCGATCTGCGCGCGTAAAATCCTCTCCCGCAGCCGGGAGTGGATTTACGGCTTCAGATGGCGTTCCAGATATTCGGCTGTGGCGGCGTCCACGCGCTTCCAGCTGTCATGCCGCAGGAAGTCGTGGATTTCATTGGGGATGATCATCTCCTCGAACGGCACGCCGCGCATGCGCAATTCGGCGGCCAGAGCGATGGTCTGATTGATGCGCACGTTGCGATCATCATCGCCGTGGATCAGCAGCGCCGGGCTTTTCCAGCCCGCCACATCGGCCAGCGGGGAGGATTGCCACGCGGTGCGCAGCGCCTGGTCACGCTGGGTGTCGCGATAGCTGGTGATACCCGGCCCCAGCGTCTCGATCATGGAGCGCGAAAAATCGTGGACGCCGTGAATGTCCACCCCGGCCTTGAACACGTCGCTGTTGCGGGCCAGTGCCTTGGCGGTAAGGAACCCGCCATAGCTGCCGCCCCAGATGCCGATGCGGCTGCCATCGACATCGCTGCGGCCTTGCAGCCATTTCGCGCCGGACAATACATCCTGATACTCGCTGGCGCCGCGCGGCCCGCCGTCGACAGGATGCTGGAAATCATGACCATAGCCGATCCCCAGCCGGAAGTTGATGCTGAGCACCACAAAACCCCGGGCCGCCAGATACTGGTTCAGCGCATAGGCATTGGCATAATAGCGCATGTGGCTGAAGCCGAGCAGCATCTGCCGCGGCGGGCCGCCGTGCACGAACACCA
>NZ_JANPCD010000015.1:0-5211 GCF_031430775.1 Sandarakinorhabdus sp. | reverse complement strand
CCGCCGCCAGCCCCGGCGACCCGGCCGCGCGCGGGCTCATCGAAACCATGGTCGGTGAGGGCTTTGCGACGCTGCGTGACAAATCGCTGACCAAGGCGGCATCGCGCGCCCGGTTCCGTGCACTGCTGCAAAGCAATGTGGCGCTGGCCGATATCGGTGACCGGCTGATCCGCCGCATCCGTATCGAGGAAAAAATCACGCCGGCGCAATATTCCGCCTATCAGGCCGCGCTGCCGGAATTCATCCTGGGCGCCTATGCCGACCGGCTGTATGATTATGATCAGGCTGTGGTGAAGGTCGTCCGCACCATCGGGCGCGGGCCGTTTACCGAGGTGCATACCCGCGTGACCCGGCCCGGCGCCCAGCCGGTGGACGCCATCTGGCAAGTCAAGCGCACGCCCGCCGGCAAGCTGATGGTCAACAATCTGGTGGTATCGAACATCAACCTGACGCTGACTCAGGAGGCCGATTTTGCCGCCTATGCCAAAAAGAACGGGTTTGACGCGCTGGTGAATTTCCTCAAGACTTCGAATGGCAAGAGGAGCCCGACCTGACCAGCCGCCTGACCATCGCCGACACCGCCTTTGTCCACCCCTCCGCCCAGCTTTACGGGCATGTGAGCGTGGCGGACGGTGCCTCCGTCTGGTGCAACGCCGTTGTCCGCAGCGAGACCGCGTTTGTGGAAATCGGCGAAGCGGCCAATGTGCAGGACTTCGTGATGATCCACACCGACCCCGGCAAACCGGTCAGGATCGGTGCCTATTGTTCGATTACCCACCATGCGACGCTGCATGGCTGCACCATCGAGGATCACTGCCTGATCGGCATCAATGCCACCATCTACAATGGCGCCTTCATTGGTGCCGGGTCCATCGTCGGCCAGCACGCCTATGTGAAGGACGGCACCATAGTGCCGCCCAATTCCATCGTCGTCGGCAGCCCGGCCAAGGTCATCGCGACCCGTGACAACCGCCTGCCCAACCGCATCAACGCCGAGTTTTACCGGCTGAACGGCGCGGCCTACAAACGCGGCGAGCACCGGGCCTGGGATGGGCCGGAGTTCGAAACATGGTTCGGGGACATGATGAAGCGGTTGCAGGCGGAATATAGCTGACACGCTGGTAATGCCGCGCTGCGGGCGGTAAAGGCCGCGCCATGAGCAAACTTCATCTTGTGTTCGGCGGTCGTGTCAGCGACCCGCAGACAACCGATTTCTCCCACCCTGACGCGCTGGATGTCGTGGGCATTTTTCCGGACTATGCCAGCGCCGAAGCCGCGTGGCGGGCCAAGGCGCAGGCCACTGTCGATGATGCGACGATGAAATATGTCGTGGTGCATCTGCACCGCTTGCTTCAGCCGGACTGAACGCCTCCGGCGCGGTTCGGACTGAGCGCCTGCGGCGCGGGCCGGGACTGCCCCTAACGTCAGGCTTTCGCTTTTCTCCCCGCACAATAGGATGCGTGCCGGGGAGTGAACATGATGCCGGACCAGATGAGCTTTGGTGCAGTCTTCGAAGCAACCGCTGGCGCGGCAGACCCTTCGCTGCCAGCACTGATCCACGGCGACCAGATTACCACCTGGGGCGATTATGCTGCCCGCACCCAAAGCCTGGCGGCGGGGTTCCTGGCTGGCGGTGCAGTGCCGGGAGACCGGGTCGCGCTGCTGATGCGCAATGGCCCGGCATGGATGGAAACGCTGGGTGCTGCGTTTCGGGCGCGGCTTGTGCATGTCAACGTCAACTACCGTTATACCGGCGAGGAATTGTTCTACATCCTCGAAAACAGCGATGCGACCGTGCTGGTCCATGATGCGGAATTTGCCGAGCTTATCGCCAGCATCCGTGCCCGCCTGAATGTGAAGCTGATCTTGCAGGTCGGCGGCGACACCGCCCCGCATGCGCAGGATTTCGAAGCGGTTGCCAGCGCCGGGCATGTGCTGGCGCCGCAAGCGCACGACCCGATGGACATGCTGTTCCTGTATACCGGCGGCACCACCGGCCTGCCCAAGGGCGTGATGTGGGACCAGTCGGCGCTGTGGTCGCTGATGGGCGGCGGCGCGACGGTGACGGGCGGGCCACCACCGGAAACACTGGCCGACCATGCCGGCAATGTTCGGGCCGGCCTTGGCCGGTTGCGCAGCCTGGTGCTGCCGCCGTTGATGCACGGCACCGGCCTGGTCATTGCCATCAACACCATCTTGCGCGGCGGCACTGTCGTCACCCTGCCCGGCCATAATTTCGATCCGGCGCAGGCGGTCATTGCCTGCCAGCGCCATGCCTGTGATTACGCCGTCATTGTCGGCGATGCCTTTGCGCGGCCGCTGCTGGGGGCGTTGAATGCCGGGCATGGCAGCATCGCCAGCCTGAACGTCATGATCTCCAGTGGCACCATGTGGTCACCCGAGATCAAGGCCGGGCTTCTTGGTCATGCGCCGACGATGATGATCGTCGATTCGCTGGGGTCATCCGAAGGGCTGGGCCTGGGCGCATCGGCGCAGACCGCCGACAATGCCGGCGCCGCGACGCGCTTCATGGCCGATGGCAACACATTGATTATCGGCGAGGACATGAAGCCGGTACCGCCCGGCACCATGGGCCGCATTGCGCGCGGCGGCCTCATCCCGCGCGGCTATTGGAAAGACCCGGTCAAATCGGCGGCAACGTTCGTGGAGATCGATGGCGCGCGTTATTCCATCCCCGGCGATTGGGCGATCATCGAGGAGGATGGCACCTTCACGCTGCTGGGACGTGGCAGCCAGTGCATCAACACCGCCGGCGAAAAGGTCTTTCCCGAGGAGGTCGAGGAAATGCTCAAGACCCACCCAGCCGTCGATGACGCGCTGGTGTTCGGTGTGGCCGATGACAAATGGGGACAGGTGGTGACCGCTGTCGTCGAGGTGCATGACGCCGTGGACCCCGAGACGCTGCGCGCCCATGTGCGCCAGCATCTGGCAGGCTACAAGACACCCAAGCAGGTGGTGATCGTGGCCAAGGTGCCGCGCGCACCCAATGGCAAGGCGGACTATGCCACGGCCAAGACGATGGCAGGATTCTAGTGCCTATTGTACACTTGTATAATAACAAACATGCCGGAATGCATGAGCACTCCGGCATGTTATTGTTTCAATTCGACTTATACCGATTTTTCATACTGTAGGACAGGCGAAAAACGGCAAGAACCGCGCCAAACCGGCGCCGTCATCAGTCTTTCTTGGAGAGGCCAAAGCCCGAGAAACGCTTGTTGAAGCGTGCCACCTGGCCGCCGGCATCCAGCATCTTGCCGGCGCCGCCGACCCATGCCGGGTGGCTGGTCGGATCGATTTCGAGGTTCATCGTGTCGCCCTCTTTGCCCCAGGTCGTGCGGGTCTGGTACAACGTACCATCGGTCATCTTGACGGTGATGACGTGATATTCGGGGTGAATGCCGGGCTTCATGATGCAAATTCCTGGACTGCGACTGGTTCCAACCAGCCTGTGAAGGGCGCGCATTAGCGGCTTGACGGGCAAAAGGCAACTGGCCTACCCACACCGCTGGATGGTGCTTCGCCGGTGATGGGCGAGGATAATAGGGAAGCCGGTACGGGGGAAGCCTCAAGTCCGGCGCTGTGCCCGCAACTGTAAGCGGCGAGTTCGTGCATCACATGCCACCGGGCAACCGGGAAGGCGATGCCGGGACGCTTGAGCCGCAAGCCAGGAAACCTGCCATCTCTTGGGCGGCCATAGCCATGGCTGCCCGAGGTCGTCCCATGCCTGCCGGGTCCAGCGGTGCATGAAACGCCAAGGGCCTGTGCCCTTTCGTTTGCGGCGGCTGAACGCCCCCGCCCGCCCATGGCCATGCCATCGGGCCAACGAAAGGACATGCCATGTTGGCTGTATTCATTCTTGCTGCCCAAGCCTCTACCATCACCCCTGCGCTGCCGGCCGATGCCGATGTTGCCGGCCAAGCCGATATTGTCACCGTCACTGCCAGCCGCGAACCGGCGCCCGCCAGCGATTTCGGCACCACATTGACCATCATCGATCGCGGCCAGATCGAGGCGCTGTCGCTGCCGATGATCAAGGATTACCTCACGCTGGTGCCATCCGTCTCGGTCAGCCAAACGGGGCCGATGGGTGCCCAGACCCAGATCCGCATCCGGGGCGCCGAGGCCAATCATTCCATCACCTTCATCGACGGTATCGAAGTCAACGACCCGTCATCGTCGGGCGAATTCCGCTATGAAACCTTGCTGGCGCAGGGTGTCGAGCGCATCGAAGTGCTGCGCGGCCCGCAATCGGCATTGTGGGGCAGCCAGGCCATTGGCGGGGTCATCAACATTTCGACGCGGCGCGATACCGGTCTGTACGGCGAAGCGCAGGGCGGCAGCCTTGGCACGGTGCGCGGCGGCATCGGCGGCGGCTTCGAAACCGGCGGCATCAGCGTCAGCGGCCAGGCCAGCGCGATGTCGAGCAGCGGGTACGATATTGCCGGCGTTGGCGGCGGCGGCGGCGATCGGGACGGCTATGAGAATGTCACCCTGCACGGGCGCGTCTCCGCCGCCCCGACCGACAATCTGACCCTCAGCGTCGTCAGCCGTTTCACCAGCAGCGAATCGCGCTTTGACGGTTTCAATTTCGGCGCCGGCGTGCCGGTGGACCGCCCGCTGGCGACGCGCACGCGGCAGGTTGCGGTGCGCGCTGCCGCCGACCTGTCGCTGCTGGACGGCGCCTGGACGCAGACCGCAAGCTATACGCATACCAACGCCGCCAACATCAACCGCAATGGGCCGGCGTTCCAGAACCGCAGCGACGGCGGCCGCGACCTGTTTCGCTTCCAGAGCAGCGGGCGGCTGGACACCGGCACCATCAGCCACCGGCTGACGCTGGCGGTCGATCATGAACGCGAACGTTTTACCAGCACCGATGCCAATCCGCTGGCGCAATCCAACCAGAGCCGGCGCCGGGTGCAGACCAGCCTGGTGGGGGAATATCGCCTGACGGCTGCCGATTGGCTGTCGGGCGGCGTGGCCGTGCGGCGCGACCTGAACGACCGCTTCGCCGACGCCACAACGGTGCGGGCCGATGCCGTGGTGCGACCGGGCGGCGGTTTCAATGTTCATGCCAGCTATGGCACGGGCATTGCCGACCCGACGTTCTTCGAATTGTTCGGCTTTTTCCCCGGATCGTTCATCGGCAACCCCGATCTGGTGCCCGAACGCAGCCGCAGCTGGGAC
>NZ_JANPCD010000014.1:0-7829 GCF_031430775.1 Sandarakinorhabdus sp. | reverse complement strand
GGAGCGATTATAGGCCCGGGCGACATCCGGCCACCGGTAACGTTCTTACGGATAATCGACCCGCGGCTGCGGCTTTGGCGGGGTTTCGGGCAGCGGGATGAATTCGGTTTCGCCGGGGACCTGCGGGAAATCTCCAGCGCGCCAGTCGGTTTCGGCCTGGGTGATGCGGTCGCGGGAATGGCTGACGAAATTCCATTCGATGATGCGGGGTTCCGCGAACGGGGCGCCGCCGAGGATCATGGCGTGGAGCGGGGTATTGGCGGTGAGGGTTGCTGCACCCTCCACGACAGCAAGGCTGCCGGGGGTGAGGGCGCTGCCGTCGACATGGGCGGCGCCGGTGATGGGATAGACGCCGATTTCTCCCCAGGCGGGATCGAGCGCGAGGCTGGCGCCGGCACGCAAGTGGAGTTCGGCATAGATGATCGGGTGGGGAAAGCGGACGGGTGAAGTTGCGCCGAACATCGTGCCGGCGATGATGGTGAGGCGGGCGCCGGGCAGCCCAACCACCGGCAGTGTGTCGGCGGGGTGGTGGACGAAGGCCGGAGCATCCTCGGCATGGGCGACCGGCAGCGCGACCCAGGACTGGATGCCATGCATGTGGTGGCCGGCCTCCCTCAGCGCCGTCGGGGAGCGTTCGGAATGGGTGATGCCGCGGCCGGCGGTCATCCAGTTGACGGCGCCGGGGGCGATATCGATGACGGTGCCCAGGCTGTCCCGGTGCGTCAGGCCGCCGGCAAACAGGTAAGTGACGGTTGCGAGACCGATATGCGGATGCGGGCGGACGTCGATACCCTGCCCTGCCGGAAAGTCTGCCGGCCCCATTTCATCGAAGAACACGAACGGGCCGAGCGTGCGGCGCGCCGGGGCCGGCAGCACGCGGGACACACTGAATCCGCCGAGGTCGCGGCTGCGTCCGGTTATGGTCTGGATGATCGGCATGTTGGTACTCCTCGGTTCAGCTTGGCTGATGCGGAACCCTGTTCATAGACAGCTTGGCGCCCGCGAACAAATGCCCCAATGTCACGCAAACAAGGGGGACGGACATGCGAGATCTGGCAGGCAAGACGGCGTTCGTCACGGGCGCGGCATCGGGTATCGGGCTGGGTATTGCCACGGCGCTGGCGCAATCGGGCGTCAAGGTCATGCTGTGCGACATCGAGCAAGAGGCATTGGACCGCGCTGTGGCCGAATTGAAGGCAACCAACGCCGATGTCGACGGCGTTGTCGCGGATGTATCACTCAAGGCGCAGTTGCAGGCGGCTGCCGATGCCACAGTGGCGCGGTTCGGCAAGGTGCATGTGCTGGTCAACAATGCCGGCGTTGGCGGCGGCGGCGGTTACGGTGAATGGAATGATGCCAGCTGGGATTGGACGCTGGGCGTCAACCTGATGAGCGTGATCTGGGGCATAGAGATTTTCGGGCCATTGATGGAGGCGCACGGCGAGGGCGGGCAGATCGTGTCCACCGCCTCGATGGCCGGGTTGGTCGCCGCAGTGGCGCCGGCGTATAACGTCACCAAATACGGCGTTGTTGCCCTGTCCGAAGGTCTGCGCGGGCCTTTGGCGGCCAAAGGCATCGGCGTGTCGGTGCTCTGCCCTGGCTTCATCCGCACCCGCATCATGGAAAGCGCGCGCAACCTGCCCGGAAGACTGTCGGAGGCGATGGCCGGGCCATCAATGGAGACAGGCAATTCCGAATTCGCCAGAATGGCCGAGGCTGCGATCGCTGCAGGGATCGACCCGTTGTATGTCGGCGAATTGGTGGTCGAGGGCATCGAGAATGACTGGGCCTATATCTTCACCGACACGCAGTTCGAGCCGAGTGTTGACGCGCGCTTTGCCGCCATCAAGGCCGGGTTCGACCTGATCCGAGGCCGCGAACCGCGGCACTGAACGAGGCTGGGCTGGCCGGTGCGGTGTTGCGCTGACATCGGCGCCAGGCCTTACCCCGCTGCGTCGTCCAGTGGCGGCAGGTTGTGCCCGAGCAGGCGCAGCAATTCCGCCGCGCTCTCGACGATATTGGTGCCGGGGCCGAAGATGGCGGCAGTGCCGATGGACTTCAGATAATCATAGTCCTGTGCCGGTATGACGCCGCCGGCGATGACCTTGATATCGGGACGGCCGGCGTCCTTCATGGCGTTTATCAGCGCGGGCACGAGGGTCTTGTGGCCAGCGGCCAGCGATGATGCCGCGACGATATCGACATCGAGCGTGATGGCGAGTTCGCGCGCCTCCTCGGGGGTCTGGAACAACGGCCCAACGGTGGCATCAAAGCCCAGATCGGCCAGCGCCGTGCCGACGACCTTGGCGCCGCGATCATGGCCGTCCTGGCCCATTTTCACGATCAGCACGCGCGGCGTGCGGCCCTTGCGGCGTTCGAACGCCGCAACGCCTTCGGCGACCCGGATATAGGCCGGATCGCCCTTATAGGCATCGGCGTAGATGCCCTTGACCATCTTGACCACGGCGGTGTGGCGGCCGAACACATCCTCCATGGCAGCCGAGATTTCGCCCAAAGTGGCGCGGACGCGCGCCGCATTCACGGCCAGCGCGAGCAGGTTGCCATCGCCCGCTGCCCCAGTGCGCAGCGCGTCGAGCGCAGCGGCCACCGCCGCACTGTCGCGGCCGGCCTTGACGCGTTCCAGCCGCTCGATCTGCGAGGCGCGCACGGCGACATTGTCGACATCGAGGATATCGAGCTTTTCCTGTGTCTCGGGCTTGTACTTGTTGACGCCGACGATGACGTCCTCGCCCCTGTCGACGCGTGCCTGTTTTTCGGCTGCCGCCTTTTCGATCTCCAGCTTGGGCATGCCGCTTTCGACCGCGCGGGTCATGCCGCCCAGCGCTTCGACCTCGTCGATCAATGACTGCGCGCCCTGCACCAGTGCGTCGGTGAGCGCCTCGACATAGTAACTGCCGCCCAGCGGATCGACGACGCGGGTGATGCCGGTTTCCTCCTGCAACACCAGCTGCGTGTTGCGGGCGATACGCGCGGAAAAATCGGTTGGCAGCGCAATGGCTTCATCGAGCGCATTCGTATGCAGCGACTGGGTGCCGCCAAGCGCTGCCGCCAACGCTTCGACGGTCGTGCGGATGACGTTGTTGTAGGGGTCCTGCTCCTGCAGCGACACGCCCGAAGTCTGGCAGTGCGTGCGCAGCATCTGGCTGCGCGGACTGGCGCCGAAATCGGCCATGATCGTCGCCCACAGCGTGCGAGCAGCGCGCAGCTTGGCGATTTCCATGAAGAAGTTCATGCCGATGCCGAAAAAGAAACTCAGCCGCCCGGCAAAGTCATCGACCGCCAGACCCTTGGCCAGCGCGGCGCGGACATATTCCTTGCCGTCGGCCAGCGTGAAGGCCAGTTCCTGCACAGCCGTCGCCCCGGCTTCGAGCATGTGATAGCCCGAGATGCTGATGCTGTTGAATTTCGGCATGTTCGCGCTTGTGTATGCGATGATGTCAGCCACGATCCGCATCGAGGGCGCCGGAGGGTAGATATAGGTATTGCGGACCATGAATTCCTTGAGAATGTCGTTCTGGATGGTGCCGTCGAGCTTGTCCTGCGTCACCCCGGCCTCTTCGGCGGCAACGATATAGAACGCCAGGCAGGGCAGCACGGCGCCGTTCATCGTCATGCTGACGCTCATCCGGTCAAGCGGGATGCCGTCGAACAGGATCTTCATGTCCTCGACGGAATCAATGGCCACGCCGGCCTTGCCGACATCGCCCGACACGCGCGGATGGTCGCTGTCATAGCCGCGATGCGTGGCCAGATCAAAGGCAACGGACAGACCCTTTTGCCCGGCAGCAAGGTTGCGGCGATAAAAGGCATTGGACGCCTCAGCCGTGGAGAAGCCGGCGTATTGGCGCACCGTCCAGGCGCGGCCGGCATACATCGAAGCCCGCACACCGCGCGTAAAGGGTGCAAAACCGGGCAAACCGGGATCGATGCCCGCGACATCCTGTGAAGTGTACAGCGGCTTGACGGCGATGCCTTCAGGTGTTGCCCAGGTCAGGTCGGCGCCCTTCACTTCCTTGGCGGCCATCGCGGCCCATTCGTTGACGCTCGGCTTGGTCATCTTCGCTCTCCCTGCACGGCTCATAAGACCAGGGCGAGGCAGCGCGTCAACCGGTCAGACGGAACCATGGCACCGGCCCGCCGTTCAAGCCGGGGATACGCATCAAGGATCAGCCATGCCCGACGAACCCCAAGTCATACCCACAGTCAAAGCGCGCGGCGGCGTGACACGGCACAATGTGCGCTATGTGCTTGCAATCTCGCTGGCACTCGCGATCGCAGCAATGGTGATCGTCTATGCCAACGCGCCGCAAGGTCCGCAGGATGTCGCGCCGGCGCAGGCCGAACCGCGATAAACCGCCGCGCGCCTGTTCCGCTCCGACTTATTCCGCCGCCTCTGCCGCCATCTCCACCCGGGCATTGGCGCCGCCAGCAAGCGTCAACAGGCGCTTTTCCAAGGTTTTCAAGCGGGTCTGGCTGTCGATCTTCGCGCCCGTGAGGTCGGTGATGTAGAATGTGTCGGTGGCGCGCTCGCCATAAGTGGCGATGTGCGCGCTGTGGATGGTCACCCGGCTCTGAAACAGGCCGTTGGTGAGCGAATAGAGCAGCGCCGGGCGATCGGCGGCATTGACCTCCACCACCGTGTAACGGTTCGACGCCTTGTTATCGATGAGCACGCGCGGTTCGACCTTGAATACCTCGGCGCGGCGGCGGGCGAGCGGGCGCGCGGCAAGCTTGTCGGCAAGACGGGTGCGGCCCGACAGCACATCTTCGATACTGCGTTTCAGCCGTGCCAGCTGCGCTGTTTCCACAAATGGGCCGCCAAGCGGATCGACGACGACGAAATTGTCCACCGCCTGGCCGTCGCGGGTGGTGTGGATGCGGGCATCAAGGATATTGGCACCGGCAAGGCTGATGGCGCCGGCAATGCGGTAAAAAAGCCCGGGATGATCGGCGGCATAGATGGAAACGAGCGTGGTTCCGCTGCTGGCGTCGGGCTCGCATGCGATGGCGAGCGGCGCGGCACTGGCATCGGCGGCGGCAATCAGCGCGGCGTTGCTGGCCAGCACTTCGGCGGCTTCGGCAATCCAGTAACTGTCGGGCAGCCGCCGGGCATGGGCGGCAAAGCGTGCCGGATCCCAGTCCAAGGTGTCGGCAAGCACCTGTTGGCGGCCGTCGATGCGCTCCTGCCGGCCCTTTTGCTTGTGGCCCAGCCGCAGCACCTCTTCGGCGGATTCGTACAGATCGCGCAGCAGCTGCCCTTTCCAGCCATTCCAGATGCCCGGCCCGACGGCACGGATATCGACGACGGTGAGCAGCAGCAGCAGCCGCAGCCGTTCCGGGCTGGCGACCTGTTCGGCAAAATCGAGGATGGTCTTGAAGTCCGACAGGTCGCGCTTGAAGGCGGTGCGGCTCATGAGCAGGTGATGTTCGACGAGCCAGGCGACGGTTTCGGTTTCGGCGGCCGACAGGCCAAGGCGCGGGCACAGCCGGCGCGCGACATCGGCGCCAAGGATGGAATGGTCGCCGCCCCGGCCCTTGGCAATATCATGGAGCAGCACCGCAACATGCAGCACGCGGCGTTCGGCGAGCTGGTGGATGATGGCGCTCGTCAGCTTGTGTTCGGCCTTGAGCGCGCCCGATTCAATTTTTGCAACCAGCCCGATGGCGCGGATCGTATGTTCATCGACTGTGTAGTGATGATACATGTCGTACTGCATCTGCGCCACGACACGGCCGAAATCGGGTACAAATCGCCCGAAGACACCGGCGTCGTTCATCCATCTGAGCACGGTTTCGGGATCGCGCGGTGACGTCAGCACCGACAGGAACAAATCATTGGCATGGCGGTCGCGGCGAATGCGTTCATCGATCAGTCCGGCATCGCGTGAAGCCTGCCGCATGGCCAGCGGATGGATCGGCAGCTTTTCCCGGTCGGCGAGCGCGAACATCTCGAGCAGGCGCGCCGGCTCGGCCCGGAAGAAATCATCGGACGGCACGCCAAGTTGCCCGCGCCGGAGCGTGAAGCCATTGAGCCGGCCCGGCCGCCGCGTCAGTGCCGGCAGCCAGGAGCCGCGCGCCACGCTTTCATCAAGATGCGCCAGGAACAGCCCGGTCAGATCGCCGACGGTTTTGGCCATCAGGAAATAATGGCGCATGAACCGTTCGACCGCCGACATGGAATCGCGCGTCGCATAACGCAGGCGCGCGGCAAGATCGCGCTGCACATCGAATGTCAGCCGTTCCTCGGCGCGGCCGGTCAGGTCATGCAGCGTGATGCGCACTGACCACAGAAAGCTTTCGGCCCGCTTGAACAGGCGCAATTCGGCTGCGGTGAGCAGTCCCTTGTCGACCAGTTCGGCAACCGATTCGACCTGGTGGATATATTTGCCGATCCAGAACAGCGCATGCAGGTCGCGCAGCCCGCCCTTGCCTTCCTTGAGGTTGGGTTCGACGACATAGCGGCTGTCACCCATGCGGATGTGCCGCGCTTCACGCTCCGCCAGCTTTTCGGCGACGAACGCCCGCGCCGTGCCGGCAACCACTTCCTTGCGGAACCGTATCGCGGCCTCTTCATAGAGCGGCTGGTCGCCCCAGACGAAGCGCGATTCGAGCAGCGCCGTGCGGATCGTCATGTCTGCCTTGGACAGGCGCACCATGTCATCCAGGCTGCGCGTGGCATGGCCGACCTTGAGGCCCAGATCCCAGAGCAGATACAGCATGGTCTCGATGACCTGCTCGCCCCATGCGGTCTGCTTCCAGGGCGTCAGAAACAGCAGGTCGACATCGGAATGCGGCGCCATCTGCCCGCGCCCATAGCCGCCAACGGCAACCAGCGCGAGCCGTTCGGATGCCGTGCGATTGCCGGGCGGATACAGGTTGATGGTGACGGTATCGAACAGCAGCCGCAGCAGCTGATCGACCAGGAACGACTGGGCGGCAGCGAGTTCGAGGCCCTTGCCGGGCGATTCCACAATGCGGCGCTTGATCTCGGCGCGGCCCGCAGCCAGCGCCGCTTGCAGCACGCGCGCCAGCACGGCGCGGCGCGCAGCAAAATCGCCGGCCTTTTCCAGTTCCAGCGCCAGCGCATCGGCAAGCGCGCGGCGATCGATGATCGCACGGCGGTTGGGGACACTGTCTGGGCGGCTGGCCATGACCAAGAGATAGGGGGTTACGGAGCGCATTGCCATGATTAGATAGACGCATGACCGACCCGCAGAAAATCGATCTCGAACGCATCGCCGTCAGCGGCGTGGAGGCGCTGAAGCGCGGCGACCATCGCACGGCGCGCACCGCATTCGAGCAGGTGGCCGCCACCGGGCGCGCCAGCGTGCAGGTGTGGCTGTTCCTGGCCCAGGCCTGTGACATGGCCGACGACCGTCCGGCGGCAATGGCTGCGATTGCCAAGGTGCTGGAGAGCGATCCGGGCAATGCCTATGCGCTGGTGATGGGCGGCGAGATCCAGCAGCGTTCAGGCGATGAACGCGCCGCCATGGCCTGGTATGACCGGGCGCTGGCCGCAGCCGACGGCCTGCAATTGCCGAATGACCTGGTCGCCCGGCTGCACCGCGCCGATACCGCGCGCGGCGCATTGCGGGGACGATTCGAGGCGCAGATGATGACGACGCTGGCGGATGCCGGCGTGACAACCGATGCCGCCGGGCCGCGTTTTGCCGAAGCGATCAGCATCGTGTCGGGCCGCAGCCAGCCCCATCTGCAACAGCCCACGAGTTTCTATTTTCCGCGCCTGCCGCAGGTGCCGTTTTTCGATCCGGCGGATTTTGCCTGGGCACGGGCGCTGGCGGACGCAT
>NZ_JANPCD010000013.1:0-6366 GCF_031430775.1 Sandarakinorhabdus sp. | reverse complement strand
CGATCCCTGCCCGCCGGGCGCCACCATCGAATATGAGGTAATTGACCGCCAACCGCGCCGTGGTCGTGGCGTTGCAGACCGTCGATGCGCCGCTGATGACCTGGCCGTTGGAATCGACGAAACCGGTGTTCAGGAAACTGTCTGAACGGCTGAACGTCGGGCCGATCTGGACATCGACGGACGGCAACAGCCGCCCCCGCGCCGCGCCCGATTGTGCAGCAGCGATGCGGGCGCCGGCCCAGGCCGACGTCGTTTGCGGATTGCGGCACAGGGCAATGTCGGCAAGATCGGCCAGCGTCAGCGCGCGCGCCGGCACGTCGCCGCACGCTGTCTGGCCCGGCAGTTGCGGCGCCGGCTGGGCGGGGATCAGCCCGCGCGGATCATCGCGGCCTGACAGCAGCGACTGCGCGGCAACCGGCGCCTGCGACAACAGCAATGCAGCCAATGACAATGGAAAAAGGGGGTGTTTCATAGGTTCCGGAAAGCCATAGCCAAACAGTTGACACGGCGCGAGGGGCGATTGCCCCCCGTGACACATCAGGCGAGCTGCTTCTGGCGCCGGGCGCCCCGGATTGCCTCGCGCGCCAGATCGGCCACATAAGGCTCGAAATTCACCTGCATCGTGTGCCGGCGACTGGCATAATAATGGCCCTGGTAACGCCGCTCGTCCGCAGAAATGCTGCGCAGCATTTCTGCAACATCCGGCAGGGCATAGTCGCCCTTCAACCATGCCACCAGCAACTTGGATTGCTGTTCGGCAAGGTTGACCAGCGTCGGCAGCGACTGCGCCAGCCCCATGAACCACAGGCCGTGCAAGGCCGGGTCGGCCTGCACCATGCGCTTGTACAGCCCGATGTGATTGTCGGTGATGGCCGCGTCCCCGGCCTCCAGGAACGGAAAGGCGATGTTGTAGCCCGTGGCAGTGATGACGACATCGACGGCTTCGCGGCTGCCGTCCGTGAACACGACTTCGGCCCCGTCCAGGCGGTCAATTCCCGGCTTGATGACAATATCGCCGTTCGACATGCGGCCCAGAAACTCGCCGCTGACAGTGGGATGCGCCTCCAGCGGGCGATGGTCGGGCGTGGGGAGCCCGTAATCCTCCATTCGCCCGATTGCCTTGATGATGGTGCGCGCGGCAAGCTTGCGCACCAGCCCCGGCGGCATCCAGGCCGGCAGCGGTGTCTTGTCCACCGGCTTGCCGTTCAGCACCTTGGGCAGCACCCAGACGCCGCGCCGCGTCGAGACCATCAGCCGCTCGGTCAACGACCGCTGGCCCAGTTCCGATGCGATATCCACCGCGCTGTTGCCCATGCCGACCACCAGCACGCGCAGCCCGCGCATGTCGAAGGGATCGAACGGCGTCTTGTAGTCATGGGCATGGATGACGGGGCCATCAAGGCGTCCGGGCCACGCCGGGCGATTGGGCGCCCAGTGGTGGCCGTTGGCGATGACCACCGCCCGATAAGCCGAGGTGCCGTTTCGGGTCGTCACGTCCCAGCCGCCATCTCCGCGGCGGCACACGGCGGTCACCGGTGTTTCGAACTGCACCAGGCCGCGCAATCCGAAATGATCGACATAGTCGTTGAAGTACTGCGCGATCAGGCTGTGGTGCGGAAAATCGGGCCAATCGTCCGGCACCGGAAAATCCTCGAACTGCAACCGGGTTTTCGACGTGTCGATGTGCAGCGACTGATAGGCGCTGCTCATGCCATTCGGGTTCTGATAGGCCCAGTTGCCGCCGATCCGGTCCGATGCCTCGAACCAGTCAAAGGCAATGCCGGCATCCCTCAGCCGCTTGGCAGTGGTGAAACCGGAACAACCGGCCCCGATGAGCGCTATGGGTTGATGGGCCATGGCGGCAGTGTAGCCGGCAAGCACGCCCGCGCTACCTGACGCTTTGGTGCATATTGATGCAGGCCGGCCGGGCTGCCCCTTGCGCCTGGCGTGCCCTTTGTGTGTTATCCGCAGATTGGCGCCCTTGCCAGATTTTGCGAAAGCTCCCCGGCCTCACCATGACCAGCGCCGTCCATGCCACCGAAGACCTGCTGTTTTCGGTTCTGCTCCAGCTCATCATCATGATCGGCGCCGCCCGCGCCATGAACGTGGTGGCCCGCAAACTCGGCCAGCCGGGCGCCATCGGCGAAATCCTGGCCGGGCTGATGCTCGGGCCATCGCTGCTCGGTGCGCTGGCGCCGGATCTTTCGCTGGCGTTGTTCGGCGCCAAACCGCAGCCGGCCGTCACGGTCATCAGCCAGATCGGCCTGACCCTCCTGATGTTCCAGATCGGCGCGGATTTCGAGTTCGCGCATCTGTCCGACAAGCGCCATCGCCGCGGCATGGCAGCCATCGCGCTGGCATCTATCGGCGTGCCCTTCGGCCTGGGGCTGGCCATTGGCCTGTGGAGCGCGCCGACGCTGGCGCCGGGCATTTCGCCGCTGCTCTACAGCCTGTTCGTCGGCAATGCGCTGGCCATCACCGCACTGCCGATATTGGGGCGCATATTGGCACAATTCGGGCTGACCGACCGGCCATTGGGCGTGGTGGCGATTGCGGCCGCAGCGGCCAATGATGTAGCAGGCTGGGTACTGCTGGCCGCGATTTCGGCGTTGGCGGCGGCGCGTTTCTCAGGTGAGGCGCTGGCGCTGCAAATGGCGGGGCTGGCCGGGCTGATGCTGCTGTCGCGGTTCGTGCTGGCACCGCTGGCGGCGCGGCTCGTGAAGCTGTTTCCCGTACAGAACAGCCAGCTCGACCCCAGTCTTGTAGCCGTGGTGATCTGCCTGATCTTCGCGCTTGCCATTTCCACCTACAGCCTTGGTATTTTTGCGATATTCGGCGGGTTTCTGGCCGGGCTGCTGTTTCACCGTCACCAAGGCTTTGTCGCCGCCTGGAAGCATCAGGTGGGCCAGTTCGTGCTGGTGTTTTTCCTGCCGGTGTTCTTTGCCTTCACCGGCCTGCGTACCAATCTTCTGGGGCTGGGGGTGAGCGATCTGGGCTGGCTTGCCGTCATCCTTGTGGCCGCCATCGCCGGCAAGGTGGTGCCGGTGTATTTCGCCAGCCGCTGGACGGGATACACGCCGGCAGAATCGGGCGTGCTGGCCAGCCTGATGAACACGCGGGCGCTGATGGAGCTGATCGTGCTCAATATCGGCTATGATCTGGGTGTGCTGCCGCGTCCGGTGTTCACCATGCTGGTGGTGATGGCGGTAATTACGACGGTCATGACCGGGCCGCTGCTGCGCTGGCTGTTGCCCAAAACCGGGCATGTCATTCCGCAAGGTATCGAGGCGTGAGAGGCGACAGCAATGCGCAGCATTGGTCCGCGCGCCTTGCGGATGACCCGACATTCCTGTTCAAGTCGGCTGCATGACTGTTCCCGCCACAAGCCTGTTGCTGTTCGGTGCCACCGGCGACCTTGCCCGCCGCATGCTGTTGCCGTCCTTGTTCGGCCTGGCCAGCGATGGCCTGTTGCCCGAGGGGCTCAAGATCATCGGCACGGCCCGCAGCGCACTGGACAGCGCCGCGTTCCGTGATCTTGCTGCCAAGGCGCTCGAGCAATTTGTCGAGGCCGAGCGGCGGCCACCCGCAACGGTGGCAGCGTTTCTGGCGCGCCTGGCCTATGTACCGCTCGATGCCACAAAGACCGACGGTTTTGCAGCGCTGGCAGCCGAAGTCGGCGATCCTGGCCGCCTCGCCATCTTCCTGTCCACCGCGCCCAGCCTGTTCGGCCCGACGATTGCCGGCCTTGCCGGGGCAGGCTTGGCCGGAGACGGTGCGCGCCTGGCGCTGGAAAAGCCATTGGGCAGCGATCTGGCCTCCAGCCGCGTGATCAACGACGCGGTGGCAGCGGCCTATCCCGAAAGCCGCACGTTCCGCATCGATCACTATCTCGGTAAGGAAACGGTCCAGAACCTGCTGGCGCTGCGCTTCGGCAATGTCCTGTTCGAACCCTTGTGGAATGCCGCCGGCATCGACCATGTCCAGATCAGCGTCGGCGAAACCGTCGGCCTTGAAGGGCGCGCCGATTATTATGACGGCATGGGGGCGCTGCGCGACATGGTGCAGAACCACATGCTGCAACTGCTGGCGCTGGTCGCGATGGAGCCGCCGGCACGGTTCGACCCCACGTCGGTGCGCGATGAAAAGGTCAAGGTGCTGCGGTCCTTGCGGCCGATTACGGCAGCCGGCGTCGCGGCCCATACCGTGCGCGGCCAATATGGCGCCGGCGCCATCGCCGGCCAGCCGGTGGCCGGCTATGCGGACGAACTGGGTCGGGCGTCGAACACCGAGACATTCGTGGCCATCAAAGCCCATGTCGATAACTGGCGCTGGAAGGGCGTGCCATTCTATCTGCGCACCGGCAAGCGCATGCCCGGCCGGCTGAGCGAGATCATCGTGCAGTTCCGCGCCGTGCCGCATTCCATGTTCGGCGATGCCGGGATGGCGGCGAACAAGCTCATCATCTCTATCCAGCCCGAAGAAAACATCGGCCTGACGATGATGGCCAAAGTGCCGGGCCTGGACCGGGACGGGCTGAAGCTGCGCGCGGTGCCGCTTGATATCGGCATGCAGAACGCCTTTGCCGATGTGCGCCGCCGCATCGCCTATGAACGCCTGCTGCTCGATCTGATCGAAGGCCAGCAGACATTGTTCGTCCGCCGCGACGAAGTGGAAGCACAATGGACCTGGATCGACGGCATCCGTGCGGGCTGGACCGAAACCACCATGCCGGCCCGCCCTTATGCCGCCGGCAACTGGGGGCCGGCAGCGGCCATCGCTCTCACCGAACGCGACGGAGTAAGCTGGCATGACTGACGCATCCCGCACCCTGGTGGCCGCCGATATCGGCGGCACGCACGCCCGGTTTGCAATTGCGACGATCTCAGCAGGCCGGGTGACGGCGCTGGGGCCGGAGCTGGTGACGCGCTGCGCCGACTACGCCAGCTTGCAGACGGCCTGGGAGGCTTTTGGCGTCCATATCGCCGAGCCGCTGCCACGCGCCGCAGCCATTGCCGTGGCCGGCCCGGCCAAGGGTGACGTGCTGAAGCTCACCAACAATCCCTGGATCATCCGCCCGGCCCAGGTAAACGCGAAACTGGGCGTCGATGCCCATGTGCTGGTCAATGATTTCGAGGCGGTAGCCTATGCCGTCGGCGAGGCGCCGCCCGCGCAGTTTCGCCATTTATGTGGCCCGGAAGTGCCGCTGCCCGATGCCGGCGTCGTCAGCGTGCTCGGTCCCGGCACCGGGCTGGGCGTTGGCCTGCTGCTCAAGATCGGTGGCGGCGATTACCGCGTCATTCCGACCGAAGGCAGCCATGGCGATTTTGCCGCCACAGATTCCATCGAGGACCAGATACTGGTGCATTTGCGCGCCAAATACCGCCGAGTATCGGCCGAACGGGTGATTTCAGGCCCTGGCCTTGCTGATATCCATGCCGCGCTGGCTGCCCTCGAAGGTCGCGCCGTGCCGCCGCAGGACGACAAGGCGCTCTGGACCTCGGCCCTGGCCGGGGACGACAGCCTGGCGGCGGCAGCGCTCGATCGATTCTGCCTCGCGCTGGGCAGCTTTGCCGGCAATATCGCGCTGGCGCAGGGCGCATCGGCTGTCGTCATCGGCGGCGGGCTTGGCGCACGGCTTGCGGACCATCTGCCACGCTCCGGCTTTGCCCAGCGCTTTGCCGCCAAGGGCCGGTTCGAAACCATGATGCAGGGCATTCCGGTCAAGCTGATCACCCATCCCCAGCCGGGCCTGTTCGGTGCCGCGGCTGCTTTTGCAAGGCTGAACACATGACCGGAATCGACGCGATCATGGCGATGGCGCCTGTCATCCCGGTGCTGGTGGTCGATGACCCGGCCCATGCCCGGCCGCTTGCCGCCGCGCTGGTCGCCGGCGGTCTCACCGTGCTCGAAGTGACGTTGCGCACGCCCGCCGCACGCGAAGTCATTGCCGAAATGGCGCAGGTGCCGGGTGCCGTCGTCGGAGCCGGGACAGTGCTCAATACCGCAGACCTGCATGCCAGCATCGCTGCCGGCGCGCGCTTCATCGTCTCGCCGGGGCTGACCGAGCCGCTGGGGCAGGCGGCGGTGGCAGCGCGCATCCCTTTTCTGCCCGGCGTGGCCAATGCCGGCGACATCATGCGCGGGCTTGACATGGGGCTGACACGGTTCAAATTCTTTCCGGCCATGGCCAATGGCGGGCTGCCAGCGTTGCAGGCCTTGGCCGGACCGTTCGGAGCCGTGCGATTCTGCCCGACGGGCGGCATTTCAGCAGACACCGCCAGTGCGTGGTTGGCGCACCCGTCCGTCGTCTGTGTCGGCGGCAGCTGGATCGCAGCACGCGGGCAAACCGATTGGGCAGCGATAACG
>NZ_JANPCD010000012.1:0-26205 GCF_031430775.1 Sandarakinorhabdus sp. | reverse complement strand
CTTGTCACCGGGTGTGCCGCGCAGTGTGGCCGACACCACGATGGCGCCGTCGGGCAGGCTGGAATGCCGATAGGAATATTCGAGCGCGGCAGCAGGCATGGTGGACATGCGGCCCTGCCTGTCCATGACCGCGCATTCGACCAACACATCGCCAACCTCGCGGCCATAGGCGCCGCCGTTCATCCGCACAAAGCCGCCGACCGTGCCAGGAATGCCGCGCAGGAACTCCAGCCCCGCCAGCCCGGCATCGCGCGCCGCCGACGACACCGCAATGCCCGACGCGCCGCCGCCGCACACCAGCGTGTTACCGCCTGCCTCCGTCTTTTGCGCCGTCACCTTGCCAAAGGCCTTGCCCAGCCGCACGACCACGCCCGGCACGCCGCCGTCGCGCACGATCAGGTTGCTGCCCAGCCCCAGCGCCATCACCGGCACCTGGCGCGGCAGCGCCGACAGACACGCCGACAGATCGTCCGCGTCCCATGGCTCGAACAGAAAATCGGCCGCGCCGCCCGATTTGAACCAGACAAGCGGTGCCAGCGGCGCCTGCGGCGTCAACCGGCCGCGCACCTTGGGAAGCGCCAGCGCCATCATCTTGCCCGCACCGCGGCAACAGCTTCCGCCAGCCCGGCCGCCCATTTGGTGATGTCGCCGGCGCCAAGGCACACCACGGTATCGCCCGGCCGAACCTCGATCGCCAGCATCGCCGCCAGATCGTCGGCGCTCGCCACCGTCACGGCGCTGCGATGCCCGGCGGCCACCAGGCCTTGCGCCAGCGCAGCGGCATCGACACCCGGAATCGGCGTTTCGCCGGCGGCATAGACCGGCGCCACATACACGACATCGGCGTCGTTGCACGCGGCCTGAAACTCGCCCATCAAATCGCGCAGCCGGGTAAAGCGATGCGGCTGCACCACAGCCAATACCCTGCCGGTTCCGCTTTCGCGCGCAGCGGCCAGCACGGCGCGGATTTCGACGGGATGATGGCCATAGTCATCGATGATGACCGCGCCGTCCACTTCGCCCACCTTGGTAAACCGCCGCTTGACGCCGCCAAAGCGCGCAAAGCCGCTGCGGATCGCCTCGTCGCCGATGTGCAGTTCCAGCGCCACCGCCACCGCCGACAGCGCGTTCTGGACATTGTGCCGCCCCGGCATCGGCAGCATCAGGCCCTCGATGCGCCGCACGGACCCGTCACGCGCCCGCACGGCCACGTCGAACCGGTTGCCGCCCGGCACGGCCACGACATTTTCGCCGCGCACATCGGCGGTGGCGGCAAAGCCATAGGTGACGATGCGGCGGTCGCCGACCTTGGGGATCAGCGCCTGCACTTCGGGGTGGTCGATGCACAGGATGCCGGCGCCGTAGAACGGCACATGGTTGACGAACTGCCGAAACCCCTCGCGCACGGCGGCAAAATCGCCCCAGTGATCGAGATGTTCCGGGTCGATATTGGTGACGATGCCGAACGTGCCGCCCAGCCGCAGGAAACTGCCGTCGCTTTCGTCGGCCTCGACGACCATCCATTCGCCGTCGCCCAGCCGGGCGTTTGACCCATAGGTGTTGATGATGCCGCCGTTGATGACGGTCGGGTCGATGCCGCCGGCATCCAGCAGCGCCGCCACCATTGATGTCGTCGTCGTCTTGCCGTGGGTGCCGGCGACCGCGACGCAGCTTTTGAGCCGCATCAGTTCGGCCAGCATTTCGGCGCGGCGCACGATCGGCACGCGGCGGGCGCGGGCGGCGACAACCTCGGGGTTGTCGGCCAGAATCGCAGTCGATGTCACCAGCACGGCGGCATTTGCCACATTTTCGGCGCTCTGGCCGATGAACACCCTGATGCCCTTGGCGCGCAGGCCCTCCACGACATAGCCTTCGGCGGCGTCGCTGCCCTGCACATCAAAGCCCAGATTGGCCATCACCTCGGCAATGCCCGACATGCCGATGCCGCCGATGCCGACGAAATGAATGACACCGATATCGGTGCGAAAACCGGGGCGCAAAGGGGAGGCTGGGGTCATCATGAGGCGTGTCCGGTGGCAATGACAAGATCTGCCAACGCTTCGGCAGCATCCGGAAACCCGGTGCTGCGTGCGCCTGCGGCGGCAATGCCGAGTGCTTTCGGGTCCGCCAGCCAGTCCGTCAAGGCCTGCGCCAGCCGCGATGGGGTGAATTGATTCTGGCGCAGCACAATCGCGCCGCCGGCATCCGCCAGCGCCAGCGCATTGTCATATTGATGGTCATCCGTGGCGATCGGCAGCGGCACCAATATCGCTGGCCGCCCCATCACCGCCAGTTCGGCAACCGTGGAGGCGCCGCTGCGTGCGATGACCAGATGCGCGCCGGCCATTTCCCCCGGCAGATCAGGGAAATAGGCAGCAATCCGCGCCGTGATGCCGGCAGCGGCATAGGCCGCGTGCATGACCGGCGCATCGCTGTCGCGGCCCTGATGCGTCACATCCAGCCGCGCCCGCAAGTCCGGCGCCAGCAGCGCCAGCGCCGCCGGCACAACGGTGTTCAAGATCGCGGCACCCTGGCTGCCGCCGGTCACCAGTATCTTCAGCCGCGCCGCGCCCGCATCGAACACCGCATCGCGCGCGGCCAGCACTTGCGGCCGCACCGGGTTGCCGGTCAGATGCACTTTGGCCAGCAGCGACGGCGCCACGCGGCGCACCTTGTGCCATGATGTGGCAATCGCCCGTGCCGGCCGCGCCAGCAGGCGGTTGGTTCGCCCCAGCACGGCGTTTTGTTCATGCACCAGCGTCGGCAGGCCCAGTTGCAGCGCCCCCAGCAGCCCCGGCAACGACGGATAGCCGCCAAAGCCGATGACCGCGCTGGGCCGTAATGTCCGGTACAGCGCCGCCGCCTGGCCGCGCCCCTGCCACACCGCCCAAGCCACGCGCGGCGCCGCCATCAGCCCGGACCGCCCCGTCGAAGCCGCGTTCACAACCGTGCGCGGCACGCCTTCCAGCAAGCCGGGAAACCGCAGGCCGCGTTCATCGGTGACCAGATGCACATCGTGTCCGCGCGCCGTCAGCGCCAGCGCCAGGCAATGCGCCGGCACCATGTGCCCGCCGGTACCGCCGGCACACAGGACATATGTTCCCATCATCCGGCCCGCCAGCGTTCGACATAGGGGCTGGACTTGAGGAACGGGTTGCGCCGCGTGAACGCCATCAGCAGCCCCATACCCAGCGCGCAGGCGAGGAACGACGACCCGCCATGGCTGATGAACGGCAGGGTCATGCCCTTGGACGGCAGCAGTTTCAGATTGACCATCATGTTGATCGACGCCTGCGCGCCGAACTGCGTCGCCAGGCCCGATGCCGCCAGAAAAACGAACGGATCATCTTCATCCAGCGCCAGCAGAAAGGCGCGCACGACGATGCCGATGAACAAGCCGGCGACCATCAGACAGGCGATCATGCCGAATTCCTCGCCGATCACCGAAAAGATATAGTCGGTCTGCGCCTCGGGCAGGCGGAACTTGCGGGTGCCATCGCCCGGCCCGGTGCCGAGCAGCCCGCCCGAACGGAAACAGTCCAGCGCCCGGTCGATCTGGTAGGTGTCACCGCCGCCGGTCAAAAACTTGTCGATCCGCAGCGCAAAGTGATCGAACGTCAGATAGGCTAGGCCCAGCCCGGCAACCCCGATTGCCGCCAATATGCCGACGATCTGCATCGACATGCCAGCCAGCATCGCCTGCACCAGCCACACCATGGCGATCAGCACCGTTTGGCCGAAATCGGGTTGCAGCACCAGCAGCCCGCCGCCCAGACACAGCGTCATGAAGCTCAATTGCAGTACCGGCAGCGTGCGGTCTTCGAACCGGAACGACAGCAGCCAGGCCGTGGTGACGATGAAACACGGCTTGAAAAACTCCGAAGGCTGCAATTTGAACCCCGGCAGTTCGATCCAGCGCGCCGCGCCATTGGCATCGCCGCCCATGAATGGCACCACCGCCATGAGCACCAGCGCGCCCAGCGTGCCGACCAGCGCCAGCCGCTTGGCATTGCCTACCGAAAGCATCGACACACCCAGCATCAACGGCGCGCCGATCAGCACCCAGACGATCTGGCGCTTGAAGAAATACAGATCATCATAGCGGAAATTGGTGCCCGACAGCCGCCGCGCCGCCGCCGGTGATGCCGCCGCCACAGCGATGATGCCGACGACCATCAGCGCGATGACCAGCAGCAGCAGCCCCTTGTCGATGGTCCAGAACCAGCGGCCAAAGGGCGATCGGTCTCCGCGCGAAAACGCCGCCGGGGTCCAGGGACGGCTGGCCATCAGAGCGCCTCCACAGCAGCGCGAAAGGCATCGCCGCGCGCCTCGAAATCCGAAAATTGATCAAAACTGGCACACGCGGGCGACAGCAGCACCGTGTCGCCGGGCGCGGCCGCCGCCAGCACATCGGTCACCGCCTGTCCCAAAGTGCCCGATACGGTGACCGGCAGCAGCGGCGCCAGCATCTGCGCAAAGGCCGGCGCGGCTTCGCCGATCAGATAGGCGGCCTTGACGCCGCCCAGATGCGGCAGCGCGGCCGTGAGATCGGCATGGCCGGCGGCGTCCAGCTTGGGCCGGCCACCGGCGATCCAGTGCGTGCCGGCATAGGCGGACAGGGCAGGGGCGGCGCTGTCGGCGTTGGTGGCCTTGGAATCATTGATCCACAACAGGCCGCGCTTCACCCCCAGCCGCTCCATGCGGTGGGCAAGGCCCGGATAGCTGGCAAGGCCGGCGGCAATTTCGGCTTCGCCCAACCCCAGCGCGCGCACCGCAGCGACAGCCGCGCGGGCGTTTTCCAGATTGTGCGGGCCTTGCAAGGCGGGCCAGTCGGCCTGCCCCGCCAATACCACGTCCTCGATGAAGCGCAGGTCCGTTCCCGGCGCGCCCGCCAGATTGTGCGCCCGTGCCGCCGCGCGGTTCATGATGGCGGTGCCGCCCGGTGCCTGCATGGCAAACAGCCGCGCCTTGGCCGCCGCATAGGCCGCCAGCGTGCCGTGACGTTCCAGATGATCGGGCGTGATATTGAGCAGCACGGCAACGTCACAGGCCAGGGTCATGGTGATGTCGAGCTGATAGGACGACAGTTCGAGCACATAGCAGCCGCCGGCTGGCAGCGCGTCCTGCGCCATGATCGGCAGGCCGATATTGCCGCCCATCTGCGCCGGGCGCCCGGCGGCCACCAGCAGGTGATGCACCAGCGCCGTCGTCGTCGATTTGCCGTTGGTGCCGGTGATGCCCACTACCGAATGCGCCGGCAATTCTGCCCGCGCCTGCGCAAACAGTTCGATATCGCCGATGACCGGCACGCCGGCAGCCAACGCGCGCTGGAACAGCGGCGCGCTGTGCGGCACGCCGGGCGAGACGACCATGGCCGCCAGCCCGGACAAGTCGGCGCTGTGCAGGTCGGTCACATCGGCGCCGATATCGGCCACGAACGCATCGCGCGCCTGTTCGCCGTCATCCCAGTTCAGCGTGTGGGCGCCAGACGCCCGCAGCGCCGCGACACACGCCCGCCCCGACCGCGCAAGGCCAAAGACCCCGAACGTCTTGCCGGCAAAGGCTCGCGCCGTGATCACCGCAGCTTCAATGTGGCAAGGCCCGCCAGCGCCAGCACGATCGACACGATCCAGAAACGGATGACCACGGTCGATTCCGCCCAGCCCTTTTTCTCGTAATGATGATGCAGCGGCGCCATGCGGAACACGCGCTTGCCAGTCATCTTGAAACTGGCGACCTGGATGATGACACTGACGGTTTCCAGCACGAACAGCCCGCCGACCACCAGCAGCACCAGTTCATGGTTGGTGATGACCGCGATGGTGCCCAGCGCGCCGCCCAGCGCCAGGCTGCCGGTGTCGCCCATGAACACCGCAGCCGGCGGCGCATTATACCAAAGGAACCCCAGGCACGCCCCGATCAGGGCGGCGCAGAATACCGCAAGTTCGCCGGACCCTGGCACATGATGGATGCCAAGATAGTCGGAAAAGCGAATGTTGCCGGCAAGATAGGCGATTATGGCAAAGGTCGCCACCGCGATGATGACCGGCATGGTCGCCAGCCCGTCCAGGCCATCGGTAAGGTTCACGGCATTGCCGAAACCGGTGACGATAAAGGCGGCAAATGCGATATAGAACATGCCCAGCGGCAGGCCGAAATCCTTGAGGAACGGCAAATACAGCGTCGTGCCGGTGCGGCTGGCGATCCAGGTGCAGGCCAGCCCGGCAATGAGGAATTCCAACATCAGGCGGACCCGCCCCGACACGCCCGCATGGCTCTGCTTGGTCACCTTGTCATAATCATCCATGAACCCGATGGCGCCGAAACCCAGCGTCACGAACAGCGCCGCCCAGACAAAGCCGTTGGTCACGTCCATCCACAGCAGCGTCGAGGCGGTGAAGGCGATGAGGATCATCAGCCCGCCCATGGTCGGCGTGCCCTTTTTGGTCAGCAGGTGGCTGGCCGGGCCGTCCTCGCGGATCGGCTGGCCCTTGCCCTGCTTGGACCGCAGCATGGTGATGAACCGCGGGCCGATCAGCAGCGCGATGACCAGCGCCGTGACCATGGCGCCGATGGCGCGAAACGTGATGTAGCGCGCCAGGTTGAGCACGCCTTCGAACCCGGCAAATTCGGCGATCAGCTTGATCATGGCGTGTCCCCGCTCCCGGCATTTCGGCTGGCAAGCGCCGCAACGACACCGCCCAGCCCGATACTGTTCGAGCCCTTGATGAGCAGCACGTCATCCGCCAGCAGCAGCCGGTCCACCTCGCGCTGTGCTGCCGCCGCATCGCCGACATGGCGCACATCTATCTGCCGGCCCAGCGACGCCACCAGCGGCTTCATCTCCGGCCCGACCAGCACGGCGACGGTCACCTTTGCGGCAATCATCGCCGGCGCCAGATCGGCATGAAATCCGTCCGACAGGTCGCCCAGTTCCTTCATGCCGCCCAGCAGCGCCAGCCGCCGGCCACCACGCGCCGGCACGACATCGCCCAGCACCGCCAGGCTTGCGGCCATGCTGGCGGGATTGGCATTATAGCTTTCATCGATGACGATCGCCTGACCCGACCCGGCCGCAACCCGCAAACGGCGGCCCCTGCCGGCCAGATCGTTCAGATCGGCCAGCGCCAGCCCCGCCAGCGCCAGATCGCCGCCCACCGCCTTGACCGCAGCCAGCACAGCCAGCGCATTGCCGACCCAATGCCGCCCGGCCATGCCGACCTTGAAGGTGAGTTTCTCGTCACCCAGCCGCGCCGTGACGCACGAGCAATCGGGATGCAGCGCAAAACTTTCGGCCATGACATCGGCGCCCGGCGTCATGCCGAACGACACGATGTTCGCCCCGCACGCCTGCGCGGCGGCGCGCAGCCGTGCGGCATGGATATTGTCATGCGGGATGATGGCGGTGCCGCCGGGCGGAAGCCCGGAAAAAATCTCCGCCTTGGCATCGGCGATATCGGCCTCGGAGGCAAAAAACTCCCTATGAGCCGACGCCACCCATGTCACCACGGCCACATCGGGCTTCACCAGCGCCGTCAGCGCCGGCAACTCGCCAGCATGGTTCATGCCCATCTCGAACACACCGAAACGCGTGTCTGCCGGCATCCGCGCCAGCGACAGCGGCACGCCGGTATGGTTGTTGTAACTTTTCACCGACGCATGCACGGCGTCGGGTGCGAACCGCGTCAGCGCCGCCTTCAGCGCCTCCTTGGTGCCGGTCTTGCCCACCGACCCGGTGACGCCGATCCGCTTTGCCGGGCTGCGATCCCGCGCCGCCGCCGCCAGCGCCGTCAGCGCCGCCATCGTGTCGGCAACCCGCACATGCGGGCCATCGACAGTCTCGCTGACCAGCATTCCCGCTGCGCCGCGCGCTGCCGCCTGCGCGGCAAATCGGTGGCCATCGGTAGCCTCGCCGGTCAGCGCCACGAACACTTCACCGCCGATGACCTCACGCGAATCGAACGTCACGCCCGAGGCGGAAAAATCGCCAAAAACGGCGCCGCCGGTCGCAGCGGCAATGTCGGCAGATGTCCACAGCGGGGTCATGCGGCGCATTCCCGCGCCACGGTCACATCATCGAACGGCAGCACTTGGGTCCCGACGATCTGCCCCTGTTCATGGCCCTTGCCAGCAATCAGGACGATATCGTCAGGACCCGCATGTGCGATGCCAGCAGCAATGGCCTGGCGGCGATCCGCAATGTCCTGGGCGCCGGGTGCGGCGCCGAGGATTGCTTCGCGGATGGCAGCCGGGTCTTCGCTGCGCGGATTGTCGTCAGTGACAATCACATGGTCGGCATGGCGGACGGCACTTTGCCCCATCAAGGGGCGTTTTCCCTGGTCTCGGTCGCCGCCAGCACCGAACACCAGGATCAGTTTGCCCCGCGCATGCGGCCGCAGCGCCGCAATCGCGGCCTCCAGCGCATCGGGGGTATGGGCATAATCGACATAAACCGCCGCGCCGCTGCGAGCGATGACCGCGCGCTCCAGGCGGCCGCGCACGCCCTGCACGCGGGCCAGATGCTGGAATGTCGTCGTCGCATCGCCGCCAGTGGCAATCACCAGACCCGCCGCCACCAGTGCATTGGCCGCCTGATAGGCGCCGATCAGCGGCAGTTGCACGGTGTGGACCCGGCCATCATGGGCAATTTCCAGCGTCTGGCCCAAGGTGGTGGGGGTGCGCGACATCAGCTTGAGCGTCTCGCCCGCCGCACCCACGCTCATCACTGCCACGCCGCGCGCACCTGCCGCTGCCATCACGCGCGCCGACCAGTCGCCGTCATCGGCCCAGACCACTGCCGTGCCATCGGCGTCCACCACATCGGTGAACAGCCGCAGCTTGGCGGCGAAATACGCCTCCATCGTGCCATGGTAATCCAGATGGTCGCGCGACAGGTTGGTGAACCCCGCCGCCCGCACGGGCAGGCCCTCGGTGCGATACTGGTCAAGCCCGTGGCTCGATGCCTCGAAACTGGCATGCGTGACGCCCTCGCGCTGCAAGCCGGCCATGTTGGCAAGGAACGTCACGACATCGGGCGTCGTCAGCCCGGTGGATAACTGCTCGTTCGCGGTGGTGACGCCCAGCGTGCCGATGCTGGCCGCGACATGCCCGGCCAGCCGCCACAATTGCCGCGTCAGTTCCGCTGTCGATGTCTTGCCGTTGGTGCCGGTCACCGCCACCGTGGTGGCTGGAAATGGCCCGAAAAACGCCGCTGCCAGCGAGGCAAACCGTGCACGCGGTTCGTCGGCATGGATGGCCAGCGCGCCGTCCACCGTCACGCCGGTGCGCGTCACCACGGCAATGGCACCGGCAGCAATCGCAGCGGGTATGAAATCCTCGCCATTGAAACGCGTGCCGGCAAAGGCACCAAAGATCGTGCCGGGCGCCACCTTGCGATGGTCGATGGCAAAGCCGGTGACCTGTGCGTTGCCGTCTGGCACGCCGCTGAGGGCTGCGTTGCCGTCTGGCACGCCGCTGAGGGCTGCGTTGCCGCCCGGCACCGGATGCCCCAACAATGCCCCCAGCCGCACCCGCTATTCCTTCACTGGTTCGGTGGTGTCCGCCACCAGCCCGGACACATCGAGGTCACGGCTCGAATCCGGCGCCACGCCCAATATGGGCCCGATGCGCTGGATGATGTTGGCAACCGCGGGCGCCACCACCATGCCGGCGGTGCGGAAACCATATGTGGCCTTTGAACCGCGCGGATCATCGACCATGGCGACCAGCACATAGCGCGGGGCATCCATCGGAAACGCCGCGGCAAAGGTGGTGACGTTGGCACCGCGCATGTACCGCCCGCCGCCGACCTTTTCCGCCGTGCCGGTCTTGCCGCCGACGCGGTATCCCATGGCGTTGGCTTTTCTGCCGGTGCCGTTGGTGACGACTAGGCGCAGCAATTCGCGGATGGTCTGCGATGTTCTTTGCGAAAACACCCGGCGCCCGGCCGGCACATCGGCGGGTCCGCGGCGCAGCAGGGTCGGCGCCCGGTACAAGCCGCCATTGACCAAGGTAGCATAGGCATTTGCCAGGTGCAGCGGCGTCACCGAAATGCCATGCCCATAGGAAATGGTCATGGTCGCCAGCTGGCCCCAGTTCGACAGCGGCGGGAACAAGGGCCGGGCGCGTTCGGGCAGTTCGATTTCCACCGGCTTGAAGAAACCCAGCTTGTCCAGCATGTCGCGCTGGCGTTCCCGGCCGACTTCCATGGCGATGCGCGCCGTGCCGATGTTGGACGAATGGATGAACACTTCGGGCACGGTCAACCAGCGGTTCTTGGCGTGGTCGTCGCGGATGCGGAAACCGGCCATCATGATCGGCGCGGTTGCATCATATTGCTTCGTCATCGACGTGATGGTGCCGGCATCCAGTGCAGACGCAATGGTCAGCGCCTTGAAGGTCGAGCCGAGCTCATAGCCGCCGAACGTCACCTTGTTGTACCGGCTGGCATCATCGCTGCCGCCCGGCTTGTTCGGGTTGAAATCGGGCAGCGACGTCATCGCCAGCACTTCGCCGGTGTTGACATCCAGCACGACGCCGGCGGCACCCTGCGCGCTCTGGTCGACCATCAGCGCCCGCATTTCATGTTCCAGCGCCTGCTGGACGCGCACATCGATCGAGAGCGCCAGCGGCTGCCCCCGCGTTTCGGGCGCCGACAGCCGGGCGTCGAACGCCTTTTCCATGCCGACCATGCCCTTGCCCTGGTCGCTGCTGTAGCCGAGCACATGGCTGGCCAGGTTGATGTTGGGATACAGCCGCTCGGCCTCGCGGCGCAGATAGATCGCCGGCTCGCCCAGATCGTTGATGCGCTTGGCCTCGCCGGGCAGCACGCGGCGCGAAATGTAACGGAACTGGCCGCGATGCGTCAGCTCGGCGTAGATTTCGTCCGCGCTCTTGCCCGTGAGGATGGCGGCAATGCGCGTGGCCAGCACGCGCGGATCGGATGTCAGCCGCCGCGGCTCGACGGTGACGGCATAGGCCTCGAAGGTGCGCGCCAATTCGACGCCATTGCGGTCCACGATATCGGCGCGCGGCGGCGCTGCGCTCGCGAAGCTGCGGTCGGCCTCGGGCAATTCCTCGAACACCGCCAGCTCGGTCAGTCGCGCCAGCAACATCATCGGCACCGCCAGAAACAACAGCAGCAGCAGCGCCAGCCGCTGGCGGGCCATGGTCCGTGCCGCAGCCAGCTGGCCAGGCAGCGGCGCCCTCCCCGAGGTGTCGCCGGGCAGCACACCCGGTAGAGGGGGGGCGATGCTTGCCATTTCTATTGCGGGTCTGCCACAGACGGCGCAGGCGTGCCCGCAGCCGGCGCAAGCGCGTTTGCAACCGGCGCTGCAAAAGCTGCCTTTATCACGCCAGCCTCGGCTTCCGCAGGCGCCGCATAGGCGATAGTCTGCGGCGCGTCGCCAATGGGTGCGGGCAGCGCCTGGCCATCGGCGCCTGTCACGGCATAACGCAGCGACGGAACACCGCCCGCCTGCGGGGCATTCGGCTGGGCGGCATAGCTGGCCAGCTGCACCGGCGAGTGCAGGAATTGCACCGATTGCGGCGCCGCCATGTGCAGCACCATGTCGTTCCAGCGCTGCATTTCCGGCAGCCGGGCGCGGGTGCGCAGCTCGGCCTCAAGCTCGCGGATGCGGCTGGCATCATCGACCAGCGCAAGGCGCAGGCGCGTCACCGCCGCCCGCTCCGATGACGCCTTGAGATTGACGGTATAGCTGCCGGCCATCACGACGCCGGTGGCGAGCAGCATCAATCCGGTTGCCAACATGCTCCTCATGCGCGGTGTCCCTTTTTGGCAGCAGCTTGTGAGACAGCAGAACTCCAGGCCGGCGCCGAAGTGCGCACGGCCGCGCGCAGCGTCGCGCTGCGTGAGCGCGGATTGCGGGCGATTTCGGCGACGCACGCCCGCACCGCCTTGGCCGGGCGCTGGAAACTGGGACTGCGCGCCGGCGCCGCCAGCGGCTGGTGCCGCGAGCTAGCAGGCGCACTGCCGGAACGGTCGCGCAGGAATGCCTTCACCCGCCGGTCCTCGGCAGAATGAAAACTGACTACTGCCAGCCGGCCACCGGGTTTCAGCAGGCGCTCGGCGGCAAGCAGCCCGGCATCGAGCTGGCCCAGTTCATCGTTCACATGGATGCGCAGCGCCTGGAAACTGCGCGTCGAGGGGTCCTTGCCGCCCGGCTGCGGCCCCAGCACCGACCGGATCAGCCGCGCCAGTTCGGACGTGCGATGCAGCGGCCGGTCGGCAACGATCGCGCGGGCAATGCGGCGCGAACCCGTTTCGTCGCCCAGATTGTACAGCACATCGGCAATTTCGGCTTCGGTGGCCGAATTCAGGAAATCGCCGGCGCTCATGCCCGACTGGCTCATGCGCATGTCGATGGGGCCATCGCCCTGAAACGAAAACCCGCGCGCCGGATCATCGATCTGCATCGACGATACACCGATGTCGGCGACGATGGCATCGACGGCGCTAACGCCCATTTCCGCCAGCGCGTCTGCCATTTCGGCAAAGGGCCGCTGGATCAGCGTCACATCGTCCAGCCCGGCAAGGTCGGCATTCAGCGCAATGGCGTCCGGATCCCGGTCAAAACCATAGGCATGACCAAGGCCGAATTCGCGGGCGCGGCGAAAATAGCCGCCGGCCCCCAATGTGGCATCGACATACAGGTCGCCGGGCATCAACGACAGCGCCGCCATGACTTCGTCCAGCAGGACGGGAACGTGCAGCGCGGTCATGCCGCCGGCTCCTGAAGGGGAAGCCCGCGCGCCGCCAATTCGGACTTGACCAGCCGCACCTGGCCCGGATGGGTCTGCGGCCGCGCCATATAGGCCCAGGGATTCCAGATCTCGAACCAGTCGAAGCTGCCGACGAACCAGACATGGGTGTGCAGTTCGCCCACATCCTTGAGCACGGCCGGCAGCACGATGCGGCCACCGCCATCCAGCGCCAGCGCCTGGGCGGAGCCGAACAGGAACGCAGCCTCGTCATAGACGGCGCGGTCGGTGCTGGCGCCAACGCGGGTCTTGAAATCGGCCATCAGCCGGGCGGCATGGCTGCGGTCATAGGCCATCAGGCAATCGGCGCCGTGGCCGATGCCGACCAGAATGTCGCGCGTGCCGGAACGGGCAACCGCACAGTCGCGATAGCCGGCTGGAATCAGCAGCCGGCTCTTCGCGTCGATCGCGGCCAATCCATAGCCCTGATAGAAATCCTGGCTCACCCGGTGTCCCTTGAGCGTCGTCCCTTGAGCGTCCGGGGCAGGGCATTGAATGACTGGCCGACGCATTCGGCGCACCCGATTCAACACACCATGAAAAACCTACCCCGATTCTCTTGTGGAGAACGGTCTACCATGGGATTAACTGGGCCTCAATGGGATTGACTGGGAATTATGACGGATTGATGGGGATATCCATGGTCGAAACAGCCGAAAACTTACTCCGTTCTGGTTTTGATCCTGGTTCTAATACGTCAAGACTGCCTGTGGATAAAGCTGTGAGCATCATATTGATGGCGTATTGATGGGACTGTATGGGATGCGATGCCCAAAATGGGCATCTGCGCCCGTATCGTGCGAGATCAGGGCGCAGCCGGTCCCGGCGCAGAAGGTGCAGCACCGGGAGCAACGCCCAGATTGGCCAGCGAATCCCCTTGCGGTTGGCCCGTGTTGCCGGGCCCGACCGGCCGCAGCCACGCAGCCGCAAGGAGCACGACGAGGAAAATGGCAGCCAGTCCGGTCAGGCCCCAGCGCAGCCGGTCTGCGCCCTTGGCGGCCGGCACGGGCAGTGCTGGCCCGCCCGCATCAGCGGGTGCTGCTGACGGGGAAACCCCGCCAAGCCCATCTTCGGCAGCGACTGCCTGTCTGAACGGTTTCATGATCCTCGGCCCGATCGGTCTGCCTCAGGCGCTTGCCGGGCAGGCGGGACAAGTTAGGCGGGCAAGGCGCCGCTGTCGAGTGCGGGTCGGGCCAGGCCCTTGGCAGCCAGCCATTCGGCATTGTAAATCGTTGAAAGATAACGCAACCCTGAATCGCACAGGATGGTGACGATGGTCTGGCCCGGCCCCATCTGCTGCGCCAGCCGCACTGCGCCAGCGACGTTTATGCCCGATGACAGCCCCAGGCACAGGCCCTCCTCGGCATTCAGGCGGCGCACCCAGTGCATCCCTTCGGCATCGCTGATGCGGAACTGGGCATCGACTTGCAGCCCATCCAGATTGCCGGTGATGCGCGATTGGCCGATGCCTTCTGATACGCTCGACCCTTCGCCGCGCAATTCCCCGCAGGCGAAATAATTGTACAGGGCGGCGCCTTCCGGGTCGGTCAGCGCAATGGTGACACCGGGATTTTCCGCCCGCAGCCCCAGCGCCACGCCGGCAAGCGTGCCGCCAGTGCCCGCCGCGCACGTAAAGCCGGTCACCGCGCCGCCGGTCTGCGCCCAGATTTCCGGCGCCGTGGTGCGGATATGCGCCAGCCGGTTGGCGACATTGTCGAACTGGTTGGCCCAGACGGCGCCCGGCGTTTCCTCGGCCAGCCGCCGCGAGGTGTGCACATAATGGCCGGGGTTGGCATAGGGCGCCGCCGGTACCAGCACCAGTTGCGCGCCCAATGCCCGCAGCGTGTCCATTTTTTCCCGACTCTGGGTTTCGGGCATGACGATGATGGTGCGGTAGCCGCGCGCCGCCGCGACCACCGCCAGGCCGATGCCGGTGTTGCCCGCCGTGCCCTCGACGATGGTGCCGCCGGGCAGCAGCAATCCACGCTCTTCGGCGTCCATGATGATTGCCAGCGCGGCCCGGTCCTTGACGCTGCCGCCGGGATTGAGGAATTCCGCCTTGCCGAAAATCGCCGATCCGCTGTCGGCGCTTGGCCCCTTGAGGCGGATCAGCGGCGTGTTGCCGATCAGCGATAGGACGTCGGGCACGGGCGCATCCGCATGGTTGAGGCTGTGGTTCATGCCATCAGGATTATCGCTCGGCGCATCTGCCGGCAAGCAGCCTCTGGTTTTCGGTGCCATAGAAAGACTAGGATGGCTTTATGGCCATTTCCTCTCCAGCCCGCGTAATGCTCGCGGCGTTACTGCTGGCCAGTTGCGGCGGCGCTGCCGACAATCGGATGGCGGTCACTATTGTCGGCGATGGACCGTTGGCGGATGAACTGGTGTCCGGCGCCAGCACCGTCACGCTGGTCATGCGCGATGGCACCGGCGCACTGGTCCCCGGCGCCGCGTCCAGCTGGCGATTCCTGGACGAAGGCAGTAGCCTCATCCTGCGCATTCGGCCGGCGCGCTGGCCCCAGGGACGCGACCTGACCGCCGCCGATATTGTCGCCAGCCTGCGCCGCACCGCGGTGCGGCCGACGCTTGCCGCCGCCGCCCTGGGCCGCGCCGATGCCGTGCGTGCGCCTACTGCACGCGTGCTCGAACTGCGCACCGAGGCGATCTCGCCTTGGCTGCTCGACTGGCTGGCCGAGCCGGAATTGATGGTGATGCGCCGGCGCGGCCCGGCCTTTCCCGGGCCTTATGCCGCCGAATCGCTTGACGGAGTCACCACCTTGACCCGCAGCAGCGACAGCGCGCTGCCCGATGCCCTGCCCGCGCAAATTACTCTGGTCCGCAGCACCGACCCGGCCGCAGCGGCTGCCGGCTTTACCCGCCGCGAAAGCGATGTCGTGATCGGCGAAGGGTTGACCGGGCTGTTTGCGGCGCGGTCGGTCGGTCAGGGCGGCGCGCTGCGGCTGGAAACGCCGCGCGGCGTCTATGGCTATGCCGTGACCGGTCGGCGCGGGCCGCTGGGCAATGGCGATGTGCGGCTGGCGCTGGCCATGGCAATCGACCGCGCGGCGCTGGCCGACCGCTTTGGCATCGCGCTGATGCAGCCGCTGGAACAGCTTGCGCCTGGCCCCGCGCCCGCAGCCGGCGACTGGCGCGCCTTGCCGATGGCACAGCGGCTGGATCGGGCGCGCACGTTGATGGCAGCGGCGGGTCATGATCCGGCGCGCCCCCTGATCTTGCGCCTGCTGCTGCCGCCGGGGCTGGAACATCGGCAGATCGCCGAAACAGTGGCAGCCGGCTGGGAGGGGCTGGGCGTGCGGTTGATCGTGGCGCAGGGTGATACCAAGGCGCGGACGCAGGCGCTGCGGCGTGGCCCGCATGACCTGGTCGTCACCGACCGCAGCAGCGCGGTTGCCGATCCTGCGGCCTTGCTGCTGCCACTGCGATGTCAAAACGGCGGCGCCTGTATGGCCGGCGCCGACCGGCTGCTGGCGGCGGCGCTGGCGGCAACCACGCCTGCGAGCCGGGCGGCCGGACTTGCTGCGGCCGAAGCCGCCTATATGCAGGCGCCGCCGCTGCTGCCGCTGCTGACGCCGCTGCGCTGGTCGCTGGTGGCGCGCGGTGTCGAAGGCTGGACTCCCAATGCCGCCGGCGTCCACCCGCTCGGCCGGCTGACGCGCAGCCCGGCACGATAACCCCTGTTTTTCGCCAATAGCCAGCGCAGTCGCCGCCGCCCATCCTGCGCCATCACACCTTCAAGGACATCTCAACAATGACCATGTTTGCACCCGGCCTGATGCAGGGCCAGAAGATCCTCGTGACTGGCGGCGGCACCGGCCTTGGCAAATCCATGGCCGGCGCCTTTTCGGCGCTGGGCGCCGAAGTGGTGATCTGGGGCCGACGCGGCGGCGTGCTCGATGACACAGCGGCGCAAATCGCCGCTGCAACGGGAGGCAAGGTCACCGCCATGGCCGTGGATATCAGGAACGGCGGCGCCATCGACGAGGCCATGCAGACGATCTTCGACGCAGGCCCGCTGACGGGTCTGGTCAACAATGCGGCGGGCAATTTCATCTCGCCTACCGAGGATCTGTCGCCCAACGCCTTCAACGCCATTGCGTCCATTGTTGCGCACGGCACGTTCAACACGACCGTCGCCGCCGGCCGCCGCTGGATCGAACAGGGGCTGAAAGGCAATATCCTGTCCATCGTCACCACCTGGGTGTGGACCGGCGGGCCGTTCACCGTGCCGTCCGCCATGTCCAAGGCCGGCGTGACGGCAATGACGCAAAGCCTGGCGCAGGAATGGGGGCCAAAGGGCATCCGCGCCAACGCCATTGCGCCGGGGCCGTTCCCCACCAAGGGCGCGTGGGAACGGCTGATGCCCGAGCCCTTGATGAAAAAAACCGGCGCTGGCACCGGCGCCAGCGGCATCCCGATGGGCCGCATGGGCGAGCACGAGGAACTGAACAACCTTGCAGTGTTCCTGATGTCGCCGGGCTGCGAATATCTGACCGGCGCGATCATCCCCATCGATGGCGGGCAATGGCTGGCGTCGAATGGCAATTTCAACAGCCTGTCGGCACTGGATCGCAGCGACTGGGACATGATCAAGGGCGCCATCCAGGCGACGAATGCCAAGGACCGGTCCGAGCGTTCAGCTTGATACCGCGCCTCCTGAGGGGCAGTATCGTTGACTATTGCGTAAAAATAGTGTTCAAGACGCGTTCGACCCTCCCCTGCAATGGATTTTGACGCTTTCGCGCTGGCTTCCTTTTCTCGGGGGCCTGGCGGTCCACTTCGGCCGTCCGGATACCCTCAATCTCAAAAAAGGAAGTTCATCATGCCGATTGGTACCGTCAAATTCTTCAATGCCGACAAGGGTTATGGCTTTATCGCTCCCGAAGACGGCAGCCCCGACAGCTTCGTCCACATCTCTGCGGTTGAAGCCGCCGGCCTGTCGACGCTCGAAAAGGAACAGCGCGTCAGCTTCGAAGTCGAAGCCGACCGCCGTGGCCGCAACTCGGCCGTCAACCTGCGCGTTGTTTGAACGCAGTTGGGCCACCCGGTTTCCGGGTAACCCGCAGTAAACAAAATCACCCCCGCGCAGGACATCCTGCGCGGGGGTTGTTTTTTGCAGCTGCGACCGGCGCTTTTGGCAGCCGGCGTTACCCTTGCCGGGCCAGCGCCCGCTCCATCAGCCACACCCGCACCGCGCTTGACAGGTTGGTCGTGCGCGCCTCGTCGATTTCCGCGACGACCTGCGCCAGCGCGCGCCCGTCCTGCGTTGCCGCGCGGTGCAGCGCGTCCCAGAACACCGGCTCCAGCGTCAGCGACGTGGCATGGCCGGCGATGGTGATGGAATGCTTGACGGTCATGCCATGGCTTCCCTCTCCCGCAGGCGGGAGAGGTGAAGTTCAATACATGTGCTGGCCGCCGTTGATGCTCAGCGTCGATCCGGTGACAAAGCCGGAGTTCTCGCCTACAAGGAACGCGACGCCGCGGGCGATTTCACTGGCTTGGCCAAGTCGGCCGGCAGGGATCTTGGCGACGATCTTTTCCAGCACTTCGGGCGGCACGGCGGCGACCATGTCGGTATCGATATATCCCGGCGCGATGGCGTTGACGGTGATGCCGAAACGCGCGCCTTCCTGCGCCAGTGCCTTGGTGAAGCCATGGATGCCCGACTTGGCGGCGGCATAATTGACCTGGCCATATTGGCCGGCCTGGCCGTTGATGCTGCCGATATTGACGATGCGGCCAAAGCCGCGCGATTTCATGCCGGTGAACGTCGCCTTGGCCATGTTGAAGCAGCCGCCCAGATTGACGCGGATCACCTCGTCCCAGGCCTCGTAGCTCATCTTCATCAGCGTGCCGTCGCGGGTGATGCCGGCGTTGTTGACGACGATATCGACGGGGCCAAGTTCGGCCTCCACTTGCGCCACGCCGTCAAGACAGGCCTGATGGTCGGCGACATTCCACTTGTAGCTCTTGATGCCGGTGCGCTCGGTGAAGGCGCGGGCGTTTTCGTCCGATCCGCCATAATTGGCAGCAACCGTGATTCCCAGGTCAGTGAGGGCAAGGCTGATCGCCTCGCCAATGCCGCGTGTGCCGCCCGTTACGATCGCAACCCGTGCCATATGTCGTTCCCCATAGATGCCGGCCCGATATGATCCGGACGCAAGACCACATTAAGCGCGGTTACAGCCAGCCGGCAAGTTCACGCGCAAGTAAGGTCCGCAGCATGGCGATGCCGACCGCGCTGTCGTTTAGGCAGGGCAGATAGGCAAAATGCGTGCCGCCAGCCTCGAGGAACTCGTCGCGGCCTTCCATCGCCACTTCCTCAAGTGTTTCGAGGCAGTCGGCAGCAAAGCCAGGCGAGACGACGGCGATCTTCTTCACGCCTTCGTTCGGCAGCGCCAGCAGCGTGTCGTCGGTATAGGGTTTCAGCCATTCGGCCCGGCCAAAGCGCGACTGGAAAGTCACGCGCACCGGCAGGCCCAGCGCCTCGGCAAGCAGCCTGCCGGTTTTCTGGCAATGGCAATGATAGGGGTCGCCGGCCTCGAGCGTGCGCAGCGGCATGCCGTGAAAGCTGGTAACGATCACGTCCGGCGTGAAATCCAGCCCGGACAGGCCCTCGCGGATGTTCTGCGCCAGGGCAGCGATATGGTCGGGATTGTCGAAATAGGGCGGCAGGGTGCGCAGCGCCGGCTGCCAGCGCATATCGGCCAGCGCGCGGTTTGCGGCATCGACGACAGTGGCGTTGGTGGCGGCCGAATATTGCGGATACAGCGGCGCCAGCAGGATGCGGTCACAGCCGGCCTTCATCAACGCCGCTAGCCGCTCGGGGATGGAGCGCGTGCCGTAGCGCATCGCCCAATCGACCGTCACGCGGCTGCCGAACTGCCCGGCCAGTGCCTCGGCCTGGCGGCGGGTATAGACGGTGATTGGCGAGCCGCCGTCCATCCATACCTTGGCATAATTGGCCGCAGTGGTGCGCGGGCGGATGTTGAGGATGATCAGGTTCAAGATCGGCCGCCAGATGATCTGAGGGATTTCGATGACACGCGGATCGGACAGGAACTCGCCCAGAAAGCGTTTGACCGCCGGCACGTCGGGCGCATCGGGGGAACCGAGGTTGACCAGCAGCACACCCACGCGTCCGCTGCGGACCGGCGGATGATCGGCAGGCAGCGCGGACGGCGGCAGGACAAGCGGTTGCGTCATCTCAGGCCTTGATCAGCGGCAGGTCGCGGAAACGCACATTCGTGGCCGCGAACAGGGCATTGGCAACGGCAGGTGCAATCGGCGGCGTGCCGGGTTCGCCGACGCCGCCGGGAGCCTCGTTTGACGGCATGATGATGGTTTCGATTATCGGACAATCCGCCATCGTCAGCAGCGGATAGGAATCGAAATTGGTCTGGGCCACGGCGCCGCCGGCAAAATCGATGCCGCCATGCAGGGCAGCGGTCAACCCATAGACGATGCCGCCTTCGATTTGCGCGCGCACGCTGTCGGGGTTGATGACGCGGCCGCAGTCAATGGCCGCCCAGACGCGGGTGACGCGCGGGCGCCCGCCCTCGACCAGCACTTCGGCGACCTGGGCCACGATGCTGCCAAAGGATTCGACCAGCGCCACGCCGCGCCCCAGCCCCGGCTGCACCTGGCCCAATGGCCCACCCGCCGCCAGCGCGGCGCGCAGCACGGCGGCATGACGCGGCTTGCCGGCCAGCATCGCAAGGCGGAATGCGCCGGGATCGGCACCGGCGGCATGGGCGAGTTCATCGACAAAACATTCGACGACAAACCCGGTGAAGCTGTGGCCAACCGATCGCCAGAAGCCGAGCGGCGCCGTGCAATCGGCCAGGCAATGGGCGACGCGCAGATCGGCAATGGCATAGGGCGGTACCGCGCCTTCGATGGCGCCGCCGCCTTCGGCAGGGGACGACGGCAGCGCCGGCATGTTGCGCCCGGTAAAGCCGGCGCCGACATCGGGCACAGCCACGGCAGCGTTCCAGGCGGTGATGCCGCGTGGCCCGGCCTTGCCGTGCAGCCGCGCCGCCACGGCGGGCCGGTACATGTCATGCGACTGGTCTTCCTCGCGGCTCCAGATCAGTTGCACCGGCTGGCCGACCTCGCGGGCGATGAGCGCGGCCTGCACACAGGCATCGGTTTCGACCTTGCGGCCAAAGCCGCCGCCGAGCAGCGTCGGGAACACGGCCACATCGCCTTCGGCCATGTCCAGCGCGCGGGCGACGGCCCAGTTCACAAGGCTGGCCGATTGCGTCGGCGCCCAGATTTCGGCGCGTCCGTCGGAAATGCGCGCGGTCGCCGTCATCGGTTCGAGGCAGGCATGGGCAAGGAACGGCAGGGAGTAATCGGCGGTGATCACCTTGCCGCCGGCCATCGCTGTGCCGACATCGCCGGCCTCGTGCGCAACAGTGCCGATGCGGCCGGCGGGGCCGAACGCGCTGCCGTCCTTGGCTTGCAACGCGCCCTTGACGGCGGCCTGCAACCATGGCCCCGGCGCGTTCTTGCCGGGCTTCCATTGCAGGTCCAGCGCATCCAGCGCCGATTTCGCCTGCCACCAGCCCGGTGCCACGACGGCGACGAAATCGGGCATTTCCACCAGCCGCACACCCGGCGGCAATCGCTTGCGGTCGGTGGCAGCGCGGATGCCGCCGATCGGGCCTTGGGCGATGGCGGCAAACAACAGCCCCGGCAGGCGCACGTCGATGCCGAAGCGCGCCGAGCCATCGGTCTTGGACGGAATATCCAGCCGCAGCACCGGCAGGCCGGCAAGCGTGCGCTTGGTGCGCAGCGTCGGCGTGTCAGGCGCGTCCTGCGCAGCGGCATCGGCGGCGATGGCGGCGAAGGCAATGCGATTGGCCTTGTAGACGACATGGCTTGAGACGGTGTCGCATTCCTGCCAGTCGACATCCCAGCGCCGGGCGGCGGCGCGGCACAGCATTTCGCGCGCAGCAGCAGCGGCGCTGCGCAACGGCGCTTCGAAGCCGCGCACCGATGTGCTGCCACCAGTAATCTGGAAGTCGAAATATTCGATCAGCCGCGTCGAAACAGCGCCGGCGATGGCCTGCATGGCCGGTGCCATGCCGGCCAATGCGTCAGCGGCCATGCCGTGATTGGCATATTGCGGGCCAAGCGGCGCCGGTTCGACCGACACGGCGCGCCAGTCAGCGCCCAGTTCGTCGGCGGCGATCTGGGCGAGGCCCGACCAGATGCCCTGGCCCATTTCGGCTTGCGGCACAGCCACCACGACCCGGCCATCGGCGCCGATTTTCAGGAACGCGTTGATGACCTGCTCGCCCTTGGCCGCCGTCCAGTTGAGTGCGCGCCGGCGCGGCCATACCGCCCAGCCGATGGCCAGACCCGTGCCGGCACCCGCCGCAATCAGCAGATTGCGGCGGGTCAGACCCTTGGCGGCGGCAGCGAGAACGGCGTCAGGCTTCAAGATCAGCCCAATTGTGCCATCAGATGCTCGGCGGACGACACGCCGAACGCGCCGGGGTCCTCGATGTTCAGCTTGGTGACGATGCCGTCCTTGACCAGCATCGAAAAACGCTGTCCGCGCACGCCCATGCCGAATTTCGAGCCATCGAATGTCAGGCCGAGCGCGGCGGAAAAATCACCGTTGCCGTCGGCAATCATCGTTACCTTGCCATCGGCGCCGGCGGACTTGCCCCAGGCGGCCATGACAAAGGCGTCGTTGACCGACACGCAGACGATTTCATCGACGCCGTGGGCGGCCATGGCTGCGGCGTTGTCGACAAAGCCCGGCAGATGCTTGGCCGAGCAGGTCGGCGTGAAGGCGCCCGGCACCGAGAATAGCGCGACAGTGCGGCCGCCGAACAGTTCGGCGGTGGTTACCGGCGCCGGGCCATCGGACGTTGCCTTGATGAGGGTCGTTACGGGAACTGCGTCGCCGACCTTGATCGTCATAACGAGAATCCTTTTCCACAGGGATTGATACTGCACCCGCGTAGCGATGTGCTTGGACCCAGTCCAGCATCGCGCTATATCAGAAGCATGACAAAAGCTGTGACAAATGCGCCATTTCTGTCGGGCCAGCTGCTGCTGTCGATGCCCGGCATGGGTGATGCGCGGTTCGAGCGGGTGGTGATTGCCATGTGCCTGCATGACAACGAAGGCGCGCTGGGCCTGATCGTCAACCAGCCGCTGCCCGACCTGACGCTGCGCGATTTGATGATGCAGCTGGATATCGACCCCGGCGTGACCCCCATCGATGCGCCGGTGATGCTGGGCGGGCCGGTCGAGCCGGGGCGCGGCTTTGTGCTGCACAGCCCCGATTATGAAGGGCAGAGCACGATATTGGTCAGCGGCGGCGGTGCTCCGGCTGGCAGCGGCAGTGCTGGCCCGGCATGGGCGCTGACGGCGACTCAGGATGTGCTGAAGGACATCGCCGCCGGAAAAGGCCCGCGCCGCTGGTTGGCGACCTTGGGCTATACCGGCTGGAGCGCCGGGCAGCTTGACGGCGAGATGACCCGGCATGGCTGGCTGGCCGCGCCCGGTGACCCCGAACTGGTATTTGCGGCGCCGGTGTCGGAACGCTGGGCGCGCGCCTATGGCCAGCTTGGCATTGCCGTTGGCCAGTTGAGCGCGACAGCCGGCCGGGCCTGAGGCTCAGCCCATCACAAAGGCGTTCAGCTTGTTGCCATCGGGGTCGCGGAAATAGCCGGCATAATAGCCTTCGCCGCGCGGCCCCGGCGGCCCTTCGCAGCTGCCGCCGAGCGAAAGCGCCAGCGCATGGATGCGGCCGACCTGGGCATGGTCCCTTGCTTCAAGGGCCACCATCACGCCATTGCCGACGCTGGCGGGCTGCCCGTCCCAGGGCTTGCCCACGGCAACGCCCGCTGCACCGCCGGGAGCGCCCCAGGCAATGCTGTTTTCAAACTCCATCATGCGCCCCACGCCCAGTTCGGCGGCGATGGCGTCGTAGAACAGTGCGGCACGCGGCAAGTCGTTGGTGCCGAGCATGACGTATCCAATCATGATGCTTCTCCTCTGAAGATGGAACATAAAAAGAACAAAAATGATTCGCAAGGGGCAGCAGTGATTTCTGCCGGCATCTCGCAACTGTCGGTGGGCTTTACACTTTTGGAAGGCGTTTTTCACCAAGCACCTGAAATGGCACGAACCGTGTCATTGGCACGATCTTTGCAAGTCAAATACCAGTTCAATCGTGTATAAACAGGGGGTTAACAATGCGTTTATTTCTAGCTGCTGCGCTCGCAATCGCCGCTGCCAGCCCGGCTGCTGCCGCCATCAATGCGCCGGTTCCGGCCAATGCCTTCATAAGTTTTGGTGGGCGTGACTGGGCTTGGGCCAATCCCTGCGCTCCCGGGCCCGGCTATGGCAATGGCCAGACCTGCGGCGCCATCGATCTGAGCTATCAGGGCACCCAGGGCTGGCGCGTCGCGCTGGCAGCGGATTTCGCCAATGCTCCGGCTCCTGCTGATTTCCTGGTCCCCGGCGGCAACCAGGACGGCAACTTTGCCTGCGCAGCCCCGTGGTTCGGCACAGTGTTCACCAGGTGCGATTACGGCGATGGCACGATCGGCGCGATCTTTAACCTGCCCGGTAGCCAATATGTCGGCAATCCCAACATCGAAACCTGGGTTGTTCGCGATGGCTCGGGTGGCGCGGTTCCCGAGCCTGCGGCATGGACGATGCTGATCGCCGGCTTTGGTCTGGTCGGTGCCGCGATGCGCCGCCGCAAGGCTGCGCTCGCCGCCTGAACCAAGGTCTGACGAAATGTGCACCGGCGGTGGGGGTTGCCCCATCGCCGGTGCTTCGTTATAGGCCGCACCTCGCATGACCGGACTGCCTGGCGAATAGGGCTGCCATGGCCGTTTATGATGCGTCTTTATAAGGAGACCGAAATGCCCAAGCTCAAGACCAAGAGCGGTGTGAAGAAGCGCTTCAAGATCACCGCGTCCGGCAAGATCAAGCATGGTGTCGCTGGCAAGCGCCACCGTTTGATCAGCCACAATGCCAAGTACATCCGCCAGAATCGCGGCACGACCGTGCTCGCCGAAGCCGATACCGCCCGGGTGCATGCCTGGGCGCCGTATGGCCTGAAGTAAGGGAGCATAGACCATGCGTGTCAAAAGAGGTGTAACCACCCGCGCCAAGCACAAGCGCATTCTGGAACAGGCCAAGGGCTATTACGGCCGCCGCAAGAACACCATCCGCATCGCGCGTCAGGCCGTCGAAAAGGCCGGCCAGTACGCCTATCGCGATCGTAAGGTGAACAAGCGCAATTTCCGCGCCCTGTGGATCCAGCGTATCAACGCCGCTGTGCGTGAAGCCGGCATGACCTACAGCCAGTTCATGCACGGCGTGAAGCTGGCCGGGATCGTGCTGGACCGCAAGGTCATGGCCGATATCGCCATGAACGAGCCGGCAAGCTTTGCCGCCATCGCCGCCCAGGTGAAGGGCGTGCTGGACGCCAAGGCCGCGTAAGCGACCCGGATAGTTCAGACGACCAACACCAGGCGGCCAACGGGGCGCGGCGAGATGATCGCCGCGCCCCTTTGCCATTTCCTCCGTCCCCCGGTAGACCCCGCGCCTATGAGCACCGATATTCCCACGCTTCAGGCCGAATTGCTGGCCGCCATTGCCGCTGCGGACAGTCCCGGCGCGCTTGAGGCCGTGCGCGTCGCTGCGCTGGGCAAGCAGGGCCAGGTGACGCTGCTGCTCAAGACGCTGGGCGGCATGTCGCCGGAGCAGCGCCAGAGCCAAGGCCCGCTGATCATCGGCCTGCGTGAAACCGTTGGCGCCTCGCTGGCGGCCCGCAAGGCGGCGCTGGATGCCGCCGTGCTGAATGCGCGGCTGATTGCCGAGCGGCAGGACATGACCTTGCCGGCAAGGCCCGTGCTGGCCGGCAGCATCCATCCTGTTTCCCAGGTGATGGACGAGCTGGCAGAGATCTTTGCCGATATGGGTTTTGCCGTCGCGACCGGCCCTGAAATCGAGGACGACTGGCACAATTTCAGCGCGCTCAATATTCCCGAAACCCATCCGGCGCGGGCGATGCACGATACATTCTACATGGCCCAATCGCCGCCGGGCGGCGGCAAGCTGGTGCTGCGCACGCACACATCGCCGGTGCAGATTCGCACGATGATGTCGCAAAAGCCGCCGATCCGCATCATTGCGCCGGGCCGGGTGTATCGCAGCGACAGCGATGCCACGCACACGCCGATGTTCCACCAGATCGAAGGGCTGGTCATCGATACCATAGCCTCGGGGCGCGCGACGCTGGCCAATCTGCGCTGGACGCTGGAGACCTTCATCAAGGCGTTCTTCGAGGTCGACGACGTCGTGCTGCGCTTCCGCCCGTCCTACTTCCCGTTCACCGAACCGTCAGTGGAAGTCGACGTCGGC
>NZ_JANPCD010000011.1:0-12632 GCF_031430775.1 Sandarakinorhabdus sp. | reverse complement strand
CTCTATAGCGCCGCAAGTTTCACCGGGCTGGCCAGCGACCGCCGGGCGCGGCGGGTGGGCGACCTCATCACCATCCGGCTGATGGAACAGACGCGCGCGTCCAAATCCGCCAGCGCCGACAGCAGCCGCGAAAGCGACAACGACATCAGCCTGCCGCAGGTGCCGCCGTTCAGCTATGTCCCGCCCGGCCTTTTGCAAGGCGGCGCCACACAGGGTTTTTCCGGCAGCGGCAGCGCCGCGCAGGACAACCAGCTGTTCGGTGAACTGACCGTGACCGTGTCGCGCGTGCTGCCCGGCGGCATCTTGATGGTGGCCGGCGAAAAACGGCTGACACTGGGCCGAGGCGAGGAACAGGTGCAGCTGACCGGGCTGGTGCGGATCGACGATCTCGGCGCCGACAACTCCGTGCCTTCTACGCGCGTGGCCGATGCCCGCATCCGTTATGCCGGCACCGGCCAGATCGCTGACCAGAGCAAGCAGGGCTGGTTGGCGCGGTTCTTTGCCAAGGTGTCGCCGCTGTGATGCGCGGGCTGGTGATCTTTGCCGCAGGCTGGATCAGCCTGTTTGCCGCCGCGCCGTCGCAGGCCGAACGCATCAAGGACATTGCGCGATTTTCGGGCGTGCGCAGCAATGCCCTGACCGGTTACGGGATTGTCGTCGGCCTGTCGGGCACCGGCGACCAGAATCTGGAATTCACCATCCAGTCGCTGAAATCGGCGGCGGCGCGGCTGGGCGTGCTGTTGCCGCCGGGCATCAACCCGCAGCTCAAGAACGCCGCTGCCGTGATGATCACGGCCGAACTGCCGCCATTCGCCAAGCCGGGGCAGCGGATCGATGTCACCGTATCGGCGCTTGGCCAGGCAAAATCGCTGCGCGGCGGCACATTGTTGATGAGCCCGATGCAGGGTGCCGACGGCGAGGTATATGCACTGGCGCAGGGCAATCTGGCCGTCGGCGGTTTTGGCGCCGAAGGCAAGGACGGGTCCAAGATTGTCGTCGGCACGCCGTCGTCGGGCCGGGTGCCCGGCGGCGCGTCAGTCGAGCGCGCAGTCGCTTCGCCATTTGCCGCTCCGGGACCGCTCATGCTCGACTTGAACGAGCCGGATTTCGGCGCGGCAAGAGCGGTTGCAGACGCGATAAATAGCAGTATCGGCAGCGAAACGGCCCGCGCCGAAGATGGCATCAGCATCCGCATCAACGCGCCCGACGAGGCACCGCGCCGCATCGCGCTGGCCGCCCGCATCGAGGCGCTGGACGTGGCGCTCGGGGCGCCGCCGGCACGCGTCATCGTCAACGCCCGCACCGGCACGGTGGTCATCGGCGGCGAGGTGCGCATCCTGCCCGCCGCCGTTGCCCATGGCAGCCTGACGGTGCGCGTCACCGAAAACCAGGGTGTCAGCCAGCCCGGGCCGCTGGCGCGTGGGCAGACGGTGGTGACGCAGCAATCCGGTCTGGAGGCCGCAGAAAGCCCAACCCGTATGAACCTGTTCGCCCCCGGTGCGCGGCTGGGCGACATTGTCGATGCGGTGAACGCGCTGGGCGCGGCGCCTGGCGACCTCGTGGCCATCCTCGAAGCCCTGAAGGCAGCCGGCGCCCTGCGTGCCGAGCTGATCGTGATCTGATGCCGCTCCCCGCCTTGCAGCTGCCGTCGCGCACCCTGCCCGGCCCATGGCCGCCGCCCGCGTCGGTATCGCCGCAACTGGGCAAATTGGCGGCATCGCCGCAAGACCGCAAGCTGGCCGCAGCGGCGCACCAGTTCGAAACGCTGATTGCCCAGACATTGCTGAAATCCGCCCGCAGCGCCGATCTGGGCGATGACCTGATGGGCAGCGGCGGTGAACATGTCCGCGACCAGGTCGACCGCGCTCGCGCCGAAGCCATCGCACGGGCCGCCCCAATGGGCATCGCGCGGCTGATGGGCCTGAAAATGCCGGAGGCAATCAAAATGCAAACGCCGCAGGCCGGCAAAATGGAGCCGCAGCCATGATGGACCTTCTTGCACTGGGCAGCGCCGGAGTGCGCGCATTTCAGGCGGCGCTGGCGGTGACGGGCGACAATGTCGCCAATGCCGACACACCAGGCTATGTACGGCGCAGCCTGATCCTGTCGACACCGCAAACCGGGCCGGGCGGGCCGATCGACCGCGAAAACTTCAGCGGCGCCGGCGTCCGAACCGACAGCATCGCCCGCGCCGCTGATGCCTTGAAAACCAATGCCGCACGCGTGGCCAGCGGCGATCACGCCCGTTTTGCCGTGCGCAGCGACTGGTTGCAGCGGCTCCAGTCGCTGGTGACCAATGCCGATACCGGCGGGCGTGTCGGGGCGTTCTTCGACGCCGGCAACGATCTTGCATCGGCCCCGACCAGCCTTGGAGCCCGCGCACTGTTCCTGTCGGCCGCCGATTCCGCTGCGGGCGGGTTTCGCGGTCTCGGCGCCGACATGGATGCGCTGTCCGCCGATATTGCCAAGGCCGCCAAGGACACAGCCCGGACCATCAACAGCCTGACTTCAGCACTGGCGCGGGTCAACAGCGAGCTGCGCCGCACCCAGTCCGGGGGCACCGCCGCCAACGGCCTGCTCGACAGCCGCGACCGGTTGCTGGACGAACTGTCCGGGCTGGTACGGATCAGCGTCAGCGAAAGCATCAAGGGCGCCGTTACCGTCAAGCTGGGCACCGGCGCTGCAGCGGCCTTGCTGGTGCCAGAAACCGGCAGCCCGGTACAAATCGGCTTTCGGGATGCACCCGCCGGCGCCGAGATCATCCTGGGCCCGGACCATGATCCCACCCCCTTGCGCCTGCCAGCCAGCGGCAGGCTGTCCGGACTGATCGAGGCGGCACGGTCGGTCACAGCCATGCGGCAGGACAATGATCTGCTCGCCAACCGGTTTGCGGTGGCCGCCAACGACTGGCACCAGGGCGGCACCGATGCACTGGGGGATCGCGGCGCCACGCTGTTTTCCGTCACCACGCTGGAGGTCACGGCCGGCAGGGCCAATGCCGGCAGTGCCGCCATCGACATCACCATCGATGATGGCGCCGCGCCCTTTGCCGGCGGCTATCGGCTGATCCGGGGGCTGAGCGATTTCACGCTGGAACGCGCGGACGGCAGCGCCAGCATCACCGGCACCGGCCCGCTGGTGCTGGACGGCGTCACGGTGCGCACATCGGCAGGCGCGGCAACCGGCGATGCCTGGGCGCTCAGCCCGCGCGGCGGCGCAGCTGGGCTGTCGCTGCGCCCGCTGGGTCCGGAACGTCTTGCCGTCGCCGCGCCTTATGTCACCGACGCATCCGATGCCAATCTGGGCAGCGGCGGGCTGCGCGTTGTCGCCGATCCCGCCGCCGCTGGCATTGCCGCCCCCCTGCCCTGGCGTGTCGTGATCACTGCTCCGGGCCTCGCCGATGTGCTCGACCCGGTCAGCGGCGCCGTGCTCGCTACGGTGCCAGCCGATGGCTCGCTGATTGCCGGCACCGGTTTTGCCTTTGCCATTCCTGCCGGCGCCGTAACCGGCGACACGTTCCGCCTGATGCAGACCGGGGCGGGCAGCAGCGACAATGGCAACGCGCTGGCGTTGGCGCAGCGGCGCAGCAACGATGGCCCGGACGGCACGCTTGAAGAAAGCCATGATGCCGGCGTGGCCCGCATCGGCAGCGCTCTGGCGGAAACCGACCGGTTGGTCCAGGCGGCGCTGGCAGTCAAGGACGATACGGCACGCGCCGCCGACGACGTGACCGGCGTCGATCTCGAACGCGAGGCGGCGGAACTGACCCGGCTGCAAGTCGCCTACCGTGCCAACGCCCAGGTCATCGCCACGGCCCGCGACCTGTTCGACACACTGCTGGGCCTGCGCCAGTGAACCCCGTCTCCAGCCGCAGCGGCCATGCCGGCGCCGTACAGCGCCTCGTCCGGCTGGGCAGCGAGATTTCCGAGACGCAAGCGCAGATCAGTCTGGCCAAACGGGTCGTCACGCCCGACGACGACCCGGTGGCGTTTGTCCGCGCCGCCACGCTGCGCCGGGCCGATCTGGCCAGCACGGCAACCGGCCGCGCCATCGATTCAGCCGACCGCCGGCTGTCGGCCACCGATACCGCGCTCGACAGCATCACCAGCATTGTCCAGCGTCTGCGCGAACTGGCGTTGCAGGGCGCCAACGGCACGCTGAATGCCGGTGACCGATTGCTCATTTCCGAAGAAGTCGGCGAACTTGCCGAGGCCTTTTCCGGGCTTGCCGAGGCGCGCGGCGCCGATGGCGAGCCCTTGTTTGGCGGCGCTGCCCATGGCGGCCCGGCCTATGCCCCCGACGCTGCCGGCGTCCTGCAATGGCAAGGGTATGGCCAGGCGCCGATGGTGGCTGCGGGCGGCGGGCTGATTGCCGGCGGCATCGAAGGGCCACAGGCATTCGGCAGCAGTGACGCAGTCACCGGCCGGGAAAGCATTTTCGACACTTTTGCCAATCTGGGCAAGGCCTTGGTCGAACCCAACCCCATAGTGCGCGCTGCCGCCATGGACGGCGCCATCGGCCAGATCGACGGCCATGTCACGCGGCTGGCCGATGCCCGGGCCATTGTCGGCGCCCGCCAGTCCCGGCTTGGCACCGAAGGCGAGCGCATCACCCGCGAAAAGCTGACAACGGCGGTCGACCTGTCGCGGCTGGAAGACCTCGACATGTCCGAGGCGATTGCCCGCATGCAGCGCCTTTTGACCATATTGGAGGCGGCCCAAGCCAGTTTTGCCCGCACCGCCTCGCTCAGCCTGTGGGACAAGCTGGGATGAACCCAGCGCAGGAAATCAGGGCTTAAGCCGACACGGTTTCGCGCCGTAAACCCTGTCCGAGGCGCATCGGACATGGGGAGCGTGAAACAGCATCATGATCTCTGTCATCGGCCTTGTCGTGCTCATCGTCATGGTGTTCGGCGGTTTCGCACTTACCGGCGGCAACCTCGGGCCGATTTTGCATGCCCTGCCGCATGAAATGCTCATCATCGGCGGTGCGTCGGCGGGCGCCACGCTGATCTCGTCCGATCTCAAGGGCATCAAGGCGATGGGCGCGGGCTTTGTCCGCATCGTCAAAGGTCCCAAATACAAGAAGGAGGATTACAGCGCCGCGATTTTCCTGACGGCGCGGCTGATGCGCCTGTTCAAGACCGAAGGCCCGACGGCGGTCGAACCGCACATCGAAGATCCCAGATCCAGCAGCATCTTTGCCGAATACCCGCAATTTGCCGCCGACCATTTCCTGATCTCGTTGATTACCGATTCCATCCGGCTGATGGTCGTTTCCACCGGCTCGCTGCCGGCGCATGCGGTTGACGAGGTCATCGAAACCGCCATCGACACGCACCACCATGCCGCGATGCAACCGGTCGAGCGATTGCATTCCATGTCGGATTCGCTGCCCGCGCTCGGCATCGTCGCCGCCGTGCTGGGCGTTATCAAGACCATGGCGTCCATCGACAAGCCACCGGCCATCTTGGGCGCGATGATCGGATCGGCGCTGGTCGGCACCTTTCTGGGGGTGCTGCTGTCCTATGGCATCGTCGGACCGGCGGCGACCCGGCTCAAGACGGTGATCGACCAGGACGCCGAAATCTATGCGGTGGTGCGCCGGGTCATCATCGCCACGCTCAGGGGCCAGCCGCAGCCGCTGGTGATCGAGGCGGCACGCACCGCCATCGGCCCGGCGCATCAACCCAGCTTTTCCGAAGTCTTTGACGGAATGCGGACGGCGCGATGAAACCCGAAGGACCGTTCGAGCCGGAAATCATCTACAAAAAAGCCAAGCGCCACGCCCATGCCCATCACGGCGGCGCCTGGAAGATTGCCTATGCCGATTTCGTCACCGCGATGATGGCGTTTTTCATGCTGCTGTGGATCCTGGGCGCCACCAACGAGGACCAGCGCAAGGGATTGGCCGATTATTTCACACCCACTGTCATCCAGTTGCAGAACAGCGGCGGATCAAACGGCGTCATGGGCGGCCGCAGCCTTGAATCCACCGAAGGTGTGGCGCCGCGTTCAAGCCCCAGCGGACCGCGCCCGGTGGCAGTGCCGGGCGGCGGCGTGACGCCCACCGAGCAATCCGCATCGGAAAAATCCACCAGCCCCGGCCGTCGCCGCACCGCCGATGACACGCGCTTTTCCAAGGTGGTGGAGCGGGTCAACGCCCGGCTGGCCGGCGATCCCACCCTGAAGGGCCTCAAGGGCCAGGTGCGGTTCGTGCGGACCCGCGACGGGCTGCGCATCGACCTTGTGGAGCGCGCCGATTTCGCCATGTTCGCCGTAGGCACCAGCGCGCCGACGCCGGCCAGCATCGCGCTGATCCGCACCGTGTCGCGGGCCATAGACGGCACGCCCAACAGCATCACCATTCGCGGCCATACCGATTCGCTTGGCTATCAGGGACCGAGCGGCGCCAACAACTGGACATTGTCGGCTGCCCGCGCCGATGCCACGCGCCGCATGTTGGCCAGCAGCGGTGTGGCCGCCAATCGCTTTCGCCGCATCGAAGGCGTTGCCGATACCGATCTGTTCGTACCAGCCGATGGTGCCGACCCGCGCAACCGGCGGATCAGCATCACCTTGATGAACGGCGAATAGCCGCTGCCGTCAAAGGCTGATGCGGCCGTTGACCAGATCTGCGTAATCCTGTGCCATTTGCAGCGTCAATTCGCCAACCTGGAAATTCCAGGGGCCGATCTCTGCCAGCGGCGTCACTTCGGCGGCGCTACCGGTCAGGAACGCCTCGCTGAAGCCTTCAAGCTCCTCGGGCCAGATGGCGCGTTCGACCACCTCGATGCCCCGGCGCTTGGCCAGCGCCATGATGGTACGGCGGGTAATGCCATCCAGAAAGCAATCGGGTGTCGGCGTATGCAGCACGCCGTCCTTGAGGAAAAAGATATTGGCGCCAGTGGCTTCGGCAACCTGGCCGCGCCAGTCGAGCATGAGCGCATCATTATAGCCAGCGTCCTCGGCGGCATGCTTGGACAGGGTGCAGATCATGTACAGGCCGGCCGCCTTGGCCTTGGTCGGCGCGGTGTAGGGCGCTGGACGCCGCCATTTCGCGATGTTGAGCCGCAGGCCCTTGCGCAGCGCCTCGGGGCCGAAATAGGCGCCCCATTCCCACACGGCGACCGCCAGATGCGGCTTCGTGCGCTGTGCCGACACGCCCATCTGTTCGGACCCGCGCCACGCCACCGGGCGCACATAGGCGTTGCTCAGGCCGCTGGCGGCCAGCGTTTCATTGCACGCCGCGTCGATTTCCGCAGTGCTCCACGGCAAGTCAAAGCCCATGAGGTTCGCCGATGCCCGCAGCCGCTCGCTGTGCTGGGTCAGTGCAAAGATCTTGCCGCCATAGGCCCGCCCGCCCTCGAACACCGAACTGGCATAATGCAGGCCGTGCGTCAGGACATGAACATTGGCTTCGCGCCACGGCCGCAGCGCGCCATCGAACCAGATGGTGCCGTCGCGATTGTCGAATGTGGCGTCGATCATGCCCTTGGTCCTGCTGCTGGTCATCTGCACTGCCCCGGGCGGTTCGCTCGCAGCAATATTGCGCCGGGGGCCGGCGCATGGCCTGCTTCTTGCCTTGGCCGGCGACTTTGTGCAAGATACGTCAACATGACTGTCCCAAATTTCTCGTCAAGCCCGGCAGGATCCGGCCCTGTCGCATCAAACGCTGGCGGCGCCAGCCCTGTCACGGCGCTGCGTCCGCCCAGCGCATCGCCGCTGTTCCTGCGCGAAGATGAAATCCGCCGGGGCATCGAGCTGCTGTATTTCGGCTATTCGGCCATGGTGCGCGGCGCCGATGCCATATTGGCCATCGAAGATCTCGGCCGCGCCCATCACCGCGCGCTGTATTTCATCGCGCGCCAGCCGGGGCTTTCGGTTGGCGACCTGCTGCGCCTGCTCGCCATCACCAAACAGTCTTTGGGGCGGGTACTGAACGAGCTTCAGGCCAAGGGGCTGGTCGAACAAAGCATCGGCCAGACCGACCGGCGGCAACGGCTGCTGCGCCTGACGGCCAGCGGCGCTGCCTTGGAAAACCGGCTGTTCACCGAACTTGAGGCCAGCATGGCCAATGCCTATCGCGAGGCTGGGCAGCAGGCGGTGACGGGTTTCTGGGCCGTGCTGATGGGTTTGGTGCCAGTTGCGGACCGGTCTATCGTGGGGGCCTTGCAAGGCGCTTAGCCCAGGGGCGATTTCTGAACCTTCAGATCAATTCTACTGATCGAGGTTCCCTGCATTTCGCCCTTCGTTGCGGTTCTCGCGCGCCTTTTTGAACTTCTGGCACGTTATGCGGTCATCGAAACTGCCTCTTTTGCAATCATTGTCCGCAGGCGGCGCCATTTCCATCATCTCCCTGCTGACGGTATCAGCGACTGCCCCGAGATTGTTGAACATGACTTTTTGAATCTCCTTGTTGACGGCCGCGACATCAGCTGACCGGCGGGCGAGCGTGGCTGCGACGCTTTCTTCACCGACGACCTTCACGAGCTTGCAGATATAGCGTTCGGTGCCTTTGCTATCGTCGACCAGACTGGTCTTGACCCGCGATGCCGACGGGCCTTCGGGAGTCACGGTCGCAACAAAATGGCATATCCCGGCGCCGTTCTGCTTGAAATACCAGATCACTTCCGAGACGCCGCCCTTGCCTACATAATAATTGGTACCGGGAAATTGCACGGCCTTGGCGAAAGCGTCCGACTGGGCAGGCATATTGTAAAGCCGCTTGAAAACCTTTTCACTGGGTTCGTCCACCCTGGTGTCAATGCCACCGGAGCAGGCAGTCAGCGCAATGAAAGATGCAGCAATGACGAAAAATCTACGAAGCATCTCCAAGGCAAATCTCCCGAATTTCAACATTGCGCATCACTATTAGCAATGACAATACCAAGAACGAAAGACTGCACAACAGCCAAGAGGCGCCGTCAATCAGAGCTTTTCATGGGATTCGATGTTCGCGCAATTCTCGCGATCTTGTCGCAGCAGCCAGCACCGTTCGGGTCAGCAATCCTGCCAGATCAGGGCGCAGTTCGGCCAGCCCCGCCGCCGTGGTGCCGCCAGGGCTGGTCACCCGGTCACGAAGGTCGGCCATCACGACGCCGGGTTCATGCGCCGCCAGCGCCGCCGATCCGATGACCGTGGCGCGTGCCAGTCGCATCGCCAGCGCCGGGTCGAGGCCGGCGCGGACGCCCGCTGTGGCCAACGCCTCGACAAAGGCAAAGACATAAGCGGGGCCCGAGCCAGACAGCGCCGTCACAGCGTCGAACTGGCCTTCATCACCGAGCCAGACCGTGGCGCCGGCCGGGCCGAACAGCGCCTCGGCCGCGCCCTGTGCCAGATCGCCGGCATCGGTGAACAATGCGGTTGCGCCCTGCCCGATGGCAGCGGGCGTATTGGGCATGGCGCGGACGATGGCCGACGCCGGAAAAACGGACGCAATATCAGCGACCGAAATGCCGGCCATGATCGAAATGACCATGGTGCCGGCGCCGATCAGACCCGCCAACGGCTGGCAGGCCGCACGCCAGACCTGTGGCTTGATGGCCAGCACCAAGACGTCTGGCTGGCCGGGCGGCGGATCGGACAGCGCCGTGCAACCGGGTGGCAGCGCCTTGGGCATGGGATCGATGATGGCAACCGGGCCAAGGTCTTCGGCCAGCCAGCGCGACAGCAGCGCGCCGCCCATATGACCGCAGCCGAGCAGCCAGATGGGCGCGGCGGTCATGCTCGCCGTGGCGCTCACGCTTCTCCGACGGTTTCGAGCAGAGCTGCAGCCATCGCATCCTGAGGGCTGTGATCGGCGAACAGCACAAGCTGGAACACCGGATAATAGCGTTCGAATTCATCTACGGCTGCATCGACCAGCATTTCAGCCTGGCCGATCGACAGATCCGCTTCACCAGCGCCATCGGCATCGGCGAGCAATGTCGCATGACGGAACAACAGGCTGCCATCGGCGGACCAGAGCTCGAAATGCCCCATCCACAATTGCTCGTTGATGAGGCCCAGCGTTTCATAAGCGGCCATGCGGCGATCATCGGCGGCGGCCAGATCGGCGCGGGCAATGATCTGCAAAACGCGTTCTTCATCGCGCCAAAGCGCACGCAGTTCATACGTCGCCCAGCCGGCCTTGATCGACGTAGTGATTTCTTCGTTGCCGCTGCGTTCGAACGCCCAGCCATTGGCGTCGAACACATGTTCCAGCATGTCGATGGGCGCCGCCTGCGCCGGCGAGAAGTCAGTATCGACGAAGCTCATGCGTTCGCCCTCCCCGGCACATCTTGGCCACGCACACCCTGATCACGCACATTACGGCTCGAAGGGTGACCAGAATGGCGCGATTCGGCAAGCAGGAAACCACAGAATGTTGTGGATATCACGCCGGCGAGGCCCCAGATGCTGCTTTCTTGCCCGCCTTTTCATTCCGCAGAGCCGCGATTTCGCTGCGCAGTTCGGCGACTTCGGCGCGCAGCACTTCGACGGCTTCACGAGCGGCGGCGGCGCTGGCCTTGACCGTTTCAAAGGCATCGATGTCGATAGTTTCGCCGCCGGCAACAAAATCCCGGGCCCGGGCACGCGCCGCGTCCTGAAATTCGCGGCCGGCGCCGGCAAGGGTGCCAAGCGCGGCGGTGGCCACCTTGGACAGGTCTTCGAACAGCTTGTTTTCGGTCTGCATCGGTCAAACTCCCATCTGGAGCGCATCGGCGTTCGGGTTGAGCAACAGGATGCGGGCGTTGAGTGCGCCCGCAAAGCACAGCCACACCAAATAGGGCAGCATCAGCCATGCCGCCAGCCTGTTGACCCGGCCGAAGGCAAAAGTCGTGGCAACCGCGACAATAAACATCACCGCGATGATGCCCAGCGCCACAGTGATCATGTGCAGCCTGAAGAACACCGGCGACCAGGTCAGGTTGATGGCAAAGCCCAGCAGGAACAGGCCAAGTGCCAGCCGGCGGTGGGGTGCCGGCCGCGTCGCCCAGGCAAAGGCAAAGGCCAGCGCAATCAGGGTGTAGAGGACCGACCAGGCAATACCGAACACCGGGCCGGGTGGCTGCAGCGACGGCAGGGTCAGCGTCTGGTACCAGCCATTGTCCGTCGTCGACCCCGACAGCCGCGCCGACAGTCCGCCGAGCAACAGCAGCAGCGGAACCATCACGATTGCAGCGCGGAAAAAGGACCCGCGCAGGAACTGCGGCGCGCCAAGAGTATCTGTCATGACGGCTCCTTAGCCCAATGGGGACGGCAGCGCCACAAGGCTGTAGCATGCATCATGCGGCGCGCTCGGCGCCGATGAGGAATTCGACATTGCCTTCGGGGCCGGTGATGGGGCTTTGCGTGATGCCGGTGACCTGCCAGCCCGGCTGGGCCGCCAGCCAGTCCGATACTTCTCGGCACACCCGGTCGTGGACAGCGGCATCGCGGACGACACCGCCCTTGCCAACCTCGGCCTTGCCGGCCTCGAACTGCGGCTTGATGAGCGCCAGCAGGCGGGCGGCGGGCGCAGCAAAGGTCAATGGCCGTTCCAGCACCTTGGCCAGGCCGATGAAGCTGGCATCGCAGACGATGACATCTATCGGTTCGGGGATATGTTCCGGCGTGAGCAGCCGGGCCGAAAGCTGTTCATGCACCACGACACGGGCATCGCTTCGAAGCTTCCAGGCAAGCTGGTTGGTGCCGCTGTCCACGGCATAGACCCGGACGGCGCCGCGCGTCAGCAGCACATCGGTGAACCCGCCTGTCGAAGATCCAACATCCATTGCGACGGCGCCGGACACGTCCCAGCCAAAATGGTCAAGGCCATGGGCCAGCTTGACACCGCCGCGTGACACCCATGGGTGATCGCGGCCACGGACATCGAACGCCGCTGCCTCGTCGACCATGTCGCCGGCCTTGGCGATGCGGCGGTCACCGACAAACACCAATCCGGCGAGGATCAAGGCCTGGGCACGGGTGCGGCTTTCGGCCAGGCCGCGTTCGGCAAGCAATTGATCGGCGCGTTTTTTCATGCCGGCGGCGATGACACGGCAACCGGTGTGAAATCGCCCATGTTGCAATATGTCAGGTCCGCCCTGGTGAACGGGTCCACCAGATAAAACGGGTCTTGCCGGCACATCTGGCCGACGGAGTTGCGGCGCTCGATGATGTAGCTGCGCACTGGCAGGCGGCACGCCGCAAGCGGGCTGCGCCACCAGCGGCGGCCGATGCCCTGCACCATCAGCCATTTGCCGCCGCCGACGATGCGATAGCCCTTCACCGTGGTTTCCGGCAGGCAGCGCCGGGCCGGGCCTGTTGCGGCCAGCGCGCCGGCATCGATGGCAGGTGCCGGCGGGGCAGCCGCCAGCAACAGCGGCGCGCACGCCAACAAGGCCGCAATTGCGCCTGATCTTGCAGTCATGGGCTGTCCCTTTGATGGCATTGCCGGCACTATGCCATGGATATGGCCACCGGCAATGTGCCGCCGCATCGCCGTTTGCCGGGGCAGCGCCCCCTTTCGCAAATCGGTCGTCCGCGCCATAGGCGGGCGATGACGCGTTTTGCCTTTTCCATCCATGCCCGAGACGGCGCTGCGCGGGCTGGCACCATCGCCATGCAGCGCGGCACCATCGCCACACCGGCGTTCATGCCCGTCGG
>NZ_JANPCD010000010.1:0-2839 GCF_031430775.1 Sandarakinorhabdus sp. | reverse complement strand
GCCCTTGAGCGCACCGCGGAACATCCAGACCACGCCTGCAACGACGGCCAGCGCCGCTGCAAGACCCAGATAGCCGTTGACGATGGCCTGGCTTTCACTGGTGCGATAGGCGTCGAGTGCGGCCCCTGAAAACTGTGCCGCGCTGACATTGGCAAGGCCGCCTAGGATCAGGATCGCCCCGGCAATGGGAAACAGCGTCGTGCCCAGCGAGTTGAACCCTTGTGCAAACGTAAGCCGGCTATGCGCGGTGCGGGCAGGACCAAGCATGGAAATCAGCGGGTTGGCGACAACCTGCACGATGACCACTCCGCTGGCGAGCACGAACAGTGCCAACAGGAACACCGCATATGTCGCGGTCTGGCTGGCCGGGATGAACAACAGGCAGCCCGTCATCATCAACAGCAGCCCGGCGACGGCCCCGCGCATGTAGCCGATCCGCTTGACCAGCCGCGCACCGGGAATGCCGATCACCAGATAGGCGGTGAAGAAGCAGAACTGCACCAGCATGGCCTGGGTGTAATTGAGCGTGAACAGCTCCTTCAGCTTGGGAATGATCACATCATTGAGCGACGTGATTCCACCGAAGATGAAAAATAGCGCCATGACGAACAACTGCAACCGCGGCGCATCGACATGATTGTCATCGCCCATTGCGGGGTTGCTGTCGGTGCTGTTTGTCGCGCCTGGGGCCATTGCCATGACGTTGTTCTCCTGCGCGCTAATCAAGCTTGGAAGGACATTGGGTAGCAGGCCCGGCGCTCTCGAGTGCTGCGCGCCGCAAGGTCATCGTGAAGCCCTTGTTGGCCGCTATGCGAACCGGTGTGCCGACCGCCTTGAGGTCAGCGCCCGCCTCGGCAAAACAGCGCAGCGCAATCCGCGTTGTCGTGGGCACCCCGATAGGGGCAGCCCGGATCTGCGGCCCGATATCAAGCGTGGCACCGCCCATGGAAAGCGCGACCGGCCCGGTCGGAGCGACGTCGATCCGCCATTCGAAGTGCAGAACAAAACCGGCGTCGAGCTGCCGCATCAGGTTGACCGGCGGGCCGTCGATGGCGATGGCGCCGCGCTCGGTCCAGGCGAATTGGCGCGCATCCTCCTGCGCGGCCAGATCAAGCGCCCGGCCCACGACCATGCTGTCCAGGCCCAGGCGCCATGGGGATGGCACCTTGCCAAGCGAGAAGTAACTGTCCGCGCTTTCAAAGGCAGCAAGGTCAACGCGGGGGTCCTCGTTGACAGGCCCTAACGCCATAGGGCCCAACGCGGCGGACTTGCGATAGTGCAGGCCATAGCCAACCGGGAACAGGGGGTTTGCAACAGGCGATAGCGCATCGGCCGGCCAGGCGAATGGCAGCCGGCCAGTGAAATCGCGCGCAGGTTTCCCGTCAGAGCGCGCAACCAGCACATCGGCGACACCTGCGCCCTGGGTGCCGGGCAACCATGCCGCAACAAAGGCATCCGAGGCGTTGATCTGCGTGCCGGTGAACAGTGGCCTGCCCGACAGGAACACCGAAACCACGCGAATACCTTGCGCCTTGAGGCGTGCGATCAGTTCCTGTTCACCCGAATGCGCGCGAAAGGCCAGGTTGGGCATGTCGCCCTGAAACTCGGCATAGGGCTGCTCCCCGTAAACCACGACTGCCACATCGGGCCGCGCGGACCAATTGCCATCGGGCGCCAGCACGGCCTGTCCGCCTGCCTCAACAACGGCTGACGCAATTGCGCGGCCGATCGTCTGGCCCTTGGGAAAATCGGATGCCGCGGTGTCCGTGCCTTGCCAGGTGATCGTCCAGCCGCCAGCCTGCATCGCCATGTTGTCGGCGCCGGGGCCTGCCACGAGCACGCGCGAGCCGGGGCGGAGCGGTAGCACGCCGCCATTGTTCTTGAGCAAAACCAGCGACCTGGCGGCAGCTTCGCGCGCCAGCGCCAGATGGTCCGGGGCGCCGACTTGGGCGGCGTCGCCGCGCTGCACCGGGGCGTCGCCGAGCAGTCCCAGCTTTGCCTTTACCCGCAGGATCCGGCGGACGGCATCGTCGATGCGCGACAGGGGAATGGCGCCACTGCGCGCATCGCGCACGGTTGCTTCGAACAAGCCCTTCCAGCTGTCCGGCGCCATGGCCAGATCCAGCCCGGCGTTGAAGCTGGCCGCGCAATCGGTGACTGTGCAACCCGGCACTTGGCCATGTCCGTTCCAGTCCCCGACAACCAGCCCGGCAAAGCCCATCCGCCGCTTGAGGATATCGGTCAACAAGCTGGCGTTGCCGTGGTTCTTGACGCCGTTCCAGCTTGAAAAACTGGCCATGACCGTTAGCGCGCCGGCGTTGATCGCTGCGGGGTATCCGCGCGCGTGAACCGCCGCGAGGTCGCGTTCGGAAATGGCGGCATCGCCCTGGTCCTTGCCTTGCGCCGTGGCGCCATCGGCAAGGAAATGCTTGGCCGTGGCCGCAACCCTGTTGGCCGCGATCGGCCGCCCGGCAATGACCGCGCCTTGCAGGCCAAGGGTCATGGCTCGCCCGTACCGCGCCACCAGGGCGGGGTCGGCGGCATAGCCTTCGTAGCTGCGGCCCCAGCGCAGATCCTGCGGCACAGCCAGCGTCGGCGCGAACGTCCAGTCGGCGCCGCTTCCCGCCACCTCGGCAGCCGTGGCAGCACCGATGCGCTTGATCAAGGCCGGATCATTGGCGGCACCAAGGCCGATATTGTGAGGAAAAATCGTTGCGCCGGGCAGGTTCGAATGGCCATGGACGGCATCGACACCGAACAGGATCGGCACGCCCGCGCCGCTTTTGATGGACGCCGAACGAAATTCGGCAATCAGCTGCTGCCATTTGACTGCATCGGC
>NZ_JANPCD010000009.1:0-6963 GCF_031430775.1 Sandarakinorhabdus sp. | reverse complement strand
GACGGCAGCCGCATCGTCACTGCGTCGGATGACAAAACGGCGCGGTTGTGGGATGCGGCAACGGGCCAGATGGTCCGCACTTTCAAGGGTCACGACCAGGCCGTCTATCGTGCCGAATTTTCCCCCGATGGCCGCCGCATCGTCACGGCGTCCAATGACGGCACGGCGCGGCTGTGGGATGCAGCCACAGGCGCATTGCAAACCGTGCTCACGGGGCATGGGGACATGATCACCAGCGCCGCATTTTCGCCTGACGGCCGCCGTATCACAACGGCATCCATGGACCAGACAGCGCGGCTTTGGAACGCGATGACGGGCGCCTTGATCGCCGCCCTCGAGGGTCATGAGAACGCGGTGTACAGCGCCGCATTCTCGCCCGATGGTCGCCGCATCGTCACGGCGTCCTGGGATGGCACTGCAAGGCTGTGGGACGGCGTGTCGGGCACACCGCTGGCGACGCTTCTGGGCCATGAAAGCGCGCTCAACAGCGCCGTATTCGCGCCCGATGGCAGCCGTATCATTACCGGGTCGGACGACCAGACAGCGCGGCTGTGGGACGCGGCGACGGGTGCGCGGCTGTTCACGCTCAAGGGGCACACGGCGCTGGTCTACCGGGCCATCTACGCGCCAGATGGCCGCCGCATCCTCACGGCGTCGCAGGACGGCACGGCGCGGCTGTGGGACGCGGCGAATGGCGCCGATATTGCAGTCCTCAAGGGCCATACCGACGAGGTCATCAGCGCTGTATATTCCCCTGACGGTCGCCGCATACTGACGGCGTCCCGGGACAAGACGGCACGGTTGTGGGACGCCAGAAGCGGTGCGGCCATCGCCGTTCTAAAGGGGCACCTTCTCAATTTGTATCGCGCCGAGTTCTCGCCCGATGGTCGCCGCATCGCCACGGCGTCGCAGGATGGGACAGCGCGGCTGTGGGACGGGGAGACGGGTGCATGGCAGGCCACGCTGAAGGGACATGAAGGCGGGGTTGTCCGGGCCGAGTTCTCGCCCGATGGCAGCCGCATCGTCACCGCGTCGGAGGACAAGACGGCGCGGCTGTGGAACGCCGCAACGGGCGCATGGCAGGCGACGCTGAAGGGTCATGATGACGGCGTCACCAGCGCCCTGTTCTCGCCCGACGGTCGCCGCATCGTCACCGCGTCGAAAGATGAGTCTGCGCGGTTGTGGGATGCCGTGACGGGCAAACGGCTGGCCAAGCTGAAAGGCCACAAGGCCGCCGTAACCCGCGCGATCTTTTCACCTGATGGCCTCCGCATCGTCACGGCGTCACAAGACAAGACCGCGCGGTTGTGGGACGCGGCCACGGGCAAGGTGATCGCCGCGCTCAAGGGGCATACGGACGTGATCTACAATCCCGTCTATTCTCCTGACGGCCGCCGGATCGTCACGGCGTCGGTGGACGGCACCGCCCGGCTTTGGGACGCAGCGACGGGCACGGCGCTCGCGACACTCGAAGGCCACCAGGGCCATGTCACCAGCGCCAGATTCTCGCCCGACGGTCGCCGCATTGTCACGGCATCGCAGGACGGGACCGCGATCGTCTGGGGACCTTTCCCGGTGGCAACCGACGCCGCCCTGCTTGCCGAAGCCTGCCGCCGCAAGCCGCGCGAGCTGACCGAAGACGAACGCCGCACGTTCAGCCTTGCCGAGGCCATGTCCGAACATTGCGCGACCCCCGACACATCATGGTTCGGGTGGCTGCGCAGCGCCCTGCTGTCGATCGGCAACGCGTTCTAGGCCGGCGCCGCCATCAGAACGCAAAGCGCAGCGTGGCCGATCCGGCGGTGGTGTCGCCGAATGCAAAGCCGATGGTCTGCACCAGCGACAGGTCGATGGCGACCGACGGGCTGATGTCGAACGACGTTGTCGCGGCGATTTCGCCCCAGCTGTCCGGCGCGGTGCCGGAATCGACAAAGCGCGGCAGGTTGGCGCCGGTGCGGCCGATCTGGCCGACGGCGGCCAGGTTGCTGGCATGGCTGAATGCCGCCGACAGCCCCAGGCTGCCGCCCTCGCCGGGCAGGATATAGCTGATGCCAACCCCGCCGGTGCCGGTGACACCGTCGCTCTTGTCCTGCAACGATCCCGTGACGACATTGCCGACGCGCGTGGCCACGGCAAAATCGACGCTGTTGTAATCCAGCGCCGCAAAGGGTGACACGAACCAGTCCTTGCCCACCGCAATGTCCCAGGTTGCCGTGCCGCCGATGCCGAACGTCGAACCCGACCGGTCGAGCAGCACGCGCGTGCCGTCCGGGCGGCGGAAGCTGGCATCGTTGAACTTGCGCTGGCCAAAATTGACATAGCCATCCAGCGACACCGCCCCCATGCTGGTGCCCGCGCCGATGGTACCCAGCCAGGTGTCGGCCGGAATTGCCAGCCCGCGCGCGTTGCCGCTGCCCACCCAGGTCAGCCCGCCGCGCACATAGGCATTGCCAAGGGCGCGGCGCAGGCTGATGCCGGCAAACGGCTGGTCGGACTGCGACTGCACGGCGGTAAGGCCGCCGATGACAGCCAATGACCATGGACGCGCGGCCTCGGCGGCGCACGCGGCGCTGCCAAATGTTGCACCGCCTGATGTTGCGAAAAGGAAAGCGGCAGGCAGGATACGGCTGGCGATGGACATGAAACCCCCCAAATTGGTTCTGAACGATGTAACGCAGGCGTGCCCGCAAATCCTTCGCGGATGGCGAAGGATTTCTGCCGGACTTGCGTTAACATGTCTGATGCGCCCTCTTCACCATCCTGAGCCGCGATGCTGAGCGGGGCGCCCCTCGCTGCGGCGGCGCCGGACCCGCCGCTTGCCGCACCTGATGCGGCGCCGGCCACCAGCGCCTTGAGCGACGACCAGTTGATGGCGACCATGGCCGCGGCCGCCGCGCCTGCCCGCGCACCATCGGCCCAAAGCACCAACGCCCTGCGCACCTTGGCGCAGCGCCACCAGACGGCGGCATTCCGGCTTGCGTGGCGGATGACCGGCGACCACGGCGATGCCGAGGATCTGGTGCAGGAGGCTTTTGCACGCCTGTGGCTGCAGGCGCCGCGCTGGCGGGCAGGGGACACCGGCGTGCGGGCGTTTTTGCAGCGCGTCGTCACCAATCTGTGCATCGATCGCAGCCGCCGCCGCCGGCCGGTGACCATGGCCGAACTGCCCGACCGCCCCGATGATGCACCGGGCGCAGATGCGTTGCTGGAGGCTGACGAGCGTAGCCGCCGCATTGATGCCTGCGTCAGGGCGCTGCCCGATCGCCAGCGTGCCAGCATCGTGCTGACGTACTGGGAGGACATGCCCAATGCCGCCGCCGCCGCCTGCATGGACATGTCGGTCAAGGGGTTTGAATCGCTGCTGCTGCGCGCCCGCACGGCGCTGCGGCACAATCTTGCCGCTGCTGGCCTTGGCCTGGAGAATGCACAATGATCGCGCTGCCTGATGACGCCGTGCTGGCGCGCCTGCTGGGTGAAGGCGGCCGGGTACCGCCGATGTCCCCCGGCCTCATGGACCGCGTCGTGGCCGTCGCGGCGCGCCCGCCATTGCCTCCACTTTCGCCCCGCATGACCTTGCGCCGTGCACCGCGCCGCTGGACGCGGGGCGCCCTTGTTGTGACCGCCTCGATGCTGGTCGCCACCGCCGTCGCGGCGGGGCTTGCCGATTATGCCGGCCTGACCTTGCCGTCGGTGCTGGCCAGCCTTGGCGCCGTATCCGCGCCGGCACCGCGCGCCGTTGCACTGCCCTTGCGCGTCACGCCGCCGCCGCCTCCATCGATGCCGCGCGTGCCGGACCTGTCGCCGCCGCAACCCGCCCTGCCTCTGCAGGCGGCAGCCTTGCCACTGCCGGCGGCACCCTTGCCGGCGGCTATTCCGCTTCAAGCCCAGTCGGTTGCCGCGCCACCGCCGGTGCCGCACCCCGCCGCCCGCATGGCGGAGCGCATGGCCACCCGCACGGCGGAGCGGACCGCGCCCCTGGGCCGCGCCGTACTGCGCGATGCCATCGCCGGGCGGGCTGCTGCGCCGGACACCGTTCCCGATGCCGGCCCTGATGCCATCACTGTGCGCGGCGCCATCGCCGAACGGCTGTCGCCGGCAGTGCAGGGTGCCATTGCCGAACGGCTGGCAACACGCGCAGAGGCATTGCCGTCCTTGCCCGACGCAGCCCTTGGTGCCGAGACCCGGCCCATCCCCGATGCGCTGCGCGAAGCGGCTGTTGCCCGGACTCAGGACAGGGAGCAATTGCGCCGCCTGCGAGCGTTGCGGGCCATGCGTGACAAGGCTGCCCGACCACGCGGGCCGCGCCAGTAGCAACTGATGCGGCTGCCCGAACTGCTGGCCTCGCCGCAAATGGTCTTTGTCGAACCGGACGGTCGGCATGCCGTGTGGATGACGGAGGACGGCAGAGATTATCTGGCCGTGATCGACGTTGCGGGCATGTTGGGCGGGCCGGTGGTCAGCGTCGTCGTTTCCACGCACAGCGAGGCACGTTCCGATTCCGCGCGCAGAGCCGTCCGTGAGGGCCGCGTGACCTATGCCAGTGAGGATGGGCGCCGACGATGGGTTGAACAAGTCCCCACTAGAACTGGGGAGAGTTCCACCGCCGACACCGCTGAAATCGCGCCGGATGGCGAAAATGTCAAGCCCGCGCGCCCAATCCTGACTGTCAAGCGCAGCCTCGATCAATCTGCTCGCGGCGCCGTCGATCTGCTAGCTGGACGTGCCGGCGCGATCATCCGCCTGTTCGACGGTCGCGATCTTTCCACCGTTCTGCATGATCTGCCATTTCGCCGGCGAAGGGTTTTGCCGCACGGCCACGTTGAAACAGATGAGGCGGGCACCAAGCCGCTTCTTTCAGGTTTCAGGAGCCAGACCATGACCCTTTGCATCAAGACCGCTGCCGTCTCCCTTGGCCTTGCATCGCTGCTCGTGCTTGCGTCAACCGCCGTGGCCGAGCCGGTGACCAGTACCAAGACCATCGACAACGCCAAGATCAGCGGCACGATCGTGACCACCCGCGACCCCGACACCCGCACCCAGACGCGCGACGCCGAAGTGACGCGCAAGAGCGACGGTGCCGTGGCCGTGTCGTCGGCGACCCGTACCCGCACCGACGACGGCGTCACCGCATCGGGTAGCCGCACCGGCTTTGATGGCAAGACCAGCAGCTTTGATTACACGCGCACTCGCACCGAAACCGGCTATGCCGAAACCGGCACGCGCACCGGCAAGAACGGCCAGACATTGACCCTGGATGGTTCAGGCACACGCACCGCCGATGGCGCCGCGCGCAGCCGCAGCCTGACCAATGGCGCCGGCGAAGTCGTCGCCAGCCGCGATGTCACTGTCAGCCGTGCAAATGGCCAGGTCACGCGCAACGTCCAGACCGTCCGCCCCGAAGGCGCCCGCGCCAATCGCGCCGCTGCCGGCCGCGCCAATCGTCCCGGCCGCGCCATGGGCCGCCGCCCCGGCTGACGCGCCCGAACTGTCTGCCAGAACAAATCCGCCGGCCCGCTCGATAGGCCGGCGGATATCCTTGTCCAGCCCGGACCGCTGCCGAATTTCCGCTATCGGCAGCAGGTTCGTCAGGATGGAAAAAGCCGCTGCGTAATCGCGGCGCCAGCCGCTGCGGACAGGCCGGTCAGGACCGTGCCCCAGATCAGGTCGAGTATGGTGACCTTGAGGCTCCAGACCTTGAGCGTGGCATAGTTGGTCATGTCATAGGTCATGTAGCACATGAACCCGAGCACGGCGCCCTGCAGCAGCGCCGTCTGCCAGCGCCCCGACGCCAGGCCCGGCATCACGGCAAAATACAGCATGCCGGCAATATACAGCAGGTAGAACACCACCGCCGGCCCGCCGCGAAACGCTGGCGCCAGCATCTCGCCGATTTCCGGCTTGTAGAGGCGCGGCGCCATCAGGATCAGCCAGAAACTATCGATGACGGCAAAGGAAATGCCGGTAGCGACATAAGCGGTGAGGGTGCGAGCTATCATGAGCGTCACCATAGCGCGGCCCGGCAGGCTGACAATGTTTTGACACGGGGTTTTGACACAGGCACCCCCAATCCGCGATGTTGTGTCGCAAATGCTTGGGGGAAGAATGCCGGCGTCGACAAAGGGCTGGGCCACGCGCACGCTCGAACAGGGCTTGCTGTGGCTGTATCGCCGGCAGGGCTGGCAGGCGCAGACCGAGGCACCGGTGCCGCGCCGCTGCATCATCATTGCGGCGCCGCACACGTCCAATTGGGACTTTCTTTATTATTTCGGCCTGACCCGCACGCTGGGGCTGGCGCCGTACTTCATGGCGAAAAAGGAACTGTTCCGCTGGCCGCTGCGCCGGTTCCTGACAGATATCGGCGGGATCGCCATCGACCGAAAGCGCGGCGGCGATTATGTGAACGCCATGATCGCCGAATTTGTCGCCCGGGATGACTTCATCCTCACCATTGCGCCCGAAGGCACGCGTGGCAGCGTCCGCCACTGGCGCACCGGTTTCTATCACATCGCGCTGGGCGCCGGGGTGCCTATGGTCTGCGGGTTGATGGATTATGCCCGACGTGTTGGTGGCCTTGGCCCCGCCATCATGCCGACGGGTGATTATGCTGCCGACATGGCGCAGGTGGAGCAATATTATCGCTCGGTGGCACCGCGCCATCCGCATCTTGCCATGCAGGGCATCGTCCAGCCGGGGGAACGTTGATCATGGTCCAGATGCTCGCTTTCAACCTGTTGGCCATCATGGCGGCGCTGATGATCCTGTGGCGGGTCGCAGTGGCCATCCGCGATGTCAGCTTCATCGATATCGTCTGGGCCTGGGGCATGGTCGGCCTTGTGCTGCTCACCACTGTGCAGATCGGCCAGCCTGCCGGGCCGCTGGGCTGGGCGTTGCTTGGTCTGGTGACGCTGTGGGGCGGGCGGCTCGGCACGCATCTGTTGCGGCGCTGGCGGCGGCTGGGCAGCG
>NZ_JANPCD010000008.1:0-3084 GCF_031430775.1 Sandarakinorhabdus sp. | reverse complement strand
GCCGCGGGCAGGATTTCCGCCGCCCTTGCCTGCTCTTCGAGGATCAGCGTGTCGCGCTTTTCCGCGACCTGCTTCAGCCTTGACAGCATGCCGCCGGTGCCGGCCGGAATGAGCCTGCCGACGATCACGTTCTCCTTGAGGCCCTCGAGCGTATCGATCTTGCCCTGGATCGCTGCTTCGGTGAGCACGCGGGTGGTTTCCTGGAACGAGGCGGCCGAGATGAAGCTCTTGGTCTGGAGCGACGCCTTGGTGATGCCGAGCAGGATCGGCTTGCCAGCGGCAAACACGGAGCCTGCCGGCAGCTTGCCGTTTTCGGTGTCCATCTCTTCACGGTCGACCTGTTCGCCGACAAGCAGCGTGGTGTCGCCGCTTTCGGTGATTTCGACCTTTTGCAGCATCTGGCGGACAATCACTTCGATGTGCTTGTCGTTGATGCGCACACCCTGGAGGCGATAGACCTCCTGGATTTCCGCGCAGAGATATTCGGCCAGCGGCTCCACGCCCAGCACTTCAAGGATGTCGTGCGGGTTGGGGTTGCCGTCGATCAGATAATCGCCCTTGCGAACGAAATCGCCTTCCTGAACGGCCACGTGCTTGCCCTTGGGCACCAGATATTCCGCAACATCGCCGCCGTCCTCGGGGCGGATCGAGATGCGGCGCTTGGTCTTGTAGTCCTTGCCAAATTCGACGCGGCCCGTGGTGCGAGCAATGATGGCATTGTCCTTGGGAATGCGCGCTTCGAACAGTTCGGCAACACGCGGCAGACCGCCGGTGATGTCGCGGGTCTTGGCAGCTTCGCGCGGGATGCGGGCAACCACGTCACCGGCGAACACGTCCTGACCGTCGTTGACGGACAAAATCGCATCGACGGCGAGCAGGTAACGCGCGGTTTCGCCCGAGGCATCGTCAAGCAGAGTGATGCGCGGACGCAGGTCATCCTTCTTGTTGATGGCCTTCCAGTCGCTGACGACCTTGTTGGCAATGCCGGTGGCTTCGTCGGTTTCTTCGCGCAGCGAGACGCCTTCGACCAGATCCTGATATTTCACCTTGCCCGATTTCTCGGTGATGACCGGCAGGGTGTACGGATCCCATTCGGCCAGCCGATCACCCTTGGACACCTGGGCGCCTTCGAGATGGGTCAGCATGGCACCGTAAGGGATACGGTGGATCGAGCGTTCACGGCCTTCGGCATCGCGCAGCACCAGTTCGCCGTTGCGGGCCATGGAGATGTTGCGGCCACGGCTGTCGGCGATGGTCGACAGGGCGCGGAATTCCAGCGTGCCATCCACCGGCGATTCCAGTGTCGACTGTTCGGACACCTGGGCGGCGCCGCCGATGTGGAAGGTACGCATGGTCAGCTGCGTGCCCGGCTCGCCGATCGACTGCGCTGCAATCACACCAACAGCTTCGCCGGCATTGACGGGCGTGCCGCGCGAAAGATCGCGGCCATAGCAGGTTCCGCAGACACCGCCGCGCGTTTCGCACAGCAATGGCGAGCGGATCTTCACTTCGGCAACGGCAGCCTTTTCGATGCGCGCGACATCGGCTTCATCGAGCAACAGCCCGGCCGGTGCCACCACTTCGCCGGTCTTGGCGTCGACGATGTCCACCAGCACGGTGCGGCCAAGGATGCGTTCGGCCAGCGACACGATGGTGTTGCCGCCTTCGACAATGGCCTTCATCAACATGCCGCGTTCGGTGCCGCAATCCTGCTCGATGACGACGCAATCCTGGCTGACATCGACCAGACGGCGGGTGAGATAACCCGAGTTCGCCGTCTTGAGCGCGGTATCGGCCAGACCCTTGCGGGCGCCGTGGGTGGAGTTGAAGTATTCAAGGACGGTCAGGCCTTCCTTGAAGTTCGAGATGATCGGCGTTTCGATGATCTCGCCCGACGGCTTGGCCATGAGGCCGCGCATGCCGGCAAGCTGCTTCATCTGCGCTTGCGAGCCACGGGCACCGGAGTGCGCCATCATGTAGATGGAGTTGATCTGCGCCTCGCGCCCGTCGGGCGTTTTCTTCTTGGCGCTGATTTCCTTCATCATTTCGGTGGCGACCTGGTCACCGCAACGCGCCCAGGCATCGACGACCTTGTTGTACTTTTCACCCTGGGTGATGAGGCCGTCCTGATACTGCTGTTCGAAATCCTTCACCTGCGCCTTGGTCTGATCGACCAGCGGGCCCTTTGCGGCGGGGATGACCATGTCGTCCTTGCCGAAGGAAATGCCGGCCTGGAACGCGTGGCGGAAGCCCAGCGCCATGATGGCATCGGCGAACAGCACCGTCTCCTTCTGGCCGGTGTGGCGATAGACGGTGTCGATGACATCGCCGATCTCCTTCTTGGTCAGCAGGCGGTTGATGGTTTCGAACGGCACCTTGTGCGACTTGGGCAGGGTTTCGCTGAGCAGCAGCCGGCCCGGCGTGGTCTGCACGCGGCGCATATAGGCCTTGCCGTCTTCGTCGGTGGCCGGGACGCGCGCCGTGATCTTGGTGTGCAGCGTCACGAACTTGCCGTGCAGCGCCTGATGGACTTCGGCCATGTCGCCAAAGGCCATGCCCTGGCCGGGTTCGCCTTCGGATTCCATCGACAGATAATACAGACCCAGCACCATGTCCTGCGACGGCACGATGATCGGCTTGCCGTTGGCGGGCGACAGGATGTTGTTGGTCGACATCATCAGCACGCGCGCTTCGAGCTGGGCCTCAAGGCTCAGCGGCACGTGGACAGCCATCTGGTCGCCATCGAAATCGGCGTTGAAGGCCGAGCAGACCAGCGGGTGCAGCTGGATGGCCTTGCCCTCGATCAGCACGGGTTCAAAGGCCTGGATGCCAAGACGGTGCAGCGTCGGCGCGCGGTTGAGCAGCACCGGATGTTCGCGGATGACCTCGTCGAGGATGTCCCAGACTTCCTTGCGTTCCTTTTCGACCCACTTCTTGGCCTGCTTGAGGGTCATCGACAGACCCTTGGCATCAAGACGCGAATAGATGAACGGCTTGAACAGCTCGAGCGCCATCTTCTTGGGCAGGCCGCACTGGTGCAGCTTCAATTCCGGACCCGTCACGATGACCGAACGGCCGGAATAA
>NZ_JANPCD010000007.1:0-4592 GCF_031430775.1 Sandarakinorhabdus sp. | reverse complement strand
ATCCTGAGCTGGCCGCCGAATACGAGGCGCTGCAGATCATCTCTGCCGAACTGGCGCTGCTGTCGCTCAAGGATGTGCAGCTTGTCATACGCGAAACGGATTCGGCGCTGCTGGCCGTGGCGCTGAAGGGGGCCGATGCCGACATCCGCACGTTGATTTTCTCGTCAATGTCCAAGCGCGCCGCATCGCAGTTACAGGACGAACTGGCCGATCGCGGCCCCATGAAACGCTGCGAAGTCACCGAGGCGCAGCGCGAAATCTGCCGCACCGTGCGCCGGCTGGGCGATTCCGGTGCGCTTATGCTGCCGCAGGCCGATGGCGGCTATGTCTAGGACGCCCATGATGGCCGAGACGTTCTCATGACGGTGCATGACCCTGCATTGGCGGCGGCTTTGCGGACGACCGGCGATGCCGACAGGACCCTGGCCAGTGCGTCGCGGCGGCTGCTGGCGTCACTTGCCGATGGGAATGGCAAGACCGACTGGTGCAGCTTTTCGGGTGCGACTGGTCTAGCCAGCTTGTTGGACGCGCTCCAGCGGCCAGGTCGGCAATCGCCGCCCGAGACGCCTGATCTTGCCGGTGCGGTGGCTGCGGCCCATGCGCAGGGCTGGCATGCCGGCCATGACGCGGGCCGGGCCGAGGCCGAGGCGCAGCTCGCGCCGCTTATCGCCGCGCTGGAAGCAGCGGCAGACGCCTTGCAAGCGGCTTGCCAGGTTGAACCGGACAGCTTGCGGCCACTATTGACGACACTGGTGCGCTCGCTGGCCAAGGCCGTGCTGGCGGCCGAGCTCAAGTCCGGCGCCGAGGTGTTGATGCCGCTGGTCGATCTGGCGCTGGCGCAAGTTCGCCCGGACGAAGCGCCGGTGCTGATGGCGCACCCCGAAACGCTGGCGGCGCTGGCGGGGCAGCTTCCGGCCGGGCTGGCGACGGCGCCGGATGCCGCGATGGCGCGCGATGAATTTGCCGTGCACGGCCCCGATTTCGCCATCGCTGCCGGGCTGGATGCCCGTCTTGCCGTGGCGATGGAGGCCCTGTTGTGACGGTGACCGGGGCAATCGCGGCATTGGCGAGCGCAGCCGAAGTGCCCGGCCTGCCACTGCGGCGCGGCGGCCGCGTCATGGCCTTTGATGGCAGCACCATCGAGGCGCTGGGCATCGATGCCGCCATCGGCAGCCGCGGGCTGATCGGTCCGCAGCGCCAGGCGGCGGAATTGATCGGCTTTCGTGACGGACGGGCGTTGTTCATGGGCCTGTCGCCGCTGGCCGGCGTCGTGCCGGGGGCGCTTGTGCTGCCCGATGACGATGCCGGCACGATTGCCTGCGGCAACGGCGTGCTCGGCCGCGTCATCGATGCGATGGGCCGGCCGCTCGATGGGCGCGGGCCGATTGTCGCCGCCACGATGCGGCCAGCCAGCCCGGCCATGCTCGGCCCGGCCGACCGGCTGCGCGTCACCCGGCCGCTGGCCACCGGCGTGCGGGCCATCGACGGCTTGCTCAGCTTTGGCATCGGCCAGCGCATCGGCATCATGGCCGGCACGGGCGTGGGCAAATCCGTGCTACTCGGCCAGATCACGCGCTGGGCCAGCGCCGATATTGTCATCATGGCGCTTATCGGTGAACGCGGCCGTGAAATCACCGATTTCATCGAAACCGAACTGGTCGGCCCAGCGCGCGCGCGCACCATAGTCGTGGCCGTACCAGCCAGCGATGCGCCGCTGCTCAGGGTACGCGGCGCCATGCGCGCCTTTGCCATGGCCGAACATTTCCGCGACGGCGGCTCGCAGGTATTGCTCATCCTCGACAGCCTGTCGCGCGTGGTCCACGGCGCCCGCGAAGTGGCCTTGGCCCGAGGGGAAAACGCCGGTGGGCGCGGCTATCCGCCGTCATCGCTGGCGCTGATTGCCGGCCTTGCCGAACGCGCCGGCGGTGACCGGCGCAGCGGCGGTGCCATTACCCTTGTTGCCACGGTTCTGGCCGAAAGCGACGACCGCGCCGACCCGGTTGTCGACGCCGCGCGCGGCGTCATGGACGGGCATGTGCTGCTCAGCCGCAAGCTGGCAGGACGCGGCCAATATCCGGCCATCGACCTGGCGGCATCGGCCAGCCGGGTGATGGCCGATGTCGTCAGCACCGAACATCTCGTGGCTGCCGCCCGGTTCCGCCGCCTGTCATCGCTTATCGACGATAATCGCGATCTGGTGCTGATGGGCGCCTATGCGCCGGGCAGCGATGCCGAACTGGATACGGCACTGGCGCTGGCGCCCCGGCTGGAGGCGTGGCGCAGCCAACCCCGGCACAGCGCCGCCGCATGGGACGACAGCGCCGCATCGCTTGTCGCATTGGTGGCGCCATGACCGACGTGCTGGACCGCATAATCCGGGTGCGCGAGATTCGCGCAGCACAGGCGCTGGCCGAACTTGGCCGCGCCCAGGCCCGCGTCAATGCCGAAGCGGCGTTGCTGGCCAGGGTCAGCACGCTGCGCATCGGTCAATATCAAGGCGTGGCAGCGGCGGGTGCAGCCAAGGCCCGCGCCCGAGCCGATGTCATGCTGGGCAAGCTTGCCGGCGATATCGCCGACCGCCTGGCCAACAACACCGCCTTCGCCGCTGAGCAGGCGCAGTCGCTGGCCCGCGCCCGCGCCGCCGTTGATGCCGCCATCGCCCGCCGCGCCGAACGAGAGGAATTGCCGTGATTGCCCAGACCATCCCTGGCCCGACTTTGCCCGATACATTTGGCCTGATCAGTGGCCCGGGCGTGTCGGCGCCTGTCGCAATTGTCCCCGCTGCGCCTGGATTTGCTGCGCATCTGGCACTGGTTGCCGGGACGCCGGCTGCGATGCCTGGTTTGCCGTCGCCAGTTGCCCCGCCCGCAATGGCGGCCGGGCTGGCCATTGCAAAAACCGCCGACCACGCCCTCACCCTGGACATGCCGCCGGTTCGCGGGCGCGCAGGCACCGCCGAGACTTTGCCCGCCGACACGATGCACGATGTCATGTTGAACCCGCCGGCCGCCGAGCAGCCCGAAGCAGATGAGCAGGTCGCAGCAGGGCCGCTTGACAGCATCGCTGCCATGACAGCGTTTCTGGCACCGCCACCCTCACTGCCACCGCCAGTTGATGGCAATGGCACAACCGGGGCTGTCATCAAGGGCAACATCGAAACGCAGCCGGTTGGTGCGCCGCCGGTCAGCTCGTTCATGCCGCGGGTGCCGGCCGCGCGCGCAGCCGCCCTGTCCGGTCGGTCGGCGTTTGCTGGCGCCGCAGACCACAAGCATCTTGTAGCGATGGCGCGCCTGCTGCCGTTTACTGGGTCGCCGTCTGCGCCGCTTCCGCCCGGCCCATCAGCGCCGGAATCGGTGCTTTCGGCCATGTTTGCGCAACTGCGGGCCGCACAATATGCGCCCGCAGGCGGTCACGCGACGGAGCCTGTGATTGCGACTGCCGCCGGCTCGGTACGCGAGCCTTTGGCGCCCGCTACCGCGCCAATGGCGAGCGCCCCCGCCATGGCAGCCGCCGCTATTTCCGGCCAGCCGATGGCGTTGTCCTTGCCGCCGCAGGCGTTGGCCCTGCCGCCGCAGGCGTTGTCCCTGCCGCCGACCGAAGTTGCGCCACTGCCGGAACCGCGCGAGCGGCTGCCGCGCACGCAAACACTGTTGGCCGAGGCCACAAGTTCGGCGCCGGCCCTTTCCGGCCTGGCGCACGCGCTGTCGCCCTTGCCGCCATCAGCGACCCCGGCGCCGGCACCTGCCGCGCCCGCCGCGCCGATGGTGTTCGTGCCTACCCCGACCATTGGTGATGTCGGGATTTCACTGACCGGCGCTGCTGATGCGCTGACCGTCACCCTTGCCGTCGATCCCGGCCTGGTCGGCCAGGTTGCAGCCGAGGCGCCGCGACTCGCCGCCGAACTCGCGGAAGCCGGGGTGCGCCTCGCCTCGCTCGATGTCGGCAGCGGCGGGGCAAACCGGCAGCAGCAACGCGCGCCGGGCCGGCATCCAGCCGAACACGACAGGGCCGTATCGCTGCCGCGCAGCGTGTCCCCCATTCCCGACCGTTATGCTTGAGGCTGAACCCAGATGACCGATGCCCCCCCGACCGACGCCGTCAAGCCCAAGCGCAACATCTTGGGAAAGCTCATGCCGATCCTGGCGTTCGTTGCGGGCGCCGGTGCGGGCGGCGGCGGCGCGGCCATTGCCGTCTTGCAGATCACCGGCGGTGCCAAATCCGGCGGCGGCCATGCCGAAGCGCCACCTCCGCCAAAATCCGAGGCGCTGGAATACATCGAAATCGACAACGCCTTTACCTCGAACCTCGTCGATACCGGCCGCTATCTTCAGGTCAAACTGTCGCTTTCGACCAATGGCGGCCCTGAAGCGGTTGCAGCAGTGGAAAAGCACAAGCCGGCGCTGATCTCGGCGGTGCTGGCTGTGTTGGGTGATTGCGGCGAGGCCGATATTGCCGACCAGAAAACCAAGGAGACCCTGCGAGGTCGCCTCAAGGACGCGCTCAATGCGGCGCTAAAGGGGCGCGGTGAGCCGCCGGCCATCGCCGAAGTGTTCTTCACGTCACTGGTCGTCCAGTGAGCGAACTGCGAATCC
>NZ_JANPCD010000006.1:0-17811 GCF_031430775.1 Sandarakinorhabdus sp. | reverse complement strand
AGGTCGGGCGTGAACTGGATGCGGCCGAAATCCAGGCCGGTGGCGCGGGCAAAACATTGCGCGAGGAAGGTCTTTGCCACCCCTGGCGGTCCTTCGAGCAGCACATGCCCGCCAGCCAGCAGCGCCACTGTGAGCAGGCGCACAGCCTGGTCCTGGCCGATGATCGCCTTGCCAACCTCGGCAGCGATGGCGGCGCCCAGTTGCTGTGCGCCCATATGGTCACCGTCGTGAGTTTCAGCGTCGTGCATGGCTTTGTCTCTCTTCCCAATCATAGAGCGCCTGTGCCGCAGCCAGGGCCGCGCCCGGACCGCGTGCCGCCAGCGCGTCGTTCGTCAAGATGTCATGGCCGTCGCCCAGCCGCGCCTGTTGCTGCGCCATGCTCAAGCCTGCCGGCAGCCGCGCACGCAGGGCCGCGCGTTCGAGCACTTGCCCGGCATAGCGCGCCGCAGCCGCCGCTTCCTGCCCGGCCACGCGCACCAGATCGGCGGCGTTGTCGATGAGGGTGCGGGCACCATGGTCCAGCGCCGGCGCCTCGTCCTGCTCGCGGCCAAAGCGCGGCAAGGCAGACAGCGCCGCCAGCAACGCGGCAAACAACAAGCACAGGGTCACGCCCAGGAACGGCGGTTCAAGCGCCAGCCGGCCAAGGCTGCGGCCGCCGGCGCCAAAGCCGTTCAATGTCACGTCAAAGACGATGTCGCCCGCGTCCGACCCGTCTGCCAGCCAGCGCAGGATGGCAACGGCCGCGCGCGCATCGGCGATATTCCTGATGCCATGGTTGGAGATGATGTCGGGGTCGGCAAGGACATACAGGCCGGGCTGCAGTTCGCCCAGCACCACGGCGCCGAACTGGTCGGCAAGCACAGGCTTGATGCCCTTGCCGGCGATGCTGTGCAGGTTGCCGGGCGCAATGACCGACATGGTCGCGTCCTGCCCGGAAGGGCCGGGGACCGGAATTGACGGCGCGTACAAACGCCCCGAAGTGCCATTGGCCTGTGTCACGCGGGTGCCGGCACCGGGCGTCCAGCGGCGCAGCGGAGCCAGCGATGCGGCGCCGTCCAGCGTGCCGGTGCGCCAGACCCAACCGGGCTTGTCCTGCTGCGCCGCCGTCACCCATTTGGGCAACACGACAAGCGTCACTGTCCCCATCGGGCGGTCGGCAATCAGCTTGGCCACAGCCTTGGGGTCGCTGCCCGGCGCCGGGGTGAGTACCAAAAGGCCGGCGCGATAATCGGTTTGCGCCCTGCGAGAGACGGTCACCTCCTCGCCCGAGGCGCGCAGCAGGGTGACAATCGCGGCATTGCCCGTTGCACTTTGCGACAGGGCATGGCCACCGCCGTCGCGGCCATTGCCGAGATCGCCGGCAAAGGTCGACAGCAGCGCATAGGCGACAAACGCCAGCACGCCGAACACCGCCAACGCCAGCGGCGCACGCGGGCCAAAGGGGGTCTTGTTCATCGTCCGCCTGCCCCGCCGCCAACTGCAACGCTGGCATAGGCAAGGCGGCTTGAGGTCCAATCGTCGTGGTTGGCGGGTGCGGCGGCAAACAACCAGCGTTCGACGACATCGGCGATGGATTCAAAGGCGCTGGCCACCGGCGGCGCCAGCCCCGGCAGCCGGGCAATGTCGCGGCTGGTCAGGCTGGCGCGCATCAGGCGCGGGTCGCGCGCGGCCATATGTTCGACGGACCGCAGCAGCAGCAGATGCGCTGCCGCGCCATATTCGCCCGCCGCCGCCAGCGCATCGGCCTGCGCCAGCAGATCGCGCGCCGCTTGCGCCTCGGGCCGCCAGCCGTCGTCCGGTGTGGCAGGCGCCATGCTGCGCCGCTGCCAGCGCTGCCACAATGTCCATAACAACCGAGCAAGAAGTGCCACACCCAGCGCGATCAGCACATATTTCAGCCAGGGCGCATTGTCGAAAATCCACGCCAGCAGATCGGCCAGCCAGCGCCACGGATTTGCGGCAGCCGGGTCTGGCGCTGGCGGGTCGCTGAACTGAAACTGGACTTGGCCATCGGCAAGCAGCGCCCGGTGCGCCTCTGCCACTGCCGCATCACTGTTTTTGACTGTCACATCTGCTCCCGATACGCGCCCGTTATTGCCGCTTGTGGGCGACTCGACAAGCGGCAAGCGATCTGGAACAAGGATATTGTTACCAAAAGGACAGGCCATGGCAGACGCAAACGGCGACGGTTTCAGCATGGGCGCCGTGCTGTCGCGCACAGCCAGCAGCATCGGTCGCAACATCGCTGCGCTGGGCGCTCTGGCTGCGCTGATGCTGGCGCCGGGCTTGCTGACGGGTTATGCCTTGGATGCGCCGACGCCCGAGGCGGTTGCTGCCGGCGCCGCAACCGGGGGCTATTGGCTGGCGACCACGCTGTCCAGCCTCGTGATGTTTCTTGTGGCCTGCGCCGCGATGAAGCTGGCCGTGGCCGATGCCCGCGGCGAGGATGCTGGCCTTGTCCCGGCGCTCAAGACTGGCCTTGCCCGGTTTTTCCCGCTTCTGGTGCTCTCGCTTGTTTACTATGTGTGTTTTGCGTTCGGGCTTGTGCTGCTCATCGTGCCGGGGGTTTTCCTGATGACCATGTGGGTCCTGATCGGGCCGGTGGCGGTCGTCGAGGATGGCGGCATGATGGCCAGCTTCGGCCGCAGCCGGTTCCTGACCAAGGGTCATCGCTGGGCCGTGTTTGGCCTCATCATGATCGCCGTAGTCGCTTATGCGCTCGTGCTGGCGCCGCTCATGGTCAATATTGCGGCGTTGGCGGACATCGGATTTGCAGCGCGGCTGGCGCTCCAGACGGGCAGCGCCGCCATCACTCTGGCTGGCTGTGTCATGGTTGCGGCACTGTATATCGAACTGGTCGCCGCCAAGGAGGGTCCGGGCCAGGCCGAACTGGAACAGGTGTTCGCCTAACCGTCCAGCCAGCGCCTCACCCGGCTTGACGGGTTCGCCAGCAGCGCCTGCGCAGGCCCGGTTTCGATGCTGTGGCCGTCCACCAGAAAGCACAATGTGTCGGCGCTGGCGGCGGCTTCGGCCATGTCATGGGTGACGAACAGGATCGGCATGTCGCTGCTGGCGCGCACCTGCGCCACCAATGCCAGAAGTGCCCGGCGGACCGGACGATCAACAGCGGCAAAGGGTTCATCGAGCAGCAGGATTTCAGGATCACGGGCCAATGCACGGGCCAGCGCGACCCGGGCTTGCTGGCCGCCGGACAGTTGCGCCGGGCGCCGGTTTTCGAGGCCGGCAAGCTGCACCTGCGCCAGAAGCGCAGCGGCACGGTCACGTGCATCAGTATCGCCCGGCATGGCCTGGGCGATGTTTTCCAGCGCCGTCATGTGCGGGAACAGCGCGCCGTCCTGAAACACCATGCCGATCCGGCGCCGGCGCGTCGGCACCAGCACGCCCGCCGCGCTGTCCTGCCAGACGTGCCCGCCGACCCGCACATGCCCGGTCATGAGCATCAGCCCGGCGATGGCGCGCAGCACACTGGTCTTGCCGGCGCCCGATGCGCCCACCAGCGCCATGGTCTGGCCCGGCGCCACATCGATCGCCACATCCAGCGCCACGGCGCCGTGCGCGCGTATGGCGGCGCTCAAACCCTCAGCGGGCAACCCCTCAGCGGGCATGACGGCGGCGCCCCAGCACGAACACCAGCGCGACAGCCGCAAAGCTGATCGCCATCAACATGCCGGCCATCATGGCGGCGCCGTGATTGTCAAAGGCCTGTACCCGGTCATAAATCGACAGGGCCAGCGTGCGCGTGCGGCCCGGAATGGCGCCGCCGACCATCAGCACGACACCGAATTCGCCCAAGGTATGGGCAAAGGCCAGCACCAGCCCCGTCACCACGCCGGGCCAGGCCAGCGGCAGTTCGATCCGCCAGAAACAGCGCCAGGCGCTATGCCCGCAGGTGGCGGCGGCATCGCGCAGCGGCTGGCCCACTGCCTCGAAGGCGCGCTGCGCCGGTTGCACCGCAAACGGCAGGTTGACGATCAACGATGCCACCACCAGCCCCGAGAAACTGAACACCAGACCCTCCCCGAACAGCGCCGCCCACGCCCGTCCCGGCAACGACTGTGGGCCAAGGCCGGTGAGCAAATAGAAACCGATCACGGTCGGCGGCAGCACCAGCGGCAGGATCAGCAGCGCCTCGACCAGCGCCCGGCCCCGCCAGCGCGTCACCGCCAGCCAATGCCCCAGCGCCAGCGACACTGGCGCCAGCAGCGCGGTCGTCACCGTGCCAAGCCACAGGCTGAGCCACAGCGCAGTCCAGTCCATCATGGAAGTGCGAACCCGTGGGCGGCCAGAATGGCGCGTCCACGCGGCCCGGTGACATAGGCCGCAAAACGCTGTGCTGCTGGCCCCGCGGGCTTCATCACCACCAGCCGCTGGCGCAGCGGCGCATGCAGATTGGCGGGCAGGGGCCGGGCAATGATGACAGCGGCAATGGCCGGGTCACGGGTCAACGCTTCGGACACCACACCGGCCTGCGCCGCGCCCGATGCCACGAATTGCAGCGCCTGGCTGACATTCTCTCCGAGCACGAGCTTGGCGCTTGCGCCGGGAAGCACGCCAGTGGCGGTCAATGCCTGCACGGCGCGCTGTCCATAAGGCGCGGTCGCCGGATTGGCGATGGCCATGTGCGTAATGCGTCCCGAGGCAAGATCTGCCCTCAGCGATGCCAGATCGGCGGACAACCCGGAATCGCGCCGCACCACCAGCGCCAGCCGCCCGATGGCATAGACCTGCCCCCGTCCCCGCGTCAGACCGGCATCGGCAAGACGCAGCGCCAGGCTTTCATCAGCGGACAGGAACACATCATGCGGTGCACCTTGCTGCAATTGCTGCGCCAAGGTGCCGGATGCGCCAAAGGTCAGTGCCACGGGCCCGCCGCCGCTGCGTGTAAATTGCGCGGCAATATCGCCGAGCGCCAGCCGCAGGTCGGACGCGGCAGCCACGCGCAGCGGATTGGCCGCCAGCGGCTGCGGTTTGGCCGCCAGCGGCACGGACAGCAGCAGCAAGGCGGCGAGGCAAAGGCGGGCGGCGCGGCGGAACATGGCGGGCACCAAGCCGGGCCGGGCCGAACCTGTCAACGGCTCAGGCTCGCGACTCAGGCGCGGTTCAGGCGCCGCCCGCCCGCAATTGGCCGTGACAGGGGCGGCAAAGCCATGCCATTGCCAGCGCCATGACCGCAGCAATCGACCCGTTTCATGCCATCGCCATCAGCCGGCTGGCCCATCAGTTGCAGGCCGAAGGCCGGTCGATCATCCATATGCAGTTCGGTCAGCCTTCGACCGGCGCGCCCGCACCGGCCATCGCAGCGGCACAGGCGGTGCTGGCCAGCGACCCGATGGGGTATTGGGAATCGCCGCTGCTCAAGGCGCGTATCGCCCGGCATTACCGGGACCAATATGGGCTGGACGTTGACCCTGAACAGATCATCCTGACTTGCGGCGCCTCGCCGGCGTTCGTGATGGCGTTGTCGTGCGTGTTCCAGCCCGGCGACCGGGTGGCGCTGGCCCGGCCGGGCTATGTCGCCTATCGCAACACGCTGAAGGCGCTGCACATGGTGCCGGTGGAAATCGCCTGCGGAACGGCGGAACGGTATCAACTGACAGCGGCGGCGCTGGCCGCGATCGAACCGGCGCCGGCGGGCGTCATCACCGCCAGCCCGGCCAACCCGACCGGCACGATCATTGCCGACGCCGAACTGGCCGCCATCGCGGCCGTATGCAAGGCGCGCGGAATCCGCATCATTTCCGATGAAATCTATCACGGCATCAGCTTTGTCGGCGCGGCATCGTCGCTGCTGTCGCACGACCCGGACGCGCTGATCATCAACAGTTTTTCCAAATATTTCAGCATGGTGGCCTGGCGGCTGGGCTGGCTGCTGGTGCCGCCGGACCTGATTGATGCGGCGCGGGCGCGCATGGGCAACCTGTTCCTGACCCCGCCGTCGCTGTCGCAGCACGCCGGGCTGATTGCCATGGATTGCGCCCACGAGCTTGACGGCCATGTCGCGGCCTATGCCGCCAATCGCGCTGCGTTGCTGGCGGCGCTGCCCGGCATGGGCATCACGCGGATCGCGCCGCCTGACGGGGCGTTTTACATCTATGCCGATATTGGCCATCTGACGAACGACAGCATGGCCTTTGCTGAGAAATTGCTACGCGAAACCGGGATTGCGGCCGCGCCGGGCATTGATTTCGACCCTGTCGATGGCCACCGGTTCCTTCGGATCAGCTTTGCCGTGTCCACGCCCGAAACGCATGAGGCGATTGCAAGGCTGGGGCCATGGCTTGCCGCGCAGGCCGGCTAGACTTCGCCTGACGCGATGCGGCGGATGACTTTTTCAAACACCTCTGCCGGCTGCCCGCCCAGGATCGCATGGCGGCCATTAAAGATGATGGCCGGCACGGCATGGATATCGGCGTCGCGCCACAGCGCCTGCGCGGCCCGCACTTCGTCGGCATATCGCCCGCTGTCCAGCACGTCGCGCGCGGCGGCGCCGTCAAGGCCGGCGGCAATCGCTGCCCGCACCAGCGTTTCGGAATCGTTCAGCGGCTCGCCGCGCGTGAAATGCGCGTCGAACAGCGCCATTTTCAGGGCGTGCTGGCGTTCAAGCCCGGCACGCTCGGCCCAATGCAGCAGCCGGTGGCAATCGAAGGTGTTCCAGATCCGCGCATCAGGCCCGCCCTTGAAGGCAAAGCCCAGGTCGGCGCCCATATCGCGGATGGTGTTCCGGCTGGCAGCGGATTGTGCCGCGCTGGCGCCATATTTGCGGGCCACGTGTTCGGCGGAGTTCTCGCCTTCGGGCGCCATGCCTGGGTTGAGCTCGAACGGTTGGAAATGCAGCTGCGGCGAGACAATGTCGGTAGTGCGCGCCAGCGCCTTCTCAAGCGCCTTCAGCCCGATGACGCACCAGGGGCAGACGATGTCGGAAACGAAATCGATGCGAAGTGGGGCGGGCTGGCTCATGCCAACCAGCATATCGTCAATTTGCGGCAGCGCCAAACCGGGCGGCATAGCGGCTGGTGATGCGGTCTACCGGCATGACCACGAACACATCGACGGTATTGAACTGATAATCGACAAAGGCGCCGTCGCCGACCATGGCGCCGACGCGCAGATAACCGCGCACCAGCGGTGGCAACGCCCGCTGCGTGGCGCGCACATCGATGCTGGCGGACGGCAGCCGGTTCAGTTCAACCCGGTGCGGCGGCAGTGCGCGCGCCCGCAGTTCCGGCGGCGCCAGGTGGTTCTGGAATAGATAAGACAGCTCGGCGGCGTGCAGCATCGGGTCGGTGCCATAAAGACTGGCGCAGCCGAACAGATGCCCGATGCCATGGCGCGACAAATAGCTGGCGATGCCGCGCCACAACAGGCTGATGGTGGCGCTGGTACGGAACGCCGGCGCGACGCAGCTGCGGCCAAGTTCGAGCAATTGCGCGCCGGGGCGCGATTGCGCCAGCAGCGGGGCAAGGTCGAATTCGCCAGCGGAATAGAACCCCCGGTGCGCTTCGGCCACGTCCTGGCGGAGCAGGCGATAGGTGCCGACAACCTGCGGCCGACCGGGGCCGGCATGGTCGATGACCAGCAGATGGTCGCACAGCGCGTCATAATCATCAGCGTCGGTGCCGCTGGCCCGCGCAGCATCGCCGGCATGGGCGCCCATTTCCTCGTAGAACACCTGATAGCGAAGCCGTTGGGCAGCCGCGATTTCGCCGCTACCCTGTGCCAGCCGCACCTCAAGATCGCCGGCACGGTGCCAAAGCGGCGCGGCGGCTGTGAGGGGATGCTGCAGGGCGATGGTCATCGGCGCTCTCCGGTCGGGCAATTTCTTTGCCTTAGACCGTGCATGTGACAGGCCGGTGCCATTGCGGTTACGGCTTTGTTTCAACCACCCCGTCCTCGACCTCGTCCTGCACCAGGCCAGCGCGCATCAGCCACCAGAACAGTGCAATGCCGGGCAGCGCCAGAACTGTGGTGAGCAGGTAGAAATCGACATAGCCAAGCGCCTCGATCAGTGCGCCGGCACTGCCCGACGAAAAAGCGCGGCCGGCGATGGCGGCAGCCGACGACAGCAGCGCGAACTGCGTGGCGGTAAAGCGGCGGTCGCACAGCAACGCCAGCCAGGCGCCGATGGTGACGCCGCCAATGCCGCTGGCGAGGTTTTCAAAGCCCTGCGTGGCCGCCAGCGCCCAGACATCATGGCCCACGAACGCCAGCCCGGCATACACCAGGTTGCTCACGCCCATCAGCACAAGGCTGAGCAGCACCGAGCCGGTCAGGCCCATGCGCTTGTAGAGCAGGCCGCCGAGGAACACGCCGCCCAGGTAGCCGAACAGGCCGAGCGACACATCGTAGAATGCCACTTCGTCCTTGGTGAATCCGAGGTCATTGTAGAACAGGCGCACCGAAAGCTGGCAGACGGTGTCGCCGATCTTGTGGAGCAGCACGAACAGCAGCACCAGCCAGGCGCCGCGCCGGGTCATGAAATCTGCCAGCGGCGCAGCAATCGAATCGCGCAGCGCCGCCCTGATGCCGGGGCCGCTGGGGGTGACCGCCGGGCGCGCCGGCTCGCCGAGCCACAGCGCGGCGACCAGCGCAGGCAGAAACAGCAACGGCGCCGCCAGATAGGCCAGGCTCCAGCCGGCGCGCGTGGCGATGACCAGCGCGCCGGCGCCGGCCAGATAGCTGCCCATGCGCCAGCCATATTGCGTCATGCCCGACCCGGCGCCCATCTGGTCGGCGCGCAGCCATTCGATGCGGATGGCATCGATGACGATATCCAGCGTGGCACCGGAAAAGCCCACCGCCACGGCGGCAAAAGCAAATATCGCCAGATCGGCGGAGGGATCGAGCGCGCCCAGCCAGATGATCGAAGCTGTGGCCATCATCATGCCGACCAGCAGCCAGGCCCGGCGCTGCCCCAGCAGCGTAGCCAGCAACGGCACCCGGCCCCGGTCGATCAGCGGCGCCCATAGCGGCTTGAAGCTGTAGACCAGCAGCGCCAGGCCGAACGCCGTCACCGATTTCTTGTCGATGCCGCTTTCCGCCAGCCGCGTCGTCAGAGTCGACGCGATCATGGCATAGGGCAGGCCCGATGCCATGCCGAGCGCCAGCGCGCCCAGCGGCGCCGGTTCGAAAAATGGCTTGATGGCGCCCAGCATATTGGGGGCGGAGGCACTGCGGGTGTCGGTCATCCGCGCACATTAAACACGCCGGCGCCGCTGTCACGCCCCCCTCCCCCAGTCCTGCGCAAAGCGGCTGTTTCCTTGGGGGCCGATTTGGGCATATCATCAGGCGATGGATATTCATGTGCCCTTCCGCCAGCCCACCCCCGGTCAGCTTGCCTTGGCACGCGGGATTGCCGCCGCAGCACAGCAGCCCACCCCTGCGGTGACCAGCACCATCGCGGCCAGCAATTACACCTGCGCCGATCACTTCGCCCGCGAAATGACGCTGCTGTTCAAGCGCCAGCCGGTGGTGATCGCGCCGTCCGCGTTGCTGCCGCAGCCGAACATGGCAGTGCCGCATGATGGCTTCGGCCTGCCGTTGCTGATTGCTCGCGACGGCACGGGCGCGGCTCGTGTGTTCCTTAACGTCTGCCGGCATCGCGGCACGCGGCTGGTGGAGGGCTGTGACGTGCAATCCGGCCCGGCGCTGGTCTGCCCCTATCACGCCTGGAGCTATGGCACCGATGGCCGGCTAAGGGGCCTGCCGCGCCCAGAAAGCTTTCCGGCGCTGGACAAGACGCAGCGCGGGCTGGTCGAAATGCCCAGCGTCGAGGCTGGCGGGCTGATCTGGGTGGGGCTGGACCGCGAGGCACCTGCGGATTTTTCCTTGGCAGCAGGGCCGCTCGCCGATGATTTTGCTGCGCTCGATTTCGGCGGCCAGCATCTTTACGCCCGCCGCACGCATGACGTCGCCTCCAACTGGAAGCTGATCATGGATGCATTCCTTGAAAGTTATCATGTCGTGCGGCTGCACGCCAAGACCATTGCGCCGTTCTTTCAGGACGGCGTGACGACCGGCGATTCCATCGGGCCGCACGCGCGATCGGCCGTCGGACGGCTGGCGGCGCTGGACGGCATGGATCTGGACGACATGCGCGATATCCGCCGCGCCGTGACCTTCACCTATACGCTCACGCCGGCGACGGTGATCATCGCCAGCCCCGATTACATCAACATCATGGTCATCATGCCCCAGACGGTAGACCGCACGCTGGTGGAGGATTTCATGCTGATCCCCGCCCCGCCTGCCGATGACAAGGCCGAGCGGCACTGGGCAAAAAGCTGGGCGCTGCTGGATGGCGGCGTGTTTGCGGGCGAGGATTTCCGCGCCGCCGCGCTGGGCCAGCAGGGTCTTTCGTCGGGCGCCGTCGACCATGTGCTGCTCGGCGGGCTGGAGCAGGGCGTCAAGCGGTTCCACGATACCATTGCCGGATTGATGGCCCGAACCGCGTGATTTGCCGCACTGGCGCTGCAAATTCCTGCCACACCCCTTGCAATAGCGTTTTGCAACCCTAACACAGTAGGAACACGCCTCAGGCTTTGCTAGAAGGGCGTCCAGGAAGGAACAATCATGGCCGACGAGACTGCGATCAAACTTGAACCCCCGGTAGCGGTCAGCGCCATCGCGCCGTCAAGGGCTGCCGGGCTGGTGCCGCTGGCGGATGCCCAGAAGACGGCGCTCGATGCCCGTGTCGACAGTTTCATCGACGATCTCATCGCCACTGATGCCGCCAGCCCCGAATTCGGCAAGAAGGTCGATGCGCTGGCCAATCTTGGCTCGACCGAAATCGCCCGCGCCGCTGCCCAGTCCAACCGGTTCCTGGAACGTCCGGCCCGTGCCATGGACAAGGAAGCCGGCATCGGCGCCGATCTGGTGCAATTGCGCCGCATCGTCGAGGATCTGGACCCCGGCAAGAAAGGCAAGCTGACGGGGCGCAAGAAATTGTTCGGCCTGATCCCGTTCGGCGGCGACCGGCTGCGGTCCTATTTCGACAGCTACAAGTCGGCGCAGGGCAATATCAACGCCATCCTGGGCGCGTTGAAAAGCGGCAAGGACGAATTGCTCAAGGATAACATCAGCATCGAGGATGAACGCGCCAAGCTGTGGGACGCGATGGGCAAGCTGGAACAGATGGTCCACATGTCCAAGACGCTGGATGGCAAGCTGGAGGAGCGGGCGATTTCGCTCGATGTCAGCGAGCCTGCCAAGGCCAAGGCCATCCGCGAGACTGCGCTGTTCTATGTGCGGCAGCGCACCACCGATCTGCTGACACAGCTTGCCGTCAGCGTTCAGGGCTATCTGGCGCTGGATCTGGTCAAGAAGAACAATGTCGAGCTGATGAAGGGCGTTGACCGGGCCTCGACCACGACCGTCAGCGCGCTGCGCACCGCCATCACGGTTGCCGAGGCGATGACCAACCAGAAACTGGTGCTGGCGCAGATCACGCAGCTCAACACCACCACGGCGGGCATCATCGATTCGACCGGGGAACTGCTCAAGCAGAACACCGCAACCATCCATGAACAGGCATCTTCGGCGACGATCCCGGTGGAAACGCTGCAACGCGCCTTCCAGAATGTCTATCAGACCATGGACGCCATCGACACCTACAAGCTCAAGGCGCTGGAATCGATGAAGACGACGGTTGATACGCTGTCGGTCGAAGTCGAAAAGAGCCGGGCCTATGTTGCCCGCGCCCAGGGCCAGGCCCAATCGCAGGCCGAAAATCGCGCTTCGCCGCTGGAGGCCCTGCCCTGATGGCCAGCGACCGTCCGTTCGACGCTGACGAGGCCCGCCGCACGCGGCTCGCCCGCGGTGAAGCCATGCAGCGCGCCCGCGCCCGCCGCTGGGAACGCCGCAAGGAGCGCGTTGCGCAGCGGCTGACCCGCGCCGGCGGCACCGGGCTTGCCGTGATCATCGCGCTGATTGTCTATGGCTTTGTCATTGGTCCCATCGGCATCGGCGGTCTGCTGCTGTCGGTGTTGCTGGGCCTTGTCGCCATGACGCTGGCCTTTGGATGGTCGATGCCCGAAGCGGATGCGGGCGCGCTCGACACCGCGCCGCCTGCCGAACTGCCGGCCATTGCCGATGCCTGGCTCGATCGGCAACGCCGGCAATTGCCCCGCCTCGCGGCGCCGCAGATCGATGCCATCGCCGGTCGGCTGGCGACGCTGGAAACGCAGCTGGCGCATGTTCGCCCCGACGATCCGGTGGCACAGGACATATCGCGGTTGCTGGCCAAGCATCTGCCCGAACTGGTAGGCCATTACACCCGCGTGCCGGCCGAACAGCGTGTCCGCACCATAGAGGAAGATGGCCGCACGCTGGATGCCAGCCTTGTCGAAGGCCTGAAGGCCGTCGAAACCGAACTTGGCCGCGCATCGGAAACGCTGGCAGCGTCGGACCGTGATGCGTTTCGCATCCAGGGCAAGTTCCTGGAAGCGCGCTACAAGGACGAGCAGTAGGGCTTTTCAGCCGAACACGCGGTTAAGCACGCCTTCGTAAATGTCTGTCAGCACCGACAGATCGGCGATGGCGACATGCTCGTCCACCTTGTGCATGCTGCTGCCCGGCAAGCCGAATTCCACGACGGGGCACAAGCGGCGGATGAAGCGCGCATCAGACGTGCCGCCGCTGGTGGACAGCTCTGGCGTGCGGCCGGTCACATCATGGACGGCGCCGGCAACCAGGCTGGCAAGCGAGCCGGGGCCGGTCAGGAACGCCTCGCCTGATATCCGCGCCACCAGCTTGTGCGACGGCGCATGGCGGGTGACGACGTCCTTTAGCCATTGTTCCAGTTCGGCGCCCCGGTGCAGGTCATTGAAGCGGATGGACAGCCGGGCGAGAGCCTGTGCCGGGATCATGTTGGTGGCAGGATTTCCGACGGTGAGGTCGGTTATTTCAAGATTGGACGGCTGGAACCAGTCAGTGCCGCTGTCGAGCGTCCGGGCCTTGAGTTCGGCCATGATCGCAACAAGTTTCGTGATCGGATTGTCGGCCCTGTCGGGGTAGGCGACATGGCCCTGCGCGCCGTTGACGGTGATCCACGCGTTCAAGGACCCGCGCCGGCCGACCTTGATGGTGTCGCCCAATATCTGCGACGTCGGCTCACCGACAAGGCAGCTATCGGGGACCAGACCCTGCGCCTCCATCCACTCCAGCATCGGCGCGGTGCCATATATGGCCGGCCCCTCCTCGTCGCCGGTGATGACGAACGACAGCCGGCCATTCAGCGGACCCCGCCCCAGCCGCCGCTGCGTGGCCACGACAAAGGCGGCAATCGCCCCCTTCATGTCGGCGGCGCCGCGCCCGACGATGAAGCCGCCTGCGACATCGGCCGCAAACGGGTCCTGGCTCCAGCCGGCAAGCTCGCCCGTGGGCACCACATCGGTATGGCCAGCAAAGGCGAAATGCGGGCCGTCCCCGCCAATGGTGGCGAACAGATTGTCCACCGGGCCATCGGGCGGGCCGCCAAAGCGCAGCCGCGTCACGGCAAAGCCAAGGCCGGTCAGCGCATCGGCCAGCACATCCTGCGCGCCGGCATCAGCGGGCGTCACACTGGGGCAACGGATCAGCGCGCGGGTCAGGTCCGCGACATCCAGAACAGCCATTATACGCCGGTCTTGCGCATTTCGGCTGCAACACGGTCGAGATAGGCGGTGATGCGATTGGCATTGACGGCCAGGTCGCCCTTGCCGACGCGCGATTTGGACCGCAAATCGACGCGCGTGCCGGTCGGCGTCGCCGTCAGCCGCACGACGATATCGTCCTTGAAGCCCCACCAGGCCACGGTATCGGTCGCTTCGATGCGGCCTGTCGCCGGGTCGCTGGCAACAACTTCCCAGCCTTGAGTGGCCGCCATGGCGATGGCGAATGCCTTGTCCGGCGTCACCGGCAAATCGAGCGGGCGCACATCGGGATAGGCGCGCGCCTGCTGCGGCGCAAAGGACGGGTCATAGGACAGCGGCGCAGCCCCTTCACCGCGCATGGCGGCGGTGATGCCGACATAGGCGGGCGGGTTGCCGACATCGGTGGTGATGTCGTTGATCGGCGGCTTGTCGCTGGCTTCGAGCAGGATCGCGCCCGGTATTGCTGCGGCGGCAAGGCCTGCCGCTGCCGCCAGAACCGTGATCGTGCCGCCGCGCCGGCGCAACAATTGCCACAAGCAATACAGCCCGCCGATTCCGGCCAATATGGCGCCGATGGCAAACATGCCCAGCGCCGGCGCCCATGGCATGATGCCGAACTTGAGCAGCGGACCGGCGGCGAGGACGAGTACGGCGGCGACGATGGTCGCGCGGCCAATGTTGGCAGGGTTCATGCGGGGACGCCTCCGGCAATGGGGTAACGATCAAAGGGATAGGTCTCGGCCTTGGCCGAATCGCGCCATTCGCGCATCCAGGGGTGACCCAGCATGGCGCGAACATAAGCCGCAGCCGTGTCGCTGACCGGCAGTCCATAGGTGTCGATGCGCGTGCAGACCGGCGCGAACATGATGTCGGCGGCACCAAAACGCCCGAACAGCCATGGCTCGGTTCCGTCGCTGCCATGTTTGCTGCGTGCCTCGCACCACAGCGCATCGATCCTCGCGACATTGGCCATGATTTCGGGCGTCGGCGCAAAGGCAGGAAAGCGTTCCTTGAGGTTCATCGGGCAGCCGGCGCGCAGCGCGCCAAAGCCCGCGTGCATTTCGGCACTGATCGCATAAGCCAATGCCCGGGCCGGCAATTCGCGCGGCCAGAAACGGTCGTGGCCGCCTTTGTCGGACAGCCACAAGATCATCGCCAGGCTGTCCCAGACCGGCACGTCATGGTCCCACAGTACCGGCACCTGCCCCGAAGGCATGTCGGCCTTGGCAGCGCCCGATTTCCATTCCGGCGTGTCCATCGGCACCAATATCGTCTCGAACGGCAGGCCTGATTGTTTGGCCGCCAGCCAGCCGCGCAGAGACCAGCTCGAATAGCTGCGATTGCCGATGATGACCTTCATGCTTGCCTCTCCCAATCCGTCCCTATTTCGCGGCACGCGGCGCCTTGGGCGCAGCCGGCGCAAAGGTCTGGCCGAAATAATCGCCCTGATACCATAGCGGCCGTTGCGAGTCGTCGGCCAGTCGGCTGGCGATCAGGAAATTGACGCGCGCGAACTTGGCGGCTGCCTGCCAATTGATCGGCAGCTTCATGTCGTCGCTGGGCTGGTGGTAATCGGTTTCGAGAAAATGCCTCCAGGCTTTGGCGCCTTCGCCGGCAAAGCCCGTCGCCAGCATCACCGCCGGAACGCCGCGCTTGACCATCGTGTAATGGTCCGACCGCACGAATATGGCCTCCTCCGGCATCGGATCTGCCGACAGGGTGACGCCCGCCTGCGCCGCCGCGCTGGCGATGACATTGCCCATGGTGGTGTGATCGGCACCAAACGCGATGACATCAGTGAAATCATACAGCAGCAGCGGCATGTCGAGATCGACGACGCCGACGATTTTCTGCACCGGTATGCCGGGATCATCTGCATAGGCCTCGGCACCCAGCAGGCCCTTTTCCTCGCCCGTATTGGCAATGAACAGCACTGACCGCTTTGGCGGGGGGCTGGCCGCAAAGGCGCGGGCCGCTTCCAGCATCACGGCCACACCCGACGCATTATCCAGCGCGCCATTGTTGATCTTGTCGCCCTTCTTGCTGGCGCTGATGCCGATATGGTCGAGATGGGCCATGATAACGACATACTCGTCCTTCAGCACCGGATCTCTGCCGGGCAGCAGGCCGATGACCTCGGGGCTGGTGATGCGGCTGTGCACGCTCTGTGCCTTGATGCGGGCGCGCCCGGGCAGGGCAAAGCCGCGCGGGCGACCTCCGGCGCTATCAGCCTGCGCCAGCACGTCGGCGAGCGGCCGGCGCGCATCGGCAAACAGCATTTCGGCTGCGGAAGGGCTGAGCTGAACTGCGCCTTGCAGGGCGGCACCCTCGACATGCGGCGTGCCGTCCTTTGCCACCCATGTCATGCTTGGCTCGTTCGCCGTCTCGAGCCGGCGCGGCCAGGGATACTGTTTTTGTCCCCTGAGGCCGATAAGGCCGATGAAGCCGACGGCGCCGCGCGCGGCTGCCATTTCGCCCTTTTTCGATGCCAGATGGGCCAGAACCTCGTCCGGTGGCCCCTTGGGAATGCCGCCGATGGCGACAACAATCTTGCCCTTCACGTCAAGGCCGCGATAATCGTCATGGCCATGCGCCGGGGCGTCGATGCCGAAGCCGACAAATACTAGCGGCGCCTCGATATCGGCGGCAGTGCGGATCATGTCGGCAGAGACAATGACGTCACCGGCATGCGGCAGCACGGTCTCGCCGCCCTTGCCGATCAGGGTCAACGAGGCGCTGCCGGGCACAAGACTGGTGACGGCAAGGCCGACCGGCTTGAACCAGCCATCGGACCCGGCCGGTTTCAGCCCGGCCTTTGCAAATTCGGTAGCGACGAAGCGCGCCGCGATGTCATGGCCGCGGCTGCCGGTGTCGCGTCCTTCGAGCAGGTCATCGGCCAGAAAGCCGACATCGGCGCGGATACGATCAGGGGAAAACACCGGATCGGCCATGACCGGCAGCGACGCAAGCACACAGGCAGCAAACAGCAACCGATTCATCAGACTTTCCTTAACGCGCAAGCCAGACCTGTCTAACGGCTTGCCCGGCTTTGGAAAGAGGAAAGCCAGCACCCGAACGCTGGCGCCCGAAAGCTACAGTGTCGCCGCCAGCACCGCTGCACGCAATTCGGCAATGCCTTCACCGGTTTCGGCGCTGGTCGTCAGCACCTCGGGGTGGGCTGCGACATGGGTTCGGGCGATGGCGGCAACGGCGGCCAGCGTGGCAGCCAGCGCAGTGGGCTTGACCTTGTCGCCCTTGGTCAACACGACCTGATATGACACCGCCGCCTTGTCGAGCATCGTCATGATTTCCTTGTCCACGGTTTTGACACCGTGGCGGCAATCGATGAGCACCAGCACGCGTTTCAGCACGGCGCGGCCGCGCAGATAATCGAGGATCAGCGCTTTCCAGCGCGCCACCAGGTCACGCGGCGCTTCGGCATAGCCATAGCCGGGCATGTCGATCAGCCGGAACAGCACCGGCTCACCGACTTCAAAGACGTTCAATTCCTGCGTGCGTCCCGGCGTCGTCGAGGCGCGAGCCAGGCCATGACGCCCCGTCAGCGCGTTGAGCAGCGAGGATTTGCCGACGTTGCTGCGTCCGGCAAAGGCGATTTCCGGGCAGGTCGGCGCGGGCAGGAAATGCAGTTCCGGCGCCGAAAGCGTGAAGTTCACCGGGCCCGCGAACCGCTTGCGCGCGGTTTCGATCAGGTACTGGCGGGCACGTTCATCATGGTCGGTGGTCATTTGCGGCGCGCCGTTCTGGTTGTCGGCTTCGCAGGCGTGACAGGCTTGGTAACGGGCTTTGTCACCGGCTTGGCGTCGATTGTCACAGGCTCGGGCGGGGTCGCCGGCGCCGGATATTTGCGCAGCATATACCATTGCTGGCCGATCGAGACGAGGTTGTTGATCGTCCAGTACAACTGGAGACCGGCAGCAAACGGCGCCATCACGAACATGAAAACCCAGGGCATGATCGCGAACACCTGCTGCTGCACAGGGTCGAGCGGGGTCGGGTTCATGCGCTGTTGCAGCCACATTGTGATGCCGAGCAGGATCGGCAGCACGCCCAGCGCAATAAAGGCCGGCGGCGACCAGGGAATGAGGCCGAACAGGTTGAGCGGCGTCAACGGATCGGGTGCCGACAGATCCTTGATCCACAG
>NZ_JANPCD010000005.1:0-1638 GCF_031430775.1 Sandarakinorhabdus sp. | reverse complement strand
TTGTTCCCCGGCCCGCACAGCACCAGCACTTCGCTGTCCACTCCCATGGCCAGGATGGCATCCACGGCGCCGGCCACTGCGCGTTCCATCATCGCCAGCGCCGATGTGCCGCCGGCAGTTTTGGACGTGCCGCCGGCAATTGCCGCAGCCTCGGCAGCGCGCATGGCGCCTGCGCCCATCAGCGGCGGACCCGAATCGATGGTCAACATTGCGCCACTTGTCACCAAGGCGTGGTTCAGCGCAATCTCCGGTGTTGGCATTGGAAAATGCGGCATCAGCGATTAAATGTGGGTCATGAGCCGCCGAACCCTGCCCGCCTTGCCCCTTGTCACGCTGATGGCCGCTGCCGTTCTGGCGAGTTGCGGTGAACAAGAGAGCAGCACCAGGCTGTGCAAGGATGCACAGGGCCGCCGCACCGACGACAGCGCCTGCGAGATAGGCCGCGCCGGGCATGGTTTCGTGTTCATCCCCGGCATGATGGGGCTGCCGGGACGCGGCGAGCAGATTTCAGGCTATTCCAACTCCGCCGGCAACGGGGTCGTGCGCACCGCCGAAGGCCGGACGGTGCGCGGCGGCTTTGGCATGTCGGCGCGCGGGGACAGCGGTTCGTGATCCGCACATCGCTGGTGCCGCGCCCAAATTGGCGAGGCACGGCCGAACGGCTGGGGCTGGTCTGGCACAGCCGCGCCGATGGCAGCCCTTATTGGGACGAGAGCGCCTGTTACCAGTTCACGCCGGCCCAGATTGCCGTGCTGGAAGGCGCCACTGCCGAGCTTTACCGGCTGTTTCTAGCCGCCGGGCAGCATGTCATCGACAACGACCGGCTTGGCGAACTCGGGATTCCGGCCTTTTGCCACCGCGCCATCCGCGAGGCATGGGACGGGGAACCCCGAGCGCTCAATTTTGGTCGGTTCGACCTTGGCTGGACTGGCGAAGGGCCGCCAAAACTATTTGAATTCAACGCCGATACACCGACCAGTCTGCTCGAAGCCGCTGTCATCCAATGGCAATGGAAAGAGGCTGTATTTCCGGACGCCGACCAGTTCAACGGGCTTCATGAGGCGTTGGTGGCGCGCTGGGCCGAGATTGCGCCGCCGGCTGGCACCAGCAAATTGCACCTCACCCATGCCCGGGATGCCAGCGGCGAGGATGCGTTGACCATCGCCTATCTTGCCGATTGCGCCGGCGAGGCCGGGATCGACACACGCATCATCGCCATCGAGGATATCGGCTGGGGTGCCGACGACGGGCGTTTTGTCGATCTCAATGGCCGCGCCATCGATGCGATTTTCAAGCTATATCCCTGGGAATGGCTGCTGGCCGATGATTTTGGCCGCAACATCATCGACTCGCTCGACAAGACGATGTGGATGGAACCCATTTGGAAGATGCTCTGGTCCAACAAGGCGATGCTGGCCGTGCTGTGGGAATTGTTTCCCGGCCATCCCAATCTGCTGGAAACCCGGCGGTATCCGCTAGTGGGGGCGCAAGTGAAAAAGCCGCTGCTGGGCCGCGAAGGCGCCAATGTCACGGTGATGGACGGCGCCGGTGTCACCGCAGAGACAGATGGGCCTTACGGCGAGGAGGGCCATGTCTGGCAGGCGCTTTATGCCCTGCCCGGCAGCGGCGACCAGCATG
>NZ_JANPCD010000004.1:0-7004 GCF_031430775.1 Sandarakinorhabdus sp. | reverse complement strand
GAAGCCCGCGCCTGGACGGTGAAGCGCGGCTCCAAGGCTCCGCAGGCCGCCGGCGAAATCCACGGCGACTTCGAAAAGAAGTTCATTCGGTCCGAAACCATCGCCTATGGCGATTACATCCAGCACAAGGGCGAAAGCGGCGCCCGTGATGCTGGCCGGCTGCGCTCCGAAGGCAAGGAATATGTCGTCGTTGACGGCGATGTCATGCACATCCTGCACGGCGCATAGGTGGTGACGCGCGGCCTATCCCGCGCTAATCCTCGCGGCATGACCACGCGCCGCCAATTCCTCGCGCTCACTGCCACTGGCCTTGCGGCGCCGGCGCTGGCGCAAAAATCCGTCGACCTCGGCCTTGCCGGCGGCGCCCCCACGCGGGCGCTGACCCGCGATTTCCCCCAAAAGGGGGAAATGATCCTGCAACGCAGCAATCCGCCGCTGCTGGAAACGCCGTTCGATGTGTTCAAGACGGGCACCATCACGCCCAACGACCGTTTTTTCGTGCGCTGGCATTATCCGTTCCCGACCGACATCGACCCGCGCCGGCACCGCGTCGCCGTCACGGGGCATGTGGCCAGGCCGCTCAGCCTGTCGCTCGCCGCCATCGCCCGGCTGCCGCGCATCCGCTATGCCGCCGTCAACCAGTGCGCCGGCAATGGCCGCGCCTTGTTCAGCCCGCGCGTAGCCGGCGCCGGCTGGGCCAATGGCGCCATGGGCAATGCGGTTTGGGAGGGTGTGCGGCTGAAGGATGTGCTCGATCTTGCCGGCGTGAAACCCGGCGCAGTGTGCGTGCGAGTTTCCGGCCTTGATGCGCCCACCGCCGAAGGCGCGCCGGATTTTGCCAAATCGCTGGCTATCGATCATGCCCGCGACGGCGAAGTGATGCTGGCCTTTGCCATGAACGGCGTGGCCCTGCCGCTGCTCAACGGCTTTCCGCTGCGCCTTGTCGTGCCGGGCTGGTATTCGACCTATTGGGTCAAGATGCTGGACAGTATCGAGGTGCTGGACCGTCCCGACGATGGCTATTGGATGACACGCGCCTATCTGGCGCCGGCGACGCCCTTTGCCGACGTGGCGCCCGGCACCGCCGGCTTTGCGAGGGTGCCGGTTGCGGCCATGAGCCCGCGCGCCTTCATCACCAACATCGCAGCCGGTGCGCGGCTGCCCCGGCGCTCTCTTCACCCCGTGCAGGGCCTTGCGATGGGCGGCGACAGCGGCGTGCGCGGTGTTGAACTGTCGGGTGACGGCGGCCGGAGCTGGGCTCCGGCGCAGCTTGGCCCGGACGAAGGCCGCTATGGCTTTCGCCGGTTCATGGGCGCGGTTGCCGCGGCGCCGGGCAGCGCACGATTGATGGCGCGCGCCACCAACATGGCCGGCGTGAGCCAGCCGATGCGCCAGAACTGGAACCCCAGCGGCTATAACCGCGCCGGCGTCGAAGCCGTGGCGGTGGAGATCATCTGATGCGTGTCCTTCTTGCCCTGTTGCCGCTGGTGCTTGTGGCGGCGGCGCCTGTCCCGCAGCGGCCCGTCCGCGTCGCCATCACCGCCGATGACGGCGTGTTCGCCGATCGCGGCGCCGTGTCTGCCGATGCCGTCAACGCCAACTGCCTTGGCTGCCATTCCGCCGGCATGGTGCTGACCCAGCCGCGCCTGACGCCGGTGCAATGGGGCGAGACGATCACCAAGATGCGCGCCGTCTACAAGGCACCGATCGAGCCTGTGGACGATGCGCCGATCATCGCCTGGTTGACCGCCCCGTAAGCCCGCCGCTACAGGCCATGGGGTGACACAGCCGCTCTCCTTCCAGAACATCATCCTTGCGCTCCAGTCCTATTGGGGCAGGCATGGCTGCGCTGTGCTCCAGCCCTATGACATGGAAATGGGGGCCGGCACTTTCCACCCGGCGACCACATTGCGCGCGCTCGGCCCGCGCCCGTGGAATGCCTGTTTCGTGCAGCCCAGCCGCCGGCCATCGGATGGGCGCTATGGGCAGAACCCCAACCGGCTGCAACATTACTACCAGTTCCAGGTCATCCTCAAACCCAGCCCGGACGATTTGATCGGGCTGTATCTGGGCAGCCTTGATGCCATCGGCATCGACCGCACGAAGCACGATATCCGATTTGTCGAGGATGACTGGGAAAGCCCCACATTGGGCGCCTGGGGGCTGGGCTGGGAGGTCTGGTGCGACGGCATGGAAGTCAGCCAGTTCACCTACTTCCAGCAGGTCGCCGGGCTGGACTGCGCGCCGGTAGCAGGCGAGCTGACATATGGGCTGGAACGGCTGGCCATGTATGTGCAGGGCGTGGAGAACGTCTATGACCTTGCTTATAATGATGCAGGCGTCAGCTACGGCGATGTGTTCCTGGAAAACGAAAAGCAGTTTTCGGACTATAATTTCAACCATGCCAACACCGAGCGATTGTTCCAGCATTTCAAGGATGTGTCGGAAGAATGCCGGGCGCTGGTTGATGCGCGGCTGCCGCTGCCGGCCTATGACCAGGCGATCAAGGCCAGCCATATCTTCAACCAGTTGAATGCTCGCGGCGTCATCAGCGTGGCCGAGCGTCAGGCCTATATCGGCCGCGTGCGCGATCTGGTGAAGGCCGTGGCCGATCTGCATGTGGAGTTGGGCGCATGAGCGCGTTCCTGCTCGAAATCCTGTCCGAAGAAATCCCGGCGCGCATGCAGGTGGCCGCCGCCGAGCAGCTGCGCACCCGTTTCGAGGCGGGCATGAAAGCCGCAGGGCTGGCGCATGGCGTGGTAACGGCCGACGCCACGCCGCGCCGGCTATGGCTGATTGCGGGCGATGTCGCCGCCGCCAGCCAAGGCAGCGCCGAGGAAGTCAAAGGCCCGCGTGCCGATGCCCCGGCGCAGGCGATTGACGGCTTTTTGAAAAAGACCGGCCTCACCCGCGAACAGCTTGAAGAACGCGACACCGGCAAGGGCGTGGTGCTTTTCGCCGTGCTGCGGCGTGAGGGGCGCGCTGCGTCCGCCATCCTGTCCGATCTGGTCCCGCAGATCATCGCAGACTTTGCCTGGCCCAAATCCATGCGCTGGGGCAGCGCGCCTTCCCGCTGGGTGCGGCCGTTGTCGGGCATTGTCGCGTTGCTGGACGGCGATGTCGTGACGTGCGCCGCGCATGGCCTGACCGCCGGGCGCGAGACGCGCGGCCATCGCATCCATGCTCTCGGCCCGATCAGCATCACATCGCCCGAAAGCTATGCGGATCAGCTACGCGCTGCGTTCGTCGAAGTGCACTCCGGCACCCGCCAGCAGCTGATCAGCCAGGCAGCCGCTGCCGCCGCCGGTGCGCAGGGCCTGACCATCCTGCCTGACGAGGGATTGGTGCGCGAAAACGCTGGGCTGACCGAATGGCCGGTGCCGCTGCTGGGCCGCTTCGACCCGGCATTCCTGACCGTGCCGCCCGAGGTCATCCAGTTGACCATGCGGACCAACCAGAAATATTTCGCCTGTGCAGATGCGACGGGTGCGCTGGCCCCGGCGTTCGTCTGTGTCGCCAATCTTGTGGCCAGCGATGGCGGCGCGGCGATTGTCGCGGGCAACGAGCGCGTGCTGTCGGCGCGGCTGAGCGACGCGCAGTTCTTCTGGGAACAGGATCTGGCGGTGGTGAAGGCCGGCGGGCTGGAGGCATTTTTGCCCAAGCTGGACAGCATCGTTTTTCACGAGAAGCTGGGGACGGTTGCCGACAAGGTCGCGCGCGTCGAGGCGCTGGCGACATGGTTGGCAGAGAGTGGTGCCATCCCCTCTCCCCTTGAGGGAGAGGGCGACTCGGCGCTTTCGCCGAGCGGGGTCAGGGGTGTTGCGCCCGCCGACCCCTCACCCCGCTCGCCGTTGGCGAGTCGCCCTCTCCCGCAAGGGGAGAGGGAAGCGCTGGCGGCGCTTGCAGCCCGCGCGGCGCGGCTGGCCAAGGCCGATCTCGTGTCTGCGACGGTGGGCGAATTCCCCGAATTGCAAGGCGTCATCGGCCGCTATCTCGCGCTCGCAGGCGGTGAGGACCCGGCGGTGGCCGACGCATTGCGCGACCATTACAAGCCGGTCGGGCAGGGTGATGACGTGCCGACCGCGCCGATTAGCACAGTGATGGCGTTGGCAGACAAGCTGGATACTCTTTGTGCATTCTTTGCCTATGAAATGATCCCCACCGGGTCGAAAGATCCGTTCGCGCTCAGGCGTGCGGCACTAGGTATTCTTTCTATTTGCCTCACAAATAACATCAGACTTCCCATGTTCGAAGTTGCGCGTTTGGCGCGCGACCTTACTGGCGGGACATGGGAACGCACTGCATATCGCCACGCGGTAAACGATTTCTTCGCCGACCGTCTGAAGGTGCAGCAGCGTGAAGCCGGTGTTCGGCACGATCTGATCGATGCCGTGTTCGCGCTTGGTGGGGAGGACGACTTCGTCCGTCTGCTTGCTCGGGTTCATGCGCTCCAAGCCTTTGTAACGAGCGATGAAGGCGCAAACCTCCTCGCCGGCTACAAGCGTGCCGCCAACATCCTGAAGGCGGCGGAGAAGGACGGCGCGGCTATGGCTGCGTCGGCTGGCGGAACGGGTGAGGGCGCCGAAACCGCGCTTGCCGCCGCGCTCGATGCCGCGTTGCCGGCTGCCGCAACCGCTGTGGCGCAGGAGCGTTTCACCGATGCCATGACGGCGCTCGCCTCGCTGCGGGCGCCTGTCGATGCGTTTTTCACCGATGTCATGGTTAACGACCCGGACCCCGGTATTCGTGCGCGGCGTTTGGCCCTGCTGGCGCGTTTCCGTGATGCCGTGCACGGCGTGGCGGATTTTTCAAGGATCGAAGGATGACCAAATCCGTCTTCCGTTTCGGCGGTGGCAGCGCAGATGGCGATGCGCGGCAGAAGGAACTGCTGGGCGGCAAGGGCGCCAATCTGGCCGAAATGGCCGGAATAGGCCTTCCTGTGCCCCCCGGACTGACGATCTCCACCCCCGTGTGCGCTGCATTCTATGACGCCGGCGGCAAGCTGCCCGATGCCGTCAAGGCCGAAGTCATCGATGCGCTGGCCGCCGTCGAAGCCATTACCGGCAAGGCGTTCGGCGACGCTGCCGACCCGCTGCTCGTTTCCGTCCGCTCAGGCGCGCGCGTGTCGATGCCCGGCATGATGGACACGGTGCTCAACCTCGGCCTCAATGACGAGACGGTGCTGGGCCTTGCCGCTGCGTCGGGCAACCCGCGCTTTGCCTGGGACAGCTATCGGCGTTTTATCCAGATGTACGGCGATGTCGTGCTCGGCCTTGACCATTATCTGTTCGAGGACGCGCTGGAAATCGCCAAGGAAGACAAGGGCGTCACCCTTGATACTGCGCTCAGCGCCGAAGACCTGATGCAGCTTGTCGCCCGATATAAGGTGCTGGTGGCGCAGAACTGGGGCGATGAATTCCCGCAGGATCCGCACGAGCAATTGTGGGGCGCCATCGGCGCGGTGTTCGGATCATGGCGGTCCGACAGGGCGCGCACCTATCGGCGCCTCAATGATATTCCCGAAAGCTGGGGCACCGCCGTCACCGTGCAGGCGATGGTGTTCGGCAATCGCGGCGACACATCGGCAACCGGCGTGGCGTTCACCCGCGACCCGTCCACTGGCGAACGCGTCACCTACGGCGAATATCTCATCAACGCGCAGGGCGAGGACGTTGTCGCCGGCATCCGCACGCCGCAGTATCTCACGCTAGCCGCCCGCGAAAAGGCCGGCGCCCGCGCAGCATCGATGGAAGAAGCCATGCCGGTGGTGTTCGGTGAACTGGCGCGTGTCTTTGACCTGCTGGAAAACCACTACCGCGACATGCAGGACATCGAATTCACCGTCGAAGATTCCCGGCTGTGGATGCTGCAAACCCGCAGCGGCAAGCGCACCGCCAAGGCCGCGCTGAAAATCGCGGTCGATATGGCAAACGAAGGCCTGATCACCGAGGCCGAAGCCGTGCTGCGCGTCGAAGCCGGCGCGTTGGACCAGTTGCTGCACCCGACATTGGACCCAAAGGCGCCGCGCGACGTGATTGCGCGCGGCCTGCCCGCCAGCCCCGGCGCCGCCAGCGGCATCGTGGTGTTCGACAGCGACACCGCCGAAACCCGCGCCAAGCTGGGGGAGGCGGTCATCCTCGTGCGCACCGAAACATCGCCGGAGGACATTCACGGCATGCACGCGGCGCGCGGCATCCTGACGGCGCGCGGCGGCATGACCAGCCATGCCGCCGTGGTGGCGCGCGGCATGGGTCGCCCTTGCGTATCGGGCGCCGGCAGCCTGGCCATCGACCATGCCACCCGGACCATGAGTGTCGGCGGCCGCCGCGTGGCCGAGGGCGAGCGCATCACCATCGACGGCGCCACCGGCGAGGTCATGCTGGGTGAAGTGGCGACCGTCGAGCCGGAACTGGCCGGTGATTTCGGCACGCTGATGGTCTGGGCGGACCGGCATCGCCGCATGAAGGTGCGCACCAACGCTGAAACGCCATTGGATTGCCGCACCGCGCGCCAGTTCGGCGCCGAAGGCATCGGACTATGCCGCACCGAGCACATGTTCTTTGCGCCCGAGCGCATCACCGCCGTGCGCCAGATGATCCTGGCCGAGGACACCGCCGGACGTGCCCGCGCACTGGCGTTGTTGCTGCCCGCGCAGCGCGACGATTTTGCCGAGATTTTCCGCGTCATGGCAGGCTTGCCCGTCACCATCCGCATGCTCGATCCGCCGCTGCACGAGTTTTTGCCGCATGACGAGGCCGGCATGCGCGATGTCGCCGTCGCCACGGGATTGTCGGAAGCCACTGTGCGCCGCCGCATTGGCGAACTGCATGAATTCAACCCGATGCTCGGCCATCGCGGCTGCCGGCTGGGCATCACCTACCCCGAAATCTATGCGATGCAGGCCCGGGCGATCTTCGAGGCTGCCGTGCTGGTCGCGCGCGAAACTGGCGTTGCCGTTGTGCCCGAAGTGATGGTGCCGCTGGTGTCCACGGCGCGGGAGCTGG
>NZ_JANPCD010000003.1:0-7696 GCF_031430775.1 Sandarakinorhabdus sp. | reverse complement strand
TTGGCGTCACCGGCCTGACCGCCTGGTTCGGCCTGACCGATCTTGGCCAGCCAGTGGCCGGCGATGTCGTGCTGGTATCGGGCGCAGCCGGCGCCACCGGCAGCGTCGTCGTGCAGATTGCCAAGGCGCTGGGCTGCAAGGTCATCGGTATTGCTGGCGGCCCGGAAAAATGCGCCTGGGTGATGGATGTCGCCGGCGCCGATGCCTGTATCGATTACCGCGCCGGCAATGTTGCTCGTGCTATCCGTGAACATGCGCCAAAAGGCGTCAATGTCATCTTTGAAAATGTCGGCGGCGAAATCCTCGATGCCGGCCTTGCCAATCTGGCGCTGCGTGCCCGCATCGTGCTTTGCGGCGGCATCTCCAGCTATAATGACACCGGCGAGGACCGTTCACCTGGCCTGCGCAATTACATGAATATCACCGTCATGCGCGCCCGGATGATGGGCTTCATCGTGCTCGACTATGCCAAGCGGTACGGCGAGGGCGTCGCCGCGCTGGCTGACCTGATGGCGCAGGGCAAGCTCAAGACAGCCGAGGACATCCAGCACGGCTTTGAAAACTGCCCGGCCACGCTGCGCCGCCTGTTCGAGGGCAAGAATTTCGGCAAGCAGTTGCTCAAGCTCTAGGCACTGACAAGCGTGACACATAAATGGGGACACATGCGATGAAGCGACTGATGACTATGGCAGCCGCTTTTTTGGTCGCCGGGGGCTCGCCGACCGCTGCCGCTGGAGTTGCCGAAACGGTCACGGCCATTGCTTCTATCCGCAGCAGCACCGGTGCCAGCCTGTCGCCCGATGGCAAGCGGATTGCCTTTGTCTCCAACGCAGCGGGCAGCCCGCAAGTCTGGCTGCTGGAGCCTGGCGCTGTGCCAGTGCCGGTCACCCGGCTTTCCGACCTGGTGCAATCGGTGGCCTGGTCGCCGGCCGGCGACTGGCTGGCCTATGATGTTGCGCCGGGCGGCGGATTGAACGTGCAGGTGCATCTTGTTCGGTCCGATGGCAGCGGCGGGCGCATGGTGACTGCCGGCGGCGCCAGCAACAACCGCTTCTTTGGCTGGACGCCGGATGGCAAGGCCCTGCGCATCGGATCAGCGGCGGCCGATCCGGCCCGCTTCGACCCGCAGCTGGTCGATGTGGCAACAGGGACTGTGACCGGTGTCGGCGCCGGCTCGTCTGGGCTGAGCAATGTGCTGGTCAGCCGTGATGGCCGGCGTGTCGTGCTCGACCGGGCGGTGACGCGCGGCGACAGCAATGTCTGGCTGGTGAACCGGGCAAGCGGCGCCGAACAATTGGTGACGCGCCACAAGGGCCGGGCTCAGTTTTCGGCCATCGGGCTGTCGCCGGACGGCCGGCGATTGTGGCTACGCGGCAACGGCGCCACCGACAATTATGCGCTGTTGGCAGTGGATATCAATGCGGCCGGCAAGGCCGGGCCCATGCGGACCGTGCTGGGCCGCGCCGATGCCGAACTGGAAAATGCGGTGCTGAGCGAGGATGGCCGCAGCATCGCGCTGGTCTGGAACAAAAGCGGCCGCAGCGAATTGGGCTGGTTCGACACCATGACGGGCCAACAGCGCCCCGGCCCGGCATTGGGGAAGGCCGCGCTGGCGCCGGTCGATCTGGTGGGCGCGCCGGAATTTGCAGCCGATGGCACGTCGCTGGTGTTCACCGGATCGGGTGCTGCCGCGCCGGCCAATCTTTACCGGGTCGTGGCGGCGGACAACGTTGTCACCAGGCTGACGGATTCGGCGCATGACGGCGTTGATCTGGCGTTGCTTGCCCGGCCGCGTCTGCTGGAATGGACGGCGCGCGATGGTGTGAAACTGTCGGGCTGGCTTTACCGCCCCAAGGGCGCAAACGGCCCGCAGCCGATGGTTTTCATCTATCATGGCGGCCCCGAAGGCCAGTCGCGGCCCAGTTTGAGCAGTGATGTCCAGGCGCTGGTGGCCAGCGGCATTTCGGTGCTGCTGCCCAATGTCCGCGGCTCCAGCGGCTCTGGCAAGGCGTTCATGGAAATGGACAATGGCCCGCTGCGCAACGCCGGTGTCACGGACATCGCCGATACAAGTGATTTTGTGGTCAAGGCCGGCCTGGCCGATTCAACGCGGCTGGGCATCATGGGCGGCAGCTATGGCGGCTATATGGTCATGGCCGGAGTAACCGAGTTTCCAGCGATGTTCGCTGCCGGGGTCAACCTGTACGGTGTCGTGAATTTCGACACGTTTTTCAAGAATACACAGCCATGGATGGCGGCCATTTCCAAGGTCGAATATGGCGATCCAGTCAAGGACAGGGCCATGCTGGCCAAGCTGTCGCCGCTCGGCAAGATCGATGTGGTGACAACGCCGCTACTTGTGCTCCACGGCGCCAACGATACCAATGTGCCGGTGATCGAGGCCGAACAGATCGTTGCCAGCCTCAAGGGCAGGGGCGTTGCTGTCGAGTACATCCTGTTCCCCGATGAAGGGCATGGTTGGCGCAAGCTGCCCAACCGGGTCCGCAGCACCACCGCCATTGTTGGGTTCTTCAAAACCAAATTTGCGCGATAATGACGTTGCCGCGCGATTTGCCTTTTGCGCCGGACGTGCCCGCATTGTCACGGCTGGTTGCCGAACAGATTGTCCTTGAAAACGCGATGCGCGCCGCCTGAAATCCCAGATTTCCCGGTGACGCCGGGCCAGGAAGGGCGCATGGTCTGCACAGGACAGTCTCGTCCGCACGGAGCACGATCATGGCCAAGGGTCAGGCAAAATCGAACAAGGAAACGCGCAAGCCCAAGGCCGCCGCGCCCAAGAAAGTCATCCAGGCAAACCCCTCCACCAAGTGAACGGGCGCCGCGCGGCAGCCCTATTGCCTTGGGCGGGTGCGACCTTTGCCGGTGCGGGGCATGTCCGGCAGGCCGCCCAATGCTGACAGAATTGTTCACCGCCACCGCCATGGTGCTGCTTACGGTGTTCATCCATGCTGTCGGTTTGGTGTTGCTCGGCAGGCTGACGCGCTACGAAGCCCGCGAAGAACAGAAGCTGAACATCAAGCCGCTGTCCATGGCCGGCGTGTCGCTCACGGTGGCGGTCGTGCTGGGGTTGTTCGTTCTCCACGCCGCCGAAATATGGCTCTACGCCGCGCTTTATCTGGAACTCGGCGCCATCGATACGCTGCGCCACGCCGTGTATTTCTCCACCCAGACCTATGCCGCCATCGGATTTGGCGACGAGTTGCTCGATCCGGGCTGGCAATTGCTCGCCGCCATCGAAGGCATCAACGGCGTTATCCTGCTCGGCTGGTCAACGGCGTTCTTCGTGACGGGGATGCGCAGGCTGGGGCATCTCTAGGCGGGGCATCGGCGGCTAACCCTCGCGCCCCCCAAACGACACAGGCCCCAATGCCCGCCGGGCAGACGGCGACAGATGGCGGCTGCCCCATTTGCGTGTTTACATTTGCGCCGTCCGTCCCGGCGCTGGGGCCGATGCTGGCCGCCTATGCGCAAATTCCGCTGGGGCTGACGGCATCAGCCGCCATCGCGGCCGGCGCGCTGACGGGCTGGCTGGGCTGGCGGGCCGGTGGCGGCACCCGTAGGCCGCTCGCCAAAGCGGCTTGAGGCGGATGAGGATCATGAAGTTCGCGGTTTTTGCGTTATATATTGATTAAACGTCCTTAATTAATACTTTCTCCTTTGACAAATTTGAAACTATGGATGAACGTTGCGTTTGTCATAGCGCGGGGAAAGCACTCCGCAGGTTCATGGTTTGGGGGCAGGGGCGGTTCGTGATGGTAAATGGTCATCCCTTCATCGATTATTACAGCCTTCTCCAGGTGCACCCTGAGTGCAACGCGCGGACCCTGGAAATCGCCTATCGCCATCTGGCGAAGATGTATCACCCGGACCATCCGGAAACCGCCGATCGGGATTTGTTCAACACGATCATCGAAGCCTATGGCGTGCTGAGAAAGCCGGAAAAGCGTGCGAGCTATGACGTGCTGTACGTCCGCAACACCGGCTTTACCTTTACCTCGCAAGCGGCAGGGCTTTCCGAGGGCATTGCCGCGATGAGCGATGCCAACATGCATGCCAACATCCTGATGTATCTGTACAAGAAGCGGCGGCAGTGCGCCCGTACTCCGGGGGCCGGCGCCTTTGATATTTCGCGCAGCCTGAACTGCTCGTACGAAAATTTCGAATTTCATGCCTGGTATCTGCGGAAGAAGAGCTTCATCGAGATCATGGAAGACGGGACGTTCGCCATCACTGTCGAAGGCATCGATCACGTCATTTCCACGTCCGAGGCCACCGCCGAAAAGCGCCTGCGCATCACGCAATCGGATGACTTCCATCCGTCGAAATGGGCCGAGCGCGACGTCACGACCGGCATGGCGGCGTAAGGGCCGGGTTCTGCCGGCAGCGAGTGTTTTGGGCCTGGCAGCAGAAAGGCTTCCGGCAGCGTAGCCTGCCCCCGCGAAAGCGGGGGGCTGAGGTCCCACATCGCATTTTCTAGAGTAATCCCCTTCCCGCCTGCGGGAGAGGGTGCACGAAATAGTGCGTTTACTCTAAAACTTTTTCCAGTTATAGAATGTGTGAATGACGACGCGGCGAGTCGAGTATAGCCGGCAAGCGGCCAAGACGCTCATGCGGATCGACGCGGCAACGTCGGCGCGTATACGCGCCAAGGTTTCGCAACTGGCAAATGACCCGGCGAGCCTCGTCAGCAATATCACGCCGCTGAAAGGCGGCGAAGGCCTGTTACGGCTGCGGGTCGGCGACTGGCGTGTGATTTATACCGAGACGTTGGTGATCGTCTCGGTGGTGCGCATCGGGCCGCGCGGCGGCGTGTACGAATAGGAGGCCAATATGAATGTGGCGGTTCAGCGCTTCATGACACCGGAAGGCACCGAGATGGTGGTGCTGCCGGCCAAGGACTTCGACCGGCTGGCGGCAATGGCGACGGAAGGCGAGGGCGTCGCGGATGCACGCGCCACGCTGGCACGCATCGACGCGGGCGAGGGGACAATGCCGGGCGAAGTGCTCGGCGTCATCCTCGATGAAGGCCTGCACCCGATCGCTGCCTGGCGGCGCTATCGTGGGTTGTCGCAGGCGGAACTGGCGCGGCGGACGGGGTTGAGCCAGGTCTGGCTGAGCCGCATCGAAAGCGGCGGCGGCACGGGTTCTGCGGCGACGCGGCGCAAGGTGGCGGAGGCGCTGGAAGCGCCGGTGTGGGCTTTGGAAGAAGAAGGCGAATTGCAGGGGGACGTTATGCACCATTCGGCGCCATCATCCGGCAAAGGTGCGAAGTACGCGCCGCTACTGGAATATCTTCGCAAGAAAGACGATTCCCAAGTCACGATGCAATACGAGGAGATTTCGAAGCTGGTGGGCGGTCTGCCGAAATCGGCGAGCCTGCATCGTGCTTGGTGGGGCAACCATGAAGGCAACAGCCAGGCGCAGGGGTGGATGCCAGCGCGGTATCTGGCGGAGCCTGATATGTCGCGACGGACAGTCGTATTTCGCAGGTTTACGTACTGATGTCGGAATCACTTTTCCCCTCTCCCGCCTGCGAGGAGAGGTCGACTCGGCGGCTTCGCCGAGCGGGTGAGGGTGATTTTTGCGCCGCGCCAGCGCTCAACCCCGACACGCAGGCACACCCTCACCCGGCGCGCTGGCGCGCGTCTCCCCTCTCCCGCATGCGGGAGAGGGGGAATTAAGTATACTGTCACCGTAACTCGCCGATAGGAAGCCTTGAATCAACCACCGAGTCCCGCATCAACCAATTTGTTCACGCCGCCTAGTCTTGTTTGTGGGCGATCTGAAGAGTTTTTTTATATTCTATCATTGGAGGCTTATTACGATGCAGCTCATGTGCTTCTTGGGCCGCCTTATCTTGATGAACGAGATCAATAATCACGTTAACAGTTTTTATTGCGCCAGGCATGTCATTAATTGTACTGACCGTCATGCAACCCGCTGTTGCCATAGCGCCAGCCAGTAACCAAAAAGAACGTAGGCTTGATCGTTGATGGTCAATTTCCGCTTCTACTGCGTCAATCTTCTTGTGAAGCGCTGCCCGCGCAGTGTCGCTAAGGTTTGACGAGTTAATTTTCGCTCTTAGCTCTTCAAGATGCTTTCGGATATCTTCTTTAGTTTGATAAGAAAGCAGGACGGAATCATCTCGCAGTTCAGCACGCTTCACAGCTTTGATTTTAGTTATTACGCGAGCCAGATGGGTATCGAAATCCGCCATCGCTGCTGTGGTTTGAACCGCCCTCCCGGGGTCCGGTAGCCCGCTGATCCCCAAGGCGTCGGCAACAGTGCAAACTTCATAAACGTATTGCTGGCGCCAGGCGACCAAGCCATGTTGACCTCTGAGCGTTTCGTCGCCGGTTAGGAGTTTCAGCTGATTATAAGCTGCCAGTGCGATGAACAAGAACGCTTCTTCCGCGTCGGAGGGCGCGTTTGCCCAGACTTGATCGGTAATTAATGTGTCCGTTATCATGTCAAGCCTAGAGTATGATGGGGTGTTACGACGTCGGCGCTAGCAGCTCGGGCTTCTGTCATTCAAAACTACAGCCGGCTGCTTTGATGACTGATCATTGATGAATTAGCAACGGGGTTGGGTGCTCGCCTAATATCGAGGACAGTAAATTGCATTGTGGGATAGAATCATGGCTACATTTGGCAAATAACCGGATTGTGCATCTAGCTGACCGAGGGGCGAGCGCAACAGGGTAGGGTCGCCCCAATGAAAGTGGGTGCAGGGGCTCAGCACCTGCCCGCCGGAGGCTGTTCTTTAGCCCACCCCTCTCCCGGCTCGCTTCGCGAGTCCGACCTCTCCCTCAAGGGAAGAGGTGGGTCACTCCGCCGCCGGCAGGTAAATCTCCCCGCCCTTGGCTCGGAACTCGGCGCTCTTTTCCGCCATTCCCGCTTCCAGCATCGCGTCGGTGTTCTGCTTGGCCGCGTAATCGCGCACGTCCTGCGTGATCTTCATCGAACAGAATTTCGGCCCGCACATCGAGCAGAAATGCGCGACCTTGGCGCCTTCGGCCGGCAGGGTTTCATCATGGTATTTGAGCGCGGTTTCGGGGTCCAGTGACAGGTTGAACTGGTCGCGCCAGCGGAAGTCGAAGCGGGCGCGGGACAGGGCGTCGTCGCGGAGTTGGGCGGCCGGGTGGCCCTTGGCGAGATCGGCGGCGTGGGCGGCGAGTTTGTAGGTGATGACGCCGACCTTGACGTCGTCGCGGTCAGGCAAGCCCAGATGCTCCTTGGGGGTGACATAGCAGAGCATGGCGCAGCCGAACCAGCCGATCATGGCGGCGCCGATGCCGCTGGTGATATGGTCGTATCCCGGCGCGATATCGGTGGTGAGCGGCCCGAGCGTGTAGAAGGGCGCCTCGCCGCAGGTTTCGAGCTGCTTGGTCATGTTGACCTTGATCTTGTGCATCGGGACATGCCCCGGCCCTTCGATCATCACCTGGCAATCGTGCTTCCAGGCGATTTGCGTCAGTTCGCCCAGCGTTTCGAGTTCGGCAAACTGCGCGCGGTCGTTGGCGTCGGCAATCGAGCCGGGGCGCAGGCCGTCGCCCAGTGAGAACGACACGTCATAGGCGCGCATGATCTCGCAGATTTCCTCGAAGTGGGTGTAGAGGAAGTTTTCCTTGTGGTGGCTGAGGCACCATTTCGCCAGGATGCTGCCGCCGCGCGA
>NZ_JANPCD010000002.1:0-20656 GCF_031430775.1 Sandarakinorhabdus sp. | reverse complement strand
GCAATCCCGGCCTCGACACCAACAACATGCAGGCGGACTCTGTGCTCACGCCGCAGCGCCAGCGCGAGTTGGACCGGGTAGCGCGGGCACTGGCGACGTTCAAGCCGACGCATGTCATGGTGGAAATGCAGAGCAAGGCACCGGATTTCGCGATTTCCGAATACGACCGCTTCGACGATGCAATGCTGGCGCGCGATGCCAACGAGATTGTGCAGATTGGTTATCGTACGGCGCGGCTGGCGGGCATCAAGACTGTCAACGGCATCGATGAGCAAACCGGCGAAGGCGAGCCGGACTATTACCCCTATGACAAGGTGCAGGAAACGGCCGCCAAATTCGGCCAGGCCGCCATGCTGAAGGCGCTGAATGCTCCGGCGGCGGCGCGGGTCAAGTCGTTCGAAGCCGCGCAAAGGTCGCATACTGTCGGTCAGTTGCTGCTACAGGTGAATGATCTGGCCGATCTTTGGGGCAACAACGACAGCTATTATGGCATGCTGCCGATCGGTGATGGCGAAACACAGACGGGGGCCGACCTGAACGCCATGTGGTATCTGCGCAACGCCAAGATTTTCGGCAAATTGATGCAGGTCGCACGCCCCGGCAGCCGGGTGCTGGTCGTTTATGGCGGCGGTCATGGCTTCTGGCTTCGCCATTTCGCCGGCCTCACCCCGGGCTATCGCAACGTCGATGTCATGCCGTATCTGAAAAAGGCACGCTGACGGATTTCCTGTCGCCTGTTGGCAACAGCCGCGCAAACGTCTAACCGACGCGCGTTCTTTGCCACTGTCCCGACACTTGCTGCGCCGCGCGTTGTTCGCCCGGCCAAGGAAATATGCATGGTTGCCCATAGCTCGCTCATCACCGTCATGGAAAAGGCCGCCCGTAAGGCGGCGCCCAAGCTGCGCCGCGATTTCGGCGAGGTGGACGCCTTGCAGGTGAGCCGCAAAGGCCCGGCCGATTTCGTGTCGAACGCCGATCGCGCCGCCGAAGCTGCCGTGGTCGAGGTTCTGGCTCACGCCCGTCCCGATTGGGGACTGCTGCTGGAGGAAGGCGGCGAAAAAACCGGCAATGACGCACGCTCGCGCTGGATCGTCGATCCACTGGATGGCACCACCAACTTCCTGCACGGCATGCCGCATTTCGCCATTTCCATTGCTGCCGAGGTGGACGGCGAAGTCGTCGCCGGCCTGATTCACCAGCCGTTGACCGGCGAAAGCTTCTGGGCCGAAAAGGGCAGGGGCGCCTGGCTATCTGACCGGCGCCTGCGCGTATCGGGTCGCCGCGACCTGAATGAATGCGTCATCGCCACCGGCATTCCCTATATGGGGCATGGTGACCGCGGCCAGTTTGGCTCGGTCCTGCAAGCCGTGATGCCCGAAGTTGCCGGCATCAGGCGCTTTGGCGCGGCCAGCCTCGACATGGCGTGGGTCGCAGCTGGGCGCTTCGATGGTTTCTGGGAGGCCGGCCTGTCGCATTGGGACGTGGCGGCGGGCATCCTGCTGATCAAGGAAGCCGGCGGCTTTGTCAGCGACTTCCGGGGCAAGGACGATATGGTCGCCCGGCGGGAAATTGTTGCAGGCAACGGCAATATCCAGTCAAAGCTGCACAAATTGGTGGCCGGCGCGCTGCGCTAGGACTGTTCGAGGGGAAATGACCATGCGTTTGATGTTTTGTGCCGTGCTTGCACTCGCCGCCACCATGCCGGCGCTTGCGTCCGATGCGCCCGACGCGGCAATCACCGCGCGCATCATCGACACCGGCATCCATCACGGCGAAGTCATGGAGACTGTCCAGTATCTGACCGACCGCATCGGCGGGCGCATGACCAATTCCCCGCAGATGCGGGCCGCCGAAAGCTGGACCCAGGGCCGGTTCAAGGCCTGGGGCCTCACCAATGTGCACCTCGAAGCCTTTGATTTCGGGCGCGGCTGGTCGATCGACAAGGCGACGGTGCGCATGACGGCTCCGCGTGTGCTGCCGCTGCGCGTCATCCCGGTGGCGTGGACGCCGGGGACACCGGGCACGGTTACCGCGCCGATCATCGTGGCGCCGATGCGCCGCGACCGCGATTTCGACGAATGGCGCGGCAAGCTGCGGGGCCGTATCGTGCTGGTGTCGCAGCCGGGCATGTCGGGCGAGCCAAAGGAGCCGGCATTCCAGCGCCTGTCGAGCGAGGAGATTGCCAAGCTCGACAGTTTCGACCTGCCAAAGGAAAATGCCGAAGCCGCCGAAAAGGACTATCGGAGCAGCGGTTTTGCCAAGCGGCTCGATGCGTTTCTCAAGGCGGAAGGCGCGCTTGTCTGGGTGTCGCGGTCGTATCGCGATGGCGGGCTCGTGTCCGGTGAAGGCTATGGCTATCACATGAACGACAAGCGCGCGGTGCCGGGCGTGCAGATGGCAGCCGAGGATTATCGCCGGCTGGCGCGCCTGGCAAAAGGCGACGCCCCGGTCACCATCGAAGTGGACACGCAGGTCAGCTTCCACGAGGCTGACACCAGGGCCAACAACGTGATCGCCGACATCGCTGGCAGCAACCCCAAGGCGGGCTATGTCATGGCCGGCGCGCATCTCGATAGCTGGGTGGCGGCAGACGGTGCTGCCGACAATGGCGCCGGTTCGGCTGTGGTGATGGAGGCGGCGCGCATCATCGCCTCGCTCGGCGTCAAGCCAAAGCGCACCATCCGCTTTGCGCTATGGGCCGGCGAGGAACAGGCGCTGCTCGGCAGCCAGGCCTATATCGAAAAGCATCTCGCCACCCGCCCGCCGGCCGATCCGGCCAAGGCGGCGCTGAGCGATTCAGCCGAATATTACCTCTGGTCGCGGCAATGGCCGCTCACGCTGCGGCCCGGCCACGCCGATTTGAAAGCCTATTTCAACCTCGACAATGGCAGCGGCAAGATCCGCGGCATCTACACCGAGGGCAACACGGGCGTCGAAGGCATTTTCAGCAGCTGGCTGTCGCCTTTCAATGCTATGGGTGCCAGCGCCGTGGTCGCGAGCAAGACCCAGGGTACCGACCATGTCTTCATGCAGGCGGTGGGAATCCCGGCCTACCAGTTCATCCAGGACCCGCTCGATTACGACAGCCGTGTCCATCACAGCGACATCGACACCTATGATCATCTCAGGGCCGATGACCTGCGCCAGGCTGCCGTCATCATGGCGAGCTTCCTTTGGAATGCGGCCAACACCGATACGCCGCTGCCGCGCGGGCCGGTGCCGACCAAGCCGCGCGAGACAGACCCGTTCGCCTATACGCCCAAGGATGATTGAGGCGCCGTGACACAGGCCAAAAACCGCGCCGAGAACCGGATCGGGCCGGAATATTGTTGCCGGCGCGATGCTTGACGCCTAGAGACGCGGGCATCGAACGCTCAGGAAAGACCAAGGCCCGTCCATGTCGGCCATTGCTTCTGAATATCTTCCCGTGCTGCTGTTTCTGGCGGTCGGCACCGCGTTCGCGCTGATTTTTGTCAGTGCGCCCATTGCTGTGTCGAAACTCACGGGGACGTCCAAGCCAGACACCGTCAAGCTGTCCGAATATGAAAGCGGCTTTCCGGCGTTTTCCGACAGTCGCGGCAAGTTCGATGTGAAATTCTACCTTGTCGCCATCCTGTTCATCGTCTTCGACCTCGAAGCAGCATTCCTGTTTCCATGGGCGGTGTCGCTGCATTGGGGCGGGGAGCCGGCATGGTGGGCGATGATGGAGTTCCTGGGCGAACTGGCCATCGGGCTGGTCTACGCATGGAAAGTCGGAGCATTGGAATGGGAGTGATCGCACCTGCCGGCACTTCGCCCGGCGGCATCATCCTGCCCGAAGGCAGCCGCGACATGTTCCTGTCGGACCTGTCGCAGGAGGTCGCTGACAAGGGCTTCCTTGTCGCCTCGACAGAAGACCTGTTCCATTGGGCGCGCACGGGTTCGTTATGGTGGATGACATTCGGGCTGGCGTGCTGCGCCGTTGAAATGATGCACACCAACATGCCGCGCTACGACCTGGAGCGGTTCGGCGTGGCACCGCGCGCCTCACCGCGCCAGTCGGACGTGATGATCGTGGCGGGTACGCTGTGCAACAAGATGGCCCCGGCGCTGCGCCGTGTTTATGACCAGATGTCCGAGCCGCGTTACGTGATCTCGATGGGCAGCTGCGCCAATGGCGGCGGCTATTATCACTATAGCTATTCTGTCGTGCGCGGCTGCGACCGCATCGTGCCGGTGGATATCTATGTGCCCGGCTGCCCGCCGACGGCCGAGGCACTGCTGTATGGGATTCTGGCGCTCCAGCGGAAAATCCGCCGCGTCGGCACGTTTGAACGTTAGAATGGGTTCGCGCTGAGTGACGACGCTGGTTTCCCCCGAACTCGGCCGCGACAGCTGGCCGGTCATGGCCCGGATCGAGGGCATCGAAGCACATCTGCGGGCGTTGCTTGGCGAGGCGATCACCGCCGTGACAAGCCATGTCGGCGAAGTGACCGTGACCATCAATCGCGACGCGCTGGTCCCGGCCATTGCCGCATTGCGGGACGACCCGGCGCTGCGGCTGAACCAGCTCATCGATATCTGCGGCGTCGATTATCCCGAGCGCGCAGAGCGGTTCGATGTTGTCTATCACCTGCTGTCGATGGCGCTGAACCTGCGCCTGCGCGTCAAGGTAACGACCGATGCGCGTCATGCCGTGCCGTCGCTTACGGAACTTTATCCCAATGCCGGCTGGTATGAGCGCGAGACCTGGGATTGCTATGGCGTGCTGTTCAGCGGCAATCCGGATCTGCGCCGTATCCTGACCGATTATGGCTTTGAAGGGCATCCGTTCCTCAAGGATTTCCCGCTCAGCGGCTATGTCGAACTGCGCTATTCCGAGGAACACAAGCGGGTCGTCTATGAACCGGTCAAGCTGGCGCAGGATTTCCGCAGCTTCGATTTCCTCTCGCCCTGGGAAGGCACGGATTATGTGCTGCCCGGCGATGAGAAGGCGCAAGTGAAGGGTCCGGCAAATGGCTGATCTCACCCCCGCCGGTATCGCCTGGACCAAGGACGATACCGCCGATGTGCTGCCCGCCAAGGAGGGCAACGACATCCAGAACTACATGATCAACTTCGGCCCGCAACATCCGGCGGCGCATGGCGTGCTGCGGTTGGTGCTGGAGCTTGACGGCGAAATCATCGAACGCTGCGATCCGCACATCGGCTTGTTGCATCGTGGCACCGAAAAGCTGATCGAGTATAAAACCTATCTCCAGGCGCTGCCGTATATGGACCGCCTCGATTATGTCAGCCCGATGTGCATGGAGCACAGCTATGTGCTGGCCATCGAGAAACTGGCGGGCATATCGGTGCCGCCGCGAGCCAAATATCTGCGCACGATGTTTGCCGAAATCACGCGCATCCTGAACCATATTCTCAACGTCACTGCGCATGCCCTTGATGTTGGCGCAATGACGCCGATCCTGTGGCTGTTCGAGGAACGCGAGAAGCTGCTGGAATTCTATGAACGCGTGTCCGGCGCGCGCTTCCATGCCGCCTGGTTCCGGCCCGGCGGGGTGCATCAGGATGTGCCGGCAGGGCTGCTGGACGACGTGAAGGCCTGGGCGGAACAATTCCCGCGCGTGCTGGATGAAATGCAGGGGCTCGTTGCCGACAACCGCATCTTCAAGCAGCGCAACGTCGATATCGGCGTGATTTCCAAGGAAGACGCCATCCGCTGGGGCTTCACCGGGCCGTGTATCCGTGCGTCCGGGGTTGCCTGGGATTTGCGCAAGTCGCAGCCCTATGACGCGTATGACCAGATGGATTTCAACGTCATCGTGTCCGACGACGGCGATTGCTACGCACGGTTCATGGTCCGCATGGACGAAATGCGCGAAAGCCTGAAGATTATCCGCCAATGCGTCGACCAGATGCCGTCCGGCCCGCACGCCACGCTTGACCGCAAGGTCAGTCCACCGTCACGCGGCGAGATGAAGCGGTCGATGGAGGCGCTGATCCATCATTTCAAGCTTTACACCGAAGGGCTGCACGTGCCGGCCGGCGAAGCCTATGTCGCCACCGAAAGTCCCAAGGGCGAGTTCGGCATCTTCATGGTGGCCGACGGCACCAACAAGCCGTGGCGCTGCCATGTGCGCGCGACCGGCATGGCGCATCTTCAAGCGATGGATTTTTTGTGCAAAGGTCATATGCTTGCGGATGCTCCAGCCATCCTGGGCAGTCTTGATATAGTTTTTGGGGAGGTAGACCGGTGAAGTTTCTGAACGACGAATCCATCTTTATTTCGCTGGCTCTGTTGGCGCTCGCCATGCTGTCGACCATGCGTGAGCCGGGGCTGTTCAGCAGTTTCCTGGTGCTGATATCGATTATCATCCTGGTGTTCATGCTGCTGCGAATGAATTTGTCGCGGCTCGATAACTGATGCGTGTTGCGGCGCCGTGCGGCACGGTCCTGCCAGCGCGCGGCGCCGCCAAAGCCTTGATCGTTCGACAATGAGTGACTTTCTGGCCGTCGCGGAAGCGATGATTGCGCATTACAATGCGCAGGATGCCGACGCCTATGTCGCACTGATGACGGCGGATGCTTGCGAAGCGAGCTATCGCGGCAGCGTGCTGCGTCAGGGCCGCGAAGGCGTGCGCGCCGGACTCAAGACAATGTTTGCCGAATTTCCGCACAATCGGGCCGAAATCCTGTCCGGCCATGTGCTCGGCGAATTCGTCGTGTTGCATGAAATGGTGCAGCGCGGTCCTGACGCAGCGCCTTTTCCGGTCATGTCCGTATATAGTTTCGAAGGCGGGCTGTGCTCGCGCGTGGAGTTCATTCGCTGATGGCCAGCACTAGCAGTGGCGCAGGTTTCGCCTGGACGCCGGAAAACGCCGTCGAGGCCGCGCGCATTATTGCGCTTTATCCCGAAGGGCGTCAGGCCAGTGCCGTCATGCCCTTGCTGTGGCTGGCGCAGGGTCAGATGGCCGATAGCACGGGCAGCGCCTGGCTGCCGGTGCCGGTCATCGAGTTTGTCGCGGCCCGGATCGGCATGCCGTACATCCGCGCCTATGAAGTCGCCAGTTTCTACACCATGTACAATCTCAAGCCGGTTGGCCGCTACCATGTCCAGGTCTGCGGCACGACGCCTTGCATGCTGGGCGGTTCGGACGATGTCATGAAGGCCTGCACCGACAAGGGCTTGAAAAAGGGCGGGGTCACCCATGGCGGCCTGTTCACCCTGACCGAAGTCGAATGTCTGGGCGCCTGCGCCAACGCGCCGATGGTGCAGATCAACGACGACAATTACGAGGATCTGACCCACACCAGCATGATGGCCATTCTGGAGATGCTGGAGCGCGGCGAAACGCCAAAGCCCGGCAGCCAGATCGGCCGCACGGCGTCATGCCCCGAAGGCGGACCTACAACGCTGCTGCAATTGGCGGAGAACGGCTGATGGCCGCACAGCAAAGATCGCCGTTTCTTGCGCTCGTCATCCTTTCATTTCTACTGCAGATCATCGCCATCGGAATCATGCTGTATGGGATCAAGACGGGTCAGCAACTGGTGACGGCCGGCATACCGCTTCTGGTTGTGGGAAGCATGTTGCTGGTGGTGGCCATCGCGCAGAAAAAAAAGCAGAAGTGACCAGTCATGCTCGCTGATAAAGATCGCATCTTCACCAACCTCTACGGCTTCCAGCCATGGACGCTGGGCGCGGCGCGCACGCGCGGCGATTGGGAAGACACGCGCGCGCTGCTGGCGCCCGGCCCCGATGCCATCATCGACGCCATCAAGGCCAGCGGCCTGCGCGGGCGCGGCGGGGCAGGGTTCCCGACCGGCATGAAGTGGAGCTTCATGCCCAAGACGCCCAATCCGGCGCGGCCCAGTTATCTGGTGGTCAACGCCGATGAATCCGAGCCGGGAAGCTGCAAGGACCGCGAGATCATCCGCCACGATCCGCACAAGCTGATCGAAGGCGCGCTGATTGCCGGCTTTGCCATGCGCGCCCGCGCCGCCTTCATCTATATTCGCGGCGAATATGTCCGCGAGGCGCAGGTGCTGATGCAGGCCGTGCAAGAGGCTTATGCCGCCGGGCTGGTCGGCAACAATGCCTGTGGTTCGGGCTATGATTTCGACGTCGTCGTGCACCGCGGTGCCGGCGCCTATATCTGCGGCGAAGAAACCGCGATGATCGAAAGCCTTGAGGGCAAAAAGGGCCAGCCGCGCCTCAAGCCGCCGTTTCCGGCCGGCGCCGGCCTGTATGGCAACCCGACCACCGTCAACAATGTCGAGAGCATCGCGGTGGTGCCGACCATCCTGCGGCGCGGCGCGGCGTGGTTTGCCGGCATCGGCCGCGACAAGAACCAGGGCACCAAGCTGTTCCAGATTTCGGGGCATGTGAACACGCCCTGCGTCGTCGAGGAGGCGATGAGCGTGCCGTTCCGCGAACTGATCGAGACGCATTGCGGCGGCATTCGCGGTGGCTGGGACAATCTGCTGGCGGTCATCCCCGGCGGGTCATCGGTGCCGCTGGTGCCGGCCCATCAGATCATCGATTGCCCGATGGATTTCGATGCCCTGCGCGACCTGAAATCGGGCCTTGGCACGGCGGCGGTCATCGTCATGGACAAATCCACCGACATCGTGCGGGCAATTGCGCGTCTGAGCTACTTCTACAAGCACGAAAGCTGCGGCCAGTGCACGCCGTGCCGCGAAGGCACCGGCTGGATGTGGCGCGTCATGCAGCGGCTGGTGACCGGCGATGCCGAGCCGCATGAAATCGACCTGCTGCTGGATGTGACCACCGAGATCGAGGGCCATACCATCTGCGCGCTGGGCGATGCCGCAGCCTGGCCGATCCAGGGCCTGATCCGCCATTTCCGCCCCGAAATCGAAGCGCGCATCGCGCGGCGGCAGGGGTTCGTGCAGGTGCCGGCGGCGATCGCGGCGGAGTAGTCGACAGAGGCAGATGGGCTTTTTGCCCATTGTCCGTCTGTTCACGAACCCGCCGGATCAGCGCCACTTTTTCTGGCCTTTTGCCCTTCCTTGCCCTAGACATGACAGGCAAATGACACCCCCTGATCAGGCCTGAAAAAACCCCATGGATTCCACCACTTCGCCGCCTTCGGCCGGCACGCCCGATATTCAGCCGATTTCCATCGTCACCGAAATGCGCACGTCGTTCCTCGACTATGCGATGTCGGTCATTGTGGCGCGTGCGTTGCCCGATGTGCGCGATGGCCTGAAGCCGGTGCATCGCCGGATTTTGTGGGGCAGTTTCGAGAACGGCTTCACCGCCGGCAAGCCCTATCGCAAGTCCGCCCGCATCGTCGGCGACGTGATGGGCAAATATCATCCGCACGGCGACAGCGCGATCTATGACGCCTTGGCGCGCATGACGCAGGATTGGTCGATGCGGCTGCCGCTGCTCGACGGTCAGGGCAATTTCGGCTCGATGGACCCGGATGCGCCTGCTGCCATGCGCTACACCGAGGCGCGTCTGGCCAAGACCGCCGAAAGCCTGCTGGCCGATATCGAGCGCGATACCGTCGATTTCATACCCAAATACGATGGCTCGGAACGCGAACCGGCGGTGCTGCCGGCGCGGTTCCCCAATCTGCTGGTCAATGGCGCCGGCGGCATTGCCGTCGGCATGGCGACCAATATTCCGCCGCACAATCTGGGCGAAGTCGTCGATGCCGTGCGCGCTTGGCTCGACAATCCGCTGATCAGTGTCGAAGACCTGATGCAGCATCTGCCGGCACCGGATTTCCCCACCGGCGCGCTGATCGTCGGCACATCGCAGCTCCGCCAGGCCTATGAGACGGGCCGGGGCAGCATCATCATGCGGTCACGCCACATCGTCGAGGAAGGGCGCGGCGACAAGCGCAGCCTCGTGTTGACCGAAATTCCCTTCCAGCAGGGCAAGAACGCGCTGGTCGAAAAGATTGCCGAAGCGGTCAAGGACAAGCGCATCGAAGGCGTGTCCGACCTGCGCGACGAATCCAACCGCGAAGGCGTGCGGATCGTCATGGAGCTCAAGCGCGACGCGACGCCCGAAGTCGTGCTCAACCAGGTCTATCGCCACACCCCGGCGCAGCAGAGCTTTGCCATCAACATGCTGGCGATTCGCGGTGGCCGGCCAGAATTGATGGGCCTGAAAGACATCATCAAGGCGTTTGTCGAATTCCGCGAGGAAGTCATCACCCGCCGGTCCAAGTTCGAGCTGGCCAAGGCGCGCGACCGCGCCCATCTGCTGATTGGCCTCGTCATCGCTGTGGCCAATCTTGATGAAGTGGTGCGCACCATCCGCGCCGCCGCCAGCCCGGCCGCCGCGCGCGACACGCTGATGGCGCGCGACTGGGATGCCGATGAAATCCGGCCCTATCTGGCGCTGGTCGAGGCCGGCAGTGTTGATGCCGATGCCGCAACGATCCGCCTGTCGGAGGCGCAGGTACGCGCCATCCTGGAGCTTCGGCTTGCCAAGCTGACGGCGCTGGGCCGTGACGAAATCGGCAGCGAGCTGGCTGAACTGGCCGGCAGCATTGCCGGGCTTCTCGAAATCCTCGGCGACCGGGTCATGCTTTATGCCGTGCTGCGCGCCGAAATCGAGGAAGTGGCCAGCCTGTTCCAATCCAAGCGCCGGTCCGAGATCGTGGCGGCGGGCGACGATCTGGATGACGAGGACCTGATCGAAGTCGAGGATATGGTGGTGACCGTCACCATGTCGGGCTGGATCAAGCGCGTGCCGCTGGCCGAATATCGCGCCCAGAATCGCGGCGGCAAGGGCCGCAACGCCATGGCGACCAAGGACGAGGACGCCATCACCAATTTGTTCGTCACATCTACGCACAACCCGGTGCTGTTCTTTTCGTCGGCCGGCAAGGTCTATCGCCGCAAGGTCTGGAAACTGCCGCTGGGCAACCCGCAGGCCAAGGGTCGATCCTTGAACAACCTGCTGCCGCTGGGCGAAGGCGAGAAAATCACCACGGTGCTGGTGCTGCCGGAAGACGAGAGCCAGTGGAGCCGTCTGCATGTCATGTTCGCCACCGCGCATGGCTCGGTTCGCCGCAACGCCATGGATGCATTCACCAATGTGCCGACCGCCGGCAAACTCGCCATCCGTTTCGAGGATGGGGATGAGGACCGGCTGATCGGTGTGGCGCTGTGCGACGAGGCCGATGACGTGTTCCTCGCGGCCAAGAGCGGCAAGGCCATTCGGTTTGCCGTCACCGATGTGCGCGAGTTCGTGTCCCGCACATCGACCGGCGTGCGCGGCATGACGCTGAACGGCGGCGACGAAGTCATCTCCATGTCGATCCTCAAGGCCTTTGGCGCCAGCCCGCAGGAGCGCGAGGATTATCTCAAATCCGCGCCCTGGAAGAACGAGCCCGGTGAGCGCGCCTTGTCCGAAACGCGCATGGCGCAGTTTGTCGCCGGCGAAGAGTTCATCCTGACGCTGACCAACAATGGCTTTGGCAAACGGTCGAGCGCGTTCGAGTATCGCCAATCCGGGCGCGGCGGGCAGGGCATCCGCAACATTGCCGAAAGCGATCGCAACGGCGATGTCGTCGCAAGCTTCACGGCGCGCGACCAGGACGAGTTGATGATGGTCACCGACCAGGCCAAGCTGATCCGGCTGCGGGCCAGCGACATCCGCATCATGGGCCGCAGCGCGCAGGGCGTGACGCTGTTCAAGGTTGCCGATGACGAACATGTGGTTTCGGCAGCGCTGATCGTGACCGACGATATTGCCGAAGAAGATACGTTGCAGGCCGAGGTTGCTCCGGAGCCGGACGCGATTCAGGACGGGGAACAGCCGGCCGACTGATCGGCGAGTAACCCGCGCCTATCGTTCCGCAAGTAGCCCGCGCGCGACACCAAGGCAGATCAACGCCTGGCCAGCTGCATAGCTGAGCCAGACCATGGCGCCATGCGCTGCGGCAGTGCCGACCAGCGTGCCGCCCATGCGCATGACCAGCAATGTGTCGGACAGCACGAACAACAAGGCACCGGCAAAAGCCACACGCGGCAGGCTGCTGAGCCACAGGCTGGCCGCCATGCCGCAAAGCAGCACGGCATAAACCATGACGAGCCCTATGGGCGTACCAGCCGGGGTCACCAGTGCCGGCATGGCCAGGCCATATCCGATGAGCGCCGCCGCGATAAGCCGACGCGAAACCGTGCTGGCGGCGCGCCGGCGCATGTAGAACATGATGGCGACCACATGGCCCAGCGCAAAGGCAATCGCGCCGATCATAAACCCGCCCGGCACTGCCAGCAGCATGTCGCCAGCCGCACCGGCGGCCATTATGACCGCCAGCCAGCCGGCGCCCGGCACGCGCAGCGCCAGCGCTGCCATGGCCAGAATGACCAGCATCGCGCCCTTGGCTGCGACTACAGCCGTGCCGCCGGTGATCGACGCAATTGGCAAATAAGCGATACCTGCGGCCAGCGCTGCAATCCACAATCGGCTGAAAAGTGGCGGGAAGGGCGGCGTCAGCATCGTCATGTTCTGGCCTCGAAGTCCCCGCTTCGCAAGTGCAGCGGCAAGGCCTATGCTTGGGCAAGCAGGAGGAAGCGTGAATGCGAATTGCCGTGACCCTGGCATGCGGCCTCATTCTGGCCGGATGCGGTCCCAAAAAACCACGGGCGCCGGAGGAACCACCGGCAGCCGACACCATGACGTCCACCGACACAATGTCGTCGGCAGGCACCGCGCCCACGGGCAAGCCGCAGCCATAAACTGACTGCGGCCGCACTGTTCAGGTTCAACCTTCATTCACGGGCAACACCCCAAAGCCATGGCCTGCCGAGGTGCAGGGCTGTTGACGAGTTGACAGGCACAGCCTAGCCATTTTCGGGAAAAATTTTGGTTCGGGCAAAATTTCCGGGAGGTTCATCGTGATGACAAAATTTGGTTTGAAGTTGGTTGCCGCCATGCTGGCCGGTGCATCGCTGGCCATCGCAGGGCCGGCATTGGCCCAGAAAAAGCCCGAAGCCGCCAAGGCCGACGCGCCCAAGCCGCCGAAATTGTCCAAGCCGGTGCAAAAGGTCCTGGGCGAAGTGCAGAAGCTGCAAGCCGCAAAGAATGATGCCGGTGCGCTGGCGCTGCTGGATACCACCGATGCCATCCCCGACAAGACCAACGAGGATGGCTTCTGGATCGCCCGGCTGCGGCTGAATTCGGCGCAGGCGCTTGGTGACAAGGCGATGTCCGTCAAGGCGCTGGCCGTGATGATCGACAGTGGCATGGTGCCCGAAGCCGACAAGGTGAAGTTCGTGCGTTACATCGGGTCGGTGGCGCTTGAGAACAAGGACTATATCACTGCAACAAAGCGTTATGAGGAGCTCCTCGCGCTTGAACCGAACAACGCTGACAATATTGTCGGCCTTGCCGAACTCTATCAATCGCAGCGCCAGACCGCCAAGGCCGTGGACACGATCGGCAAGGCAATCGCTGTGCAAAAGGCCAGCGGCGCCGTTGTGCCCGAAAGCTGGTATCGCCGGGCGCTGGGTATTGCCTATGACGCAAAGCTGACGACGCATGTGCGCGGCGCCTCTTTGGCGTTGCTGCGGGCCTATCCCAACCCGGTGAACTGGCGCGATGCCATTGTGATCTTGCAGGACAGCTATCCCCGGATCGACGAACAGACCCAGGTGGATTTCCTGCGCTTGCAGGCTGCGACCGGTTCCTTGAACGGCGAGCGTGATTTCATCGAATATGCCGATACCTCGCTGGGGCGCGGTTTTCCGGGTGAAGCGCAATGGGCGCTGAACGAAGGCATTGCGAAGAAAATGCTCAACCCCACCAAGCCGATTGTCATCGAATTGATGAAGTCGGTGGATTCCAAGGTCAAGGCGGATCGTGCCTCGCTGCCGGGGCTGGAAAAGGAAATCAAGGGCAATGCCAAGCTCGCGGTTGCCACCGCCGATGCATATTACGGCTATGGTGATTTCGCCAAGGCCGCTACGCTCTACAAGATGGCTGTCGGCAATGCGCTTGCCGACCAGACCCTGGTCAATCTTCGGCTTGGCGCCTCCCTGGCACGCAGCGGCGATGCAGCCGGTGCCAAGGCCGCAATGCAGGGCCTGACCGGCTCCACGCCGCGCGATGCGATTGCCCAATATTGGCTGGCCTGGCTGGACGGCGCCAAGGGCTGAGGCACTTTGACCGACGGGCAAGGGCCTGCCGCGCTGCGGTGGGCCCTTTCCTTTGGGGGCATAGGTCCGTAAGACGACGCGACTCGCAACCGGAGTCACCCATGGACATTCGCCTCGGCCTTACTTTTGATGACGTGCTGCTGGTGCCAGCCGCATCCGCCGTCCTCCCCAGCATGGCGAACACCGCGACACGGGTGACGCGCGGCATCACCCTTGGCATCCCGATCCTGTCATCGGCGATGGACACCGTGACCGAAGCAGAAATGGCGATTGTCATGGCGCAAAACGGCGGCATCGGTGTGTTGCACCGCAATCTTACCGTTGCCGAACAGTCACTGGCCGTGCGGCAGGTCAAACGCTTCGAAAGCGGCATGGTCGTCAATCCCGTGACGCTGACGCCCGACCAGACGCTGGGCGATGCACGCGCACTGATGGCCAGCCATGGCATTTCCGGCTTTCCCGTGGTCGAACGCATCGGCAAGGACGGCGCGCCGGGCCGGCTTGTCGGCATTGTCACCAACCGCGACCTGCGCTTTGCCGACAATGAAAACCAGCCGATTGCCGAGCTGATGACCCGCGAAAACCTCGTCACCGTGCGTGCCGGGGCCAGCGAAGCCGAAGCGCGGGCGCTGCTGCATGCGCACCGTATCGAGAAGCTGTTGGTGGTCGATGACGACAACCATTGCATTGGGCTTATCACCATGAAGGATATCACCCGGGCGGTGAACTATCCCAACGCCACGATGGACGGCGCAGGCCGGCTGCGCGTGGCCGCTGCCACAACGGTTGGCGACGCCGGGTTCGAGCGCACCGAAGCGCTGCTCGATGCCGAATGCGACCTGATCGTCGTAGACACCGCACATGGCCACAGCGACCGGGTTGCCGAGGCGGTTGCCCGTATCAAGCGGCTGTCGAACAATGCCCAAGTGATTGCCGGAAATGTCGCCACGGCCGATGCCGCGCGCGCACTGATCGATGCCGGCGCCGATGGCATCAAGGTCGGCATCGGCCCGGGTTCGATCTGCACGACGCGCGTTGTTGCCGGTGTCGGCGTGCCGCATTTGACCGCAATCATCGATACCGCCGAAGCCGCGTCCAAACTCGGAGTGCCGGTGATTGCCGATGGCGGCCTGCGCACATCGGGCGATGTTGCCAAGGCGCTGGCGGCAGGAGCAGCGGCCGTGATGGTCGGCAGCCTGCTAGCGGGCACGGCCGAGGCGCCGGGCGACACGTTCATGTGGCAGGGCCGCAGCTACAAGGCCTATCGCGGCATGGGGTCGGTGGGCGCCATGGCGCGCGGCAGCGCCGACCGGTATTTCCAGCAGGACATCAAGGACGAGCTGAAACTGGTTCCCGAAGGCATCGAAGGACAGGTGCCCTTCAAGGGGCCGGCATCCAATGTGCTGCACCAGCTTGTCGGCGGGGTGAAGGCTGCGATGGGCTATACCGGCGCCGCCACGCTGGATGAATTCCGCAGCCGCGCCGAATTCATTCGCATCACCAATGCGGGTCTTCGCGAAAGCCATGTCCACGACGTGACGATCACGCGTGAAGCCCCCAACTATCCGACCAGTTCGTGACGCCCGCAGCGCGCATCCAGGCCGCGATCGAATGCCTTGACCAGATCATCATCGCCGCCGAACAGGGGGGCGCCGCCGCCGACACGCTGATCCAGCGGTATTTCGCCGCCCGGCGCTATGCCGGTTCCAAGGACCGGCGCGCGGTGCGCGATCTGATCTATGATGTGATCCGCAGCACCGGCGAAGTGCCGCCGACTGGCCGCGCCGCGCTAATCGGTCATGCCCGTATTCATGCGCCGGATTTGCTGGCGTCGTTCGGTGCGGGCGGCCATGGCCCTGCGGCTTTGGTGCACGGCGAACCTGCCGGAAAGGCCGGATTGGCGCCGCTCTGGCTCGGGCCGCGGCTGAAACGCCGATTCGGTGCCGATCTGGCCGGCGCCGACGCGCTGCTCAGCCGGGCGCGGCTGGACTTGCGAGTGAACCGCCTGAAGGCCAGCCGCGAAGAGGTGATGGCGCAGCATCCCGAATTGGTGCCCACCATGCGCGCGCCAATGGGCCTCAGCGCGCCTGTAGGCATCGATATCGAGGCGCTGGCCGCCTCGCAGGCGGGCGCGCTCGATGTGCAGGACGAAGGCTCGCAGCTTGCCGCCCTGGCACTGGCGGCCGCGCCCGGTGAGCGTATCGTCGACCTGTGCGCCGGTGCCGGCGGCAAGACGCTGGCGCTGGCAGCGGACATGGACAACCAGGGCCTGCTGGTGGCCTGCGACATTGATCGCGGCCGCTTGACGGCGATGGCGCCGCGCCTTGTGCGGGCCGGCGTGACCATCGCCGACGTGCGGGAGATGAATCCACGGCGCGAGATGGAGCATCTTGCCGACATTGCCGGCACCATGGATGCGGTTCTGGTCGATGCGCCGTGCTCGGGCAGCGGCACCTGGCGCCGCAACCCCGAAAGCCGTTGGCGGCTGACACCAAAGCGGCTCGAACGCCTGATGGAGGAGCAGGACCGGCTGCTGGACATTGCCGCCAGCCTGCTGCGACCCGGCGGCCGTCTGGTGTTTGTCACTTGCTCCGTGCTGATGGAGGAGGGCGAGGACCGGATTGCGGCGTTCCATGCCCATCACCCGGAATTTGCGCCCTTGCCGATGTGCATCCCCGGCGATGACGCGCCCGTAACTGCCCGTGTGCTGTTGCCGGGGGCCGAGGGATGCGACGGGTTTTTCATCGCAAGCGCGCGTTTGACCTGCTAGCGTATCGGACAACGTTTCCGGAGTCCGATATGCGTGTTCGCGTTGCCTTGCCCTTGATCCTTCTGGTTGCCGGAGCTGCTGCATCCATGGCTGTCGGCGCCGCGCCGCGAGATGATGCCCTGAAACCGCTTTCGGTGCGGCTTGGCGGCGAAGGGCAGGCGGCGTTGCTGCGCGGCGATGCCTCGGCTGCAATCGATGCCTTTGAAGCAGCGCTTGCGAGCGACCCTCGCAACGTCGGGGCCTTTACCGGGCTGGCCCACAGCTATGAAAAACTCGGGCTGCCGGGCAAGGCCGTGCGTTTTTACCGTGAAGCGCTGCTGATCAACCCGTCCGATCTGGCCGCGCTGGAAGGGCAGGGCAAGGCCCTGATTGCGCGCGGCGCAACCGCCCGCGCCCAGATCAACCTCGCGCGCATCAAGGCACTGTGCAAGGCCGATTGCCCCGAGGCCAAGCGCCTGCAGACCGCGATTGCTGCGGCTGCGACTGCCAGCGCCGCGCCGGCCAAGCCCGCCACAGCCCGCAACTGACACCCTTCGCACTCAGAGTAGCGCCGCAGCCCTTGCAAAGGCTTCGACAGGAACGGTTTCGGCGCGCGCCTCAGGGCTGATGCCCTGTGCGATCATCGCATCGAGCGCGCCTGGCAGGCCGCGCAGGCTGGCGCGCAGCATCTTGCGCCGTTGGCCAAAGGCAGCAGCGGTCAGAGCGCCCAAGCGGGCCGGAAGCGCCGCTGACATGGGCGTGTCGGGCCGGAAATGGACCACGGCCGATGACACCTTGGGCGGCGGCACAAAGGCGCGCGGCGGCAAGGTCAGGGCGATCGTCGGTTTTGTGCGCCACTGGGACAGCACGGCAAGCCGGCCATAGGCATCGCTGCCCGGCGCGGCCACGATGCGGTCGGCGACTTCCTTTTGGAACATCAGGGTCAGGCTGGCCCACCATGGCGGCCATGTCTCGCTGGTCAGCCAGCCCGTGAGCAGCGCGGTGCCGATGTTATAGGGCAGGTTGGCAACGATATGGGCGCCGCGACCGGCCAGCGCCTCGCCATCGACGGCCTTGGCGTCGCCGCCGATCACGGTGAGGCGGCCCGGCGCGGCATCCGATAGTTCCGCCAGCGCCGGCAAGGCCCGGTCATCACGCTCGACAGCCACGACACGGGCGCCGGCACGCAGCAACGCGCGGGTCAGGCCGCCGGGGCCGGGGCCGATTTCATAAACAGTTTCTCCCTCCAATGGGCCGGCAACCCGCGCAATACGGTCCAGCAAATTGGTATCGAGCAGGAAATTCTGCCCCAGCGATTTCTTGGCAGCAAGGCCGTGGCTTGCGATAACGGAGCGCAGTGGCGGAAGATCAGACAGCATGGGCGGCCATAGCCCGGCGCGCGGCACATTCACCGGCCATGCGGATGGCAGCGATCATCGCACGGCAATCGGCGAGGCCGCGGCCGGCAATACCGAATGCCGTACCATGGTCCGGCGAGGTGCGGACGACCGGCAGGCCCAGCGTGACATTGACACCATCTTCGAAGTGCAGGGTTTTCAGCGGGATAAGTGCCTGATCGTGATACATGCAGATGGCGACATCATAGGTCGCGCGCGCATCGGCATGGAACAATGTGTCGGCGGCAAACGGCCCGCGCACATCGATGTCCTCCAGCACCAGTGCCGCCATGGCTGGCTGGATGATGTCAACCTCCTCACGGCCCAGCGTGCCGCTTTCACCGGCGTGCGGGTTGAGTCCGGCAAAGACCAGCCGCGGGCGAACCAGGCCAAAATCGCGGCACAATGCCTTGGCGGTAATGCGCGCCTTGTTGACGAGCAATTCGGTGGTAAGCAGGCGCGGCACATCGGCAAGCGGCGTGTGCACGGTGGCAGGGACCGTCCGAAGGCTCGGCCCAGCCAGCATCATGACGGCATTGGCCGCTGCAATCCCGCAGCGTTCTGCAACGAATTCGGTCTGTCCGGGATAGTTGAAACCGATGGCATAGAGTTGCGCCTTGCTGACCGGACCGGTGACAATGCCGCTGGCAAAACCACCGCGTGTCAATCCGACCGCCAGTTCGAGGCTGTCGAGAGCACACCGCGCGCCGGCCAGATTGGCGTCGCCGGGCACGATCTCGCCGGGATCATCGACCTGCACCAGCGGCAGCGCCCGGTCGAAAACGGCCGCTGCATCGCCCGGGACCGACAACACTTCGACGGGGCCATCCCATACAGCGGCGATCGCGCGCCGGTCGCCGACTGCAAAAAATGGCGGCAAGCGCTCGGTATTGCGGGCAGCCCAGGCGCGCGCAACGATTTCAGGGCCGATACCGGCAGGATCGCCGATGGAAACGGCCAGCGGCGGCAGCATCAGCGATAATCGACGATGGCGTCGCGCCTGAGATCGCGCAGGTAACGCCGGGCGCGCATGTTGACGCGCTGATCATTCATCTGTGCAAAAATCTCGTTGAAGTCCGGCGCCTTGGCCTGCACCGCGCTGTCGTCACGGCCGCACAGCACCAGCACGCGCAGCCCTTCATTGGCCGAGCCGAACGGCGGCGTCGCTTCGCCGATCGACATCTTGCCCATCAGCGCCTGCAACGGTGCGGGCAGATCTTTCATGCGGATGGCATCGTTGGACGCCACATCGGCGCCGAGTTGCTTGCCGATTTCTTCCACCCGTCCGCAACCGCCCATGTTGCTGGTGAGCGCCTGCACCTCGGTCACCTTGGAACGGGCCTGTGCTTCGGTGGTGCCCGGCTGCAACGGCACGGTAATCTGCTTGAGACTGAGCACGGCCAGCGTCGGATCGGCCGACAGCACCTGACGCTTTTCGATCAGCGCCATGATGGCGACGCCGCCAGTCAAGGGCACGGGATCGGTGACCTGGCCCGGCTCCAGCTGGGCAACAGCCGGCGACACTGCGTCATTGAGCTGTTCGGCGCGCACCCAGCCAAGATCGCCGCCAAGTCCGGCGGTGGAGGCTTCGGAAAACTGACGGGCATAGGCCACGAAGCTGGCACCACCGCGAATCTGGCCAACAATGCGGGCAGCATCATTCATCACCTGGTCGCGGGTTTCCGGCGTTGCGGACAGGAAGATTTCGCCGACATGAAACTCGTCCTTGCCCTTGGCTGCGTTCAGCTTGGCAATGACCTGCTCGACCTCGTCGTCGCCGACGTTGACCAGCGGTTCGACCTTGCGGCGCAGCACACGGCTCCAGGCCAGTTCGCCCCTGATCTGGGCCTTGATGGAATTGGGCGACGATCCCGCTTCGCGCAGATAAGCCTCGAAGCCGGCCGGATTGCGCTTGAAATTCTGGGCGATGCGCTCGAACGAGCGGGCGACCTCGGCATCGCTGATGCGGATGTCGTTGCTGGCCGCTTCCTGGATCTGGAGTTTTTCATCGATGAGGTTGCGCAGCACCTGAAGGCGAAGGCGCGTGCGTTCCTCCTCCGAAATCTTGCCGCCGTTGGCTGCGACGACAAGGTTCAGCCGCTGGTCGATGTCGGTATCGGTGATGACATCACCGTTGACGATCGCCTGCGCCTTGCGCAGCGCGGGGTCCGAAACGCCCATCAGCGCCATTTCGGGCAAATCTCCAGCCGAAAAGCCCGCTTCTGCCGGTGCTTCCTGGGCCAATGCCTCGGGGGAATGCAGCGGCAGCGGCAACAATGCCGTCAACGCCAATGTCATCGCCTTAATCTTCAGTCGCATTCCAGTCTCCGCGCCGGATCGGCAGGTTGCCCCACGGGCAGTAACGGCGCCCTGATAG
>NZ_JANPCD010000001.1:0-1605 GCF_031430775.1 Sandarakinorhabdus sp. | reverse complement strand
AATATGGGAGGGCGTGTCACCACCGGCAGCGACCCCGGCTTCATCTGGCAGACCTGGGGTTTTGGCTATATCCTCGAACTGGAATTGCTGCGCGAAGCCGGTTTTGCGCCGCTGGAAGTCATCCAGAGCGCCACGATCAACGGCGCCACGACCCTGGAGGAACCGCGGGGCCGCGCGCCTGATTTCGGGTTGATCCGCGTCGGCATGCGCGCCGATCTGGTCATCACGCCGGAAAACCCGCTGCACAACCTCAAGACACTATACGGCACCGGCTTTGAAAAGCTGGACGAGGCCACCCAAAAAACCGTGCGCGTCGGCGGCATTCGCTGGACCATCCGCGACGCCATCGTCTTTGATGCGCCGGCGTTGCTGAAGTCCGTTGCCGATCAGGTGGCGCGCGAAAAGGCAAAGACGGCGCCGTGAAACCCGCCAGCATCGCCGATTACCGCGCGCTCAGCCGTGCGCGCGTGCCGCGATTCCTGTTCGATTATGTCGATGGCGGCAGCTATGGCGAATCCACGCTTGCTGCCAATATTGCCGACCTTGCCGCCATCCACCTTGATCAGCGCGTGCTTGTCGATGTGTCGCGCATCGACACCGCCATCACGCTGCTTGGGCAGGCCTTGGCCATGCCGGTCATCCTGGCGCCGGTCGGGCTCGGCGGCCTGCATGCCCGGCGGGGCGAAGTGCAGGCCGCCCGTGCTGCGCATGCCGCTGGCGTGCCCTTCACGCTTTCCACGGTATCGGTCTGCCCATTGGCCGAAGTCGCCGCCGCCGTCACGCCGCCCTGGTTCCAGCTGTATCTGGTGCGCGATTCCGGTGCCGTGGCCGCCATGATCGACGAGGCGATCGCGCAGGCCGCCCCTGCGCTTGTCTTGACTGTCGACCTGCCGACACCGGGCGCGCGTTACCGCGATGTTCGCTCCAGCCTGACGGGTGCGCCTGGCCTTGCCGGCTGGCTGCACCGCGCCGCGCAGGTGGCGTCCCGCCCGCGCTGGGCCTGGGATGTCGGTGTCCGTGGTCGGCCCATCGCCATGGGCAATCTTGCCGGGCTGGTCGGCGCCCGCGCGCCGCTTTCGGATTATCTGGGCTGGATCGGCCGCAATTTCGATGCCGGCGCCGACTGGAGCCGGCTGGCCTGGGTACGGGCGCGCTGGCCGGGGCCGCTGATCGTCAAGGGGATCCTGCATCCCGATGACGCGGCGCTGGCGGCGCAACACGGCGCCGATGCGATCGTCGTTTCCAATCATGGCGGGCGGCAGCTTGATGGCGCCATCTCGGCGGTGCGGGCGCTGCCGGCGATTCTCGACCGGCTGGGCGGCAGCATTCCGGTGCTGGCCGATGGCGGTGTGCGCTCCGGTCTGGATGTGCTGCGCTATGTGGCGCTCGGGGCCAGCGCCGTCATGGTCGGGCGGCCATGGGCATGGGCGCTGGGGGCACGCGGGGAGGCCGGGGTCGCCCATGTGCTGGCGCTGCTGCATGCCGAGTTGAAAACCGCCATGGCGCTGACGGGTCGCACCCGTCTGGCCCCCGCCGCCGATACGCCGTAAAGACCGGGACATGACCACCCGCCTGTCCATCGCCCTTGCCCAGTTGAACGCCAGC